>NZ_JAELVH010000184.1 GCF_019399235.1 Streptomyces poriferorum | reverse complement strand
CCAACCTCTGGTGATCCGGTGCCTGCCGCGGTCCGGTCGGGGGGCCGGGCCGCGGTTGGGGGAACGACGGCCTGCGTGCCGCCACCGCAGTGGCGGCACGCAGGCCGTCGTTCCCCCAACCGCGGCCCGGCCCCCCGACCGGACCGCGGCAGGCACCGGATCACCAGAGGTTGGTGAAGTTCACCGCCAGGTTGTGCGTGGACTGGTCGATGGCGGTGAACGCCGAGCCGTTCACCTGGGCGGAGTTGCTCTGATTCGAAGCCCCGGAGCCGGTGGCCTGCTGCTGCGAGGTGGACGAGTTCCCGAAGTTGTCCCCACCGACCCCGCTGCCGCTGATCGTGGCCACTCCCGCGTTCGATCCGTCGTTCGCGAACGAGCCGTTGTCGGCCTGGGCCGCGCCACCGAAGAGAACAGCGGCAAGAGGCAGGGCGGCAACAACGGCGAGGGCACGAGCGGTACGGATGCTTGCCATGTCTATTCCTCCAGGAACCGAAAGTAAGGCTGAACCCGGGCCAGTTGGCCGACCGCCCGGCGATGTCACGACGTCGCGAGATCAAAGCTGCCCAGCACCACACCGGCGAACCGCCCACAAGATCCGATTCCCTCGCAAGCATGAGGAAGCGAAGATAAACCCCCAGATCTCACAAGCTCCCAGGTCAGCCGGGCCCACGACGCGAGCCCACACCCCACGGGAGAAGAAGCGTTCCGCCACCGAGCCCCGACCACCCCGTCGCGACCTCGCCCTCTTCCCTTATTCGAACATTCATACGAACATAGAACCATGGCCACCACCGACCGGCGAACCGCCACCCTGGCCCTGGCCCACGCGCTCTCCGCCGCCGAACACGGGCTCCCCGTCATCCCGCTGTCCGCCACCAAGCTCCCCGCCCTGCGTTCCCCGCACCGCGACGAGGGCCCTTCGTCCGGCTGCCGGGGCGCCTGTGGCCGTCCCGGACACGGCGTCCACGACGCCACCACCGACCCCATCGCCGTCCGCGCCCTCTTCGCCGCCGCCCCCTGGGCCACCGGTTACGGCATCGCCTGCGGACGCGGCCCGCACCACCTCATCGGCATCGATCTCGACATCGACGCCGCCGGCCGGACCGACTCCGTGGCGGCCCTGCGACAACTGGCCATGCAGCACCTGTTCACCCTCCCGCCGACCGTCACTGTGCTCACCCCCAGCGGCGGCCGCCATCTATGGCTGTCCGGCCCACCCGGCGTGGCCGTACCCAACTCCGCCGGCCGCCTCGCCCCCGGCATCGACATCCGCGGCTCCGGCGGCTACCTGGTCGGCCCGGGCTCGGTCACCGCCCACGGCATCTACCGCCTCGTCCCCGGCACCGGCAGCCTCACGCCCGCGCCCTGCCCGAGCGCCCTGCTCCACCTGTTGACGCCTCCAGCCCGCCCACGGCACCACCACCTCGATCCCGACGGAACCCATTCCACCCACGGGCATCCCGATCAGGGCCGCGGACTGGTCCAGTTCGTCCTGGCCGCGGACGAGGGCCAGCGCAACACCCGGCTCTTCTGGGCAGCATGCCGCGCCTACGAACACGGGTTCGGCGACGCGTTGGCCGACGCCCTCACCCGAGCCGCCGTCGGCACCGGCCTGCCCGAACACGAGGCCCGGGCCACCATCGCCTCCGCCGCCCGCCTCACCCACACCCGCTGCGAGCCCCCACGCTGAGTACCGTCCGTCCGGCCGCGGAACCGCCCGAACGGGATGTAGCCTCTGGCGCCATGCCGTTTCCCGATGAGCTCGGCCCCCTGCTGGTGGTCGACTACCGGCTCAAGCAACGGCTGGCGCTGAGCGTGCCGGACCTCCTGGACTACGGGCAGATCAAGGCCCCCGCCACGGAAATCCTGATGGCCGCGGCCGAGCGCTGGGCCGCCGGGACCGGCTGGGGAGAGTGAGCCGGGCCCGCTCCTGGCCCGTACATGCGGGGCAGGACGTGATGCAGGCGCCCGCAGCACACGCACAGGGCGGGCCTCCGAACCGGAGACCCGCCCTGTGACCTGCTGTTTCGCTGAACTGGCGGTGGGTGTGGGATTTGAACCCACGGTCACATCGCTGCGACGACGGTTTTCAAGACCGTTCCCTTAGGCCGCTCGGGCAACCCACCCCGCGTCAGCTGCCGGTGAGGACCGGTTTCGACGCGGAGGACAGCCTAGCCGGTCAGCTGTCGCCCTTGCGCTCGCCCAGGGTGACTTCCGCCGTGGACGTCTTGCCGTCGCGCTTGTACGTCAGCGTGACCTTGTCGCCCGGCTTGTGGGTCCAGATCTCACCGATCAGGGTCGGGCCGCTGTCGACGACGGTGTCGTTGAACTTCGTGATGACGTCGCCCGCCCGGAGCCCGGCCCGGGCAGCGGGACCGTCCTTCGTGACCGCCTCCGTGCCACCGGCGCCCTGGTCCGAGATGACCGCACCGCCGGTCTTCTCGTCCATCGTCACCGTGGCACCGATGACCGGGTAGACCGGCTGACCGGTCTTGATCAGCTGCTGCGCGACGTTCTTCGCCTGGTTGACCGGGATCGCGAAGCCGAGGCCGATGGAACCCGCCTGGCTCTGGCCGGTGCTTCCGGTCGACTGGATCGCGGAGTTGATGCCGATGACCGCGCCGCCGGCGCTCAGCAGCGGGCCGCCGGAGTTGCCCGGGTTGATCGAGGCGTCGGTCTGCAGCGCGCTCATGTACGAGTTGCTGCCTCCGGAACCGTCGCCGGAGGCGACCGGGCGGTTCTTCGCACTGATGATGCCCGTGGTGACCGTGTTGGACAGACCGAACGGGGCGCCGATCGCGATCGTCGAATCGCCGACCGCCACCTGGTCCGAGTTGCCCAGCGGCAGCGGGGTGAGACCCTGCGGCGGGTTCTTGAGCTTCAGGACGGCCACGTCGTAGCCCTGGGCCCGGCCGACCACCTCGGCGTCGTACTTCTTGCCGTTGGAGAACGTCGCCGTGAGCTGGCCGCTGTCCGCCGCGGAGGCCACCACGTGGTTGTTCGTGAGGATGTGGCCTTCCTTGTCGTACACGAAGCCGGTGCCCGTACCGCCCTCGCCGTCACCGCCCTGCGCATCGATCGTGACCACGCTGGGGAGCGCCTTGGCCGCGACGCCCGCGACCGTGCCCGGGTCGCGCTTGAGGTCCTGGGGGGTGCCCGACGCGGCGACCGTGGTCGAACCGGAGGAGCCGGAGTCGTTGTTGCTGTCGGCGGCCCAGAAGCCGAGGGCTCCGCCGACTCCACCCGCGACGAGTGCCGCCACGACCACCGCGGCCACCAGACCGCCCGCGCCCCGCTTGCGCGGCGCGTCGGGCGCCTGCGGCTGAGCGGGCGCGCCCCACACGGGGCCGCCGCCCTGCGCCCCGTGGGCGTACGACGGAACCGCCGGCGGGGGCGGGGGCCAGCCGGCATCGGCTGCGGACTGCGGTGCGGCCGGGGGCGCGTACTGCGGCGCGGCCGGCGGGACCGGGGCCATGGGCGTGGTCGCCGGGTCCTGGGCGGGGGAGGCCGCCTGGTGCTGAGTGGTCGTCGCGTCCGGGTGCGGCGGAGCGTCGGGCGCACTCGGGGGGAGCCCCTGGGGAGCGTCGGCCGGCACTGGAGGTGCGGACCGAACGGACGGGGCGGCCTCGGCCGCGTTGCCCTCGTTGCCCTCGTTCTCTGTGCTCACAGCTCTTTACTCCTCGGTTCCACATCATCATTCGGCAAGAGATCCGCTGTGTACGTGTCTGGAGTCAGCTTTTCCCACGGCACGTCAGGCCACTGTAAGCAGGACCTGTGCATCTGCGCACGACCCTTTACATCGGACAAAACGGTCTCGCGTCACCAGGTGTACGCGTCCGTGGTCTCCCGGTGACACCATGGCGCGGGTGACCCAAGCACGGCAGCAGCGCCCCAGCCAGCATCCCATCCAGGTCATCGCGCACCGGGGCGCGTCCGACGACGCCCCCGAGCACACCCTGGCCGCCTACCGGAAGGCGATCGAGGACGGGGCCGACGCCCTGGAGTGCGACGTACGGCTCACGGCCGACGGTCATCTCGTATGCGTACACGACCGACGAGTGAACCGTACGTCCAACGGGCGAGGCGCGGTCTCCGCCCTGGAGCTCAACGAACTCGCGGCCCTCGACTTCGGCTCGTGGAAGGACCGCGAGGAGGCGGAGGCCCCGGACTGGGATCCGGTGCCGGGCGAGCTCACCTCCGTACTCACCCTGGAACGGCTCCTCGAGCTCCTCGTCGAGACGAGGGCCGCCGGCCGGCCGCTGCAACTGGCCATCGAGACCAAACACCCGACGCGCTGGGCGGGCCAGGTCGAGGAACGGCTGCTGCACCTGCTGAAGCGCTTCGAGCTCGACGCGCCGCCGTCCGACGCCCCCTCGCCGGTCCGCATCATGAGCTTCTCGGCCCGCTCGCTGCACCGAATCCAGGACGCCGCACCCCAGCTGCCCACCGTCTACCTGATGCAGTTCGTCTCCCCGCGACTGCGTGACGGACGACTGCCGGCCGGTGCCCGGATCGCCGGTCCGGGGATGCGGATCGTACGCAGTCACCCGGGCTACATCGACCGCCTGCACCGTGCCGGTCACCGCGCGCACGTATGGACGGTCAACGAACCGGAGGACGTCGAGCTCTGCATCCGGCTCGGGGTCGAGGCGATCATCACGAACCGTCCGAAGCAGGTTCTGGCCCAGTTGGGGCGCGCGTAGCGGGAGCGGAAGCGGAACGCGGCCGACAGGGCCGACAGGACCGGCTCCCGCGCGGTCACCGGGAGCCGTGACGGGCAGCGGCCACCGGGAGCCGTGGCTCCGGGGAACAACCGTGGAGGCACCCCCGCACTGTCGGTCACAGGGAGTACACCGGCGCATTCGCCCCGTACCCGATCGTTACGAGTGCGTCACTCGCAGGCCATTGGCCGGTTTCCGGTCCAGCCCAGGGGGGCATCCACTCCGTGGCGTGGGGCAAAGGAGGTCTCGGGGGTGGCGTTGGTGGTGGCACAGGAAGTGCCCACGTCGTCGAGCATGGCCGTACCCCATGGCCCTGCGGGCGTGGGTCAGGCACGGCACCGGATGCGTGAGCAGTTGCGCAGCCACGGGGTGTCGGATTCGGTCGTCGACGATGCTGTTTTGATTCTTTCCGAACTGCTCAGCAACGCCTGCCGGCACGGCAGGCCGCTGGGCCGGCACACCGATGTGGGAGATGGCGATGTGCGCGCCGCCTGGCGCGTCGACAGAACGGGCGGGCTGACCGTCGAGGTGACGGACGGAGGCGGCCCGACGCGGCCGGTTCCGGCCACTCCTTCGGTGACCGCTCACGGTGGCCGGGGCCTCAACATCATCAGCGCCCTCGCCGAGGAGTGGGGTGTGCGTGACGACTCGTCGGGCGAGGTCACGGTCTGGGTGCTGGTCAACGAGGGGCACGGCCCTGCCGACGAACGGCCTGCCGCACGGGGCAACGCGCGGGGCAACGGACGGGGCCCGGCCGCGACAGGACCATCGGGCCGCGGCTCGGGGGTGAACGGCGCGGCGGGTCTCGACGGGCTGGACTTCGCCGGCGCGTTCGACGACGTGGGCTGAGCCGGGGCCGGCGCACCGCAGTGGCGGCACCGCGAGACCGGAACACCGGAAAGCCGGGAGGCCGGAAAGCCGGGAGACCGCGAGACCGCGAGACCGGGAGACCGGAACACCGGAGGGCCGGAACACCGGAGGGCCGGAACACCGGCAGAGCTGTCGCCGGGAAGTCGGCTCCTGGGTCGGCTGTGCCCCCGTACGGCACGTGGACGGCTAGGCTCGCGGCCCAGACCGCACTGTCGCAATCGGGAGAAAGCCCACCATGGCGAAGAAGCGCCCTCAGACCAAGGCCGGGAAGCAGCAGCTTGAAGACGGCGAGATCCCGGTGGTCGGGGCTCGCGAGCCCTGCCCGTGCGGTTCGGGCCGCCGTTACAAGGCCTGTCACGGCCGCGCCGCCGCCCAGGCCGTGGCCGAACTCGTCCAGCGCCCCTTCGAGGGCCTGGCCGGCGAATGCGACTGGGTCGCACTGCGTGAGCTGGTGCCCGCGGCCACGGTCGAACTGACCCTGAAGGGCGGACTGCCCGAGGGCGTGCCGTCGGTGACGCTCGCGACCGTCCTTCCGATGGCGTGGCCCGCTCTGCGGCGCGACGACGGTTCGGTCCTGCTCGCCCTCCAGAACGACACCTCTTCCGGCGACCTCAGCCGCGACCTCGCCGACACGCTCCAGCGGGCGCTGGAGGCCGAGCCCGGCTCGCCGGTCGCCGCCCGACGCGTACCGGCCGAAGGGCCGCGGCTCCAGGATCTCCTGGACGCCGACGCCCCGTTCGCGCCGGTCGTGCACTCGGGCTTCGAGTTCTGGGTGCCGGACGCGGAGAACGCCACAGCCGAGGTGTCCGCGTCCCTGGAGCGCGCCAACGACGCGGCGCTCCCGACCGTCCTGCTTTCCGGGGTGGACGCCGCCTACTGGTGCGAGACCCCGGAGAAGAACCACCTGCGCTGGGTCATGCCGCACCCCGAGGAGCGGCTCCTGGACGCGCTCGCCCGACTGCACGCCGCCGGTACCTCCTCGCTCGGCGAGGGGACCCGGCTGGTCGGCTCCTTCCGCGCGCACGGCCTGATGGTCCCGGTCTGGGACCTGCCGAGCTCGATGGGTGCCGAGGAGTGCGAGAAGCCCGCCGTCGCGTTCGCGGAGCGGCTCGCGACGGCGCTCGCGTCGGACGCGCCGCTCAGCGCCGAGGAGCGTCGGGCACGCGGCGGGCTCACCAACCGCCAAGTGACCCTCAGCTGACAGTGACCATCACCCGGCCCGTACGGTGACGCCCGTCACAACTCGCCGTACTCGCAGGTAAATCGCTGTCCGAATACGCGAGATCGAATTTGCGAACGGCAGATCTCTTGTTACCGTTCTGGAAGCCCGGTCGCTGGTGCATCCCCCGTCGCCAGCGATCGGGCATCCTCATGTCCGGGCACGGCGCACCACGGCGCACCACGCGGCGCACGAACCGCGCACAGGCCCTGCACAGACACCGGTCGCGCCCCCGGCTTCCCCGCCCGTCCCGCACCTTGTCCCGGTCGCCCTTCCGATGGCCTCGAGACGTCTTCCACGTGGCCCGGCGTCAACCCACCACCGTGGACGCCTTGTTGGATCCCCCGTCGACAACGGCTCCGCACGATCCCCGGACCGCTCGGAATCGGACAGAAGTCGCCGGACGCTCCCCTTTCCGATTTCGCCGCGAAACAGCTCCCGAAGAGATCTTCGAAGAGGGATCGAACGGTTTCCGGAAAGCGCATCAGAAAGCCGACCAACGACGGACTTTGCACCGGCAGACTTTGCATGACCGAAACGGTCCGCGCGGAATGACCGAAACGGACCCCGTCGATCACCTGACCCGGAAGTGATAAGCCAGGGATCCGACAGCGCTCGGTAATGACGGCGGGCGGAGAAGCGGGCAGAGAAGCAGCGGGCGGAGAAGGAGCGGGCGGAGAAGCACGTGGAGAGGCGCCACCACCCGGCAGCCCGCAGCCCGCGCCCCGCACCCCGCACCTCAGTACGCGAGCCGGCTTCCGCCGTCCGGAGCGCTGTTGCTCGCCTCGACCAGCGCGTCCAGCAGCGCCCCCACATCCGGCAACCACGGCGACGCCACCGCCCGGCTCGACGCGGCCCGGACCGGCGCCCCGCCATCGGCGTCCGGCCGGGACACCCGCTCCGGCGCCCGCTCCCAGCGCACCTGACCCGCGCCGGTCTCCGACGGCGGAAGGACGAGATAGCCGCCCTCCCCGTGGAACCGCAGCGAACTGGGCACCCAGTCCTGCGCGTGCAGCAGCTCACCGAGCCGTTCGAGCGTGTACGGAGCGACCAGCAGCGACCACCGGGTCGGCGTCGCCACCACGGGGCCCAGCCGCATGCCCATCCGGTCGAGTTCCGCCAGTGCGCGGGCACCGGCCACCGCCGGCAGGCTCAGCGCACACGGCGCGCGCCCGCCCGTGGCCAGCAGGAGCGGCGCGGTGGGCCGGTTCGACCACCACCAGCGCACCATCCGGGCGTCGGTGGTCGCGGCGAGCAGTCCGGGATCGAAGGGGTGCGCGCCGGGAACGGCGCACTCGGGGTCGGGGCAGGCGCAGCCGCGCTCACCACGGCCGCCGGCCGCCTGGAGGCCCACCCCCGGGAGCACGGGCCACTGCCATGCGGTGGCACAGGTCAGGGCCGCGTCGAGCCGGGCGGCCCCGCCCCCGCGTCCGAGCCGGAGCCTGCGTCGCCTTCCGAGGATCTCGCGCATGAGCGCTCGTTCCTTTCCGTTGAACGCCGAGGGTCCACATCACACCACGCGCGCGTCACAACACGTGTGCGGATCTTCACTGTGTGTACATGCCCGTCGAGCCTGCGGTACGGGTTGGTCGTCGGTACCGAGCCTGAGCTGTGCTGAGCCGAATCGAGCCGGTTCCAGTCGAGAATGTCGCGAGGTGCAGAGCGCGTACCGCGCCTGCCGTCCGTCGTACGACCCCGCCACTCGGGGGTGGGGCGTGGCCGTCACAGGTGAGGACGTCCGGGCCCGCTGCCAGGTTCCGGAGGCGGTCGGAACCGCCTCAGGCCATCTACCGATTTACGTACCCAGCATGCCCGGAATGACGCTCCCCCTGGCACTTCACCCGGGGGCAACCCCCGGTCGAGCACACTCAGTCGACCGCAAATGACTACCGCAGGGTGCATTTTTTGGCCAAGTTACTCACCCCTCGGACACCACAAACCCCGTGGTGACAATGCTGGACATCGCCTTACTTGTGCGTGTACATGTGGATGCACTGATAGCGGCGCAGAATGACATGGGGGTTTGCGATGCTATTCGACGAAACAAACCAGTCGGAAAGCCGGCGACCATGAGCGCCCCACACCTCCCGAAAGTGGCTGGAATCGATCCCACAGTTCCGGTTTCGGCGCACACTGCCGGGCCTCTCTCCGAAGTGCCGGCCGCGCCCGGTGCCTTCATCCAGGACCGTCTGGCGGGCTGGGTCTCCGACCTCACGACGCTGCACGAGCTCACCGAACGGCTGGCCGGAACCGGCACCCTCGACGACGCCCTGCACGAGCTGCTCGATGCCGGGGCCGCGCTGGTCGGCGCCCGTCGCGGACTGATCGCCTTCGAACCGTCCGACCGCCGCGGCCCCGTCAGCACCATCGGTCTCGGGCTGGCCCACGCGGAGCTCGGTCAGATCGAGACCGTCCCGCGGAGTGCCACCTCCTACGGCCGCATCCTGGAAGGTCTGCCGAACGCCGACGGCCCGCTGACCACCCCCGATCTGCTCGGCGACACCAGCCTGGACCCCCGCAGGCGCGAGGTCGCCGCCCGCCTGGGCTACGCCGCCAGTTACGCACTGCCGATCACCACCGAGCGGACCGGACGGCTCGCCGCCGCGGTCTGGCTCTACGACGAACCCGCCGAGCCGCTCGAACGCCAGCGCCACCTCGTCGGCCTGTACGCCGGGTACGCCGCCGAGCACCTGGCCCGGCTGCTGGAACTGGAGCGGGCCAGGACGGACATCGCCACCATCGCCGAGGAGCTCCTGCCCAGCCGGCTGCCCCGCGTCCCCGGCGTACAGCTGGCCGTACGCCATCACGCCGCGCCGCAGAGCGGCAGCGACTGGTACGACGCGCTGGCGCTGCCGGAAGGAGCGCTCGGCCTCTCCGTGGGCTCGGTCGGCGGCTCCGGACCCAGCGCCCTGGCCGCCATGGGCCGGCTGCGCGCAGGCCTGCGGGCGTACGCGGTGATGGAGGGCGAGGATCCGGTCGCCGTGCTCTCCGATCTCGAACTCCTGATGCGGCTGACCGAGCCGGCCCGTTCCGCGACCGCGCTCTTCGCCTACTGCGAGCCCGCCCGCCGCAAGATCCTGCTGGCCGGCGCCGGGCACACCCCGCCGCTGATCGTCGGCGACCGGCGCACCGAGTTCGTCGAGACGACCCTCTCCGCTCCCCTGGGCATGCTCGCCTGCTGGGAGGCGCCGAGCGTGGAGATCGCCCCGGCTCCCGGCGAGACGGTCCTGCTGTACACCGACGGTCTGCTGCGCCGCGCCGGTGACTCGATGGACCGGGCGTTCGCGCGGCTCCACTCGGCCGCCGCGAGCGTCCCGAAGGCGCTGCGCCACGACGCCGGATCGGTCGCCGACCACGTGGTGCGCACCGTGCTGCCCGACGGGATCGACCGGGGTGACGACACCGAGGACGTGGTCCTGCTCGCGGCACGCTTCGAATGAGCCGGCCGCGCGCCCGCCGGTAGCGGCGGGCCACCCTGTGTAAGAGGTCTTCCGGCCCTGGGCCCCCTTCCGTACGCCCGTACGATGGAGGGGGTCCAGTGTCGTATCAAGGAGAGACAAGTCGTGTCTGAGGAGCTCACCCCGGAGAACCCGGAGACCGAAGAGGCAGAGCCGGTCAAGCAGCGGAAGAACGGCCTGTACCCGGGCGTCTCCGATGAGCTCGCCGCGAGCATGAAGTCCGGTTGGGCCGACACCGAGCTGCACGGCCTGGAGCCGATCGCCCAGGCCGCGCACACCGCCGACCGCCGCGCCGCGCTCTCGGCGCGCTTCCCGGGCGAGCGGCTGGTCATTCCGGCAGGCCGGCTGAAGACCCGGTCCAATGACACCGAGTACGCCTTCCGCGCCTCCAGCGAGTACGCGTACCTCACCGGCGACCAGACGCAGGACGGCGTCCTCGTCCTGGAGCCGAAGGACGACGGCCACGAGGCGACCGTCTACCTGCTGCCGCGCTCCGACCGGGAGAACGGCGAGTTCTGGCTCGACGGCCAGGGCGAGCTGTGGGTCGGCCGCCGGCACTCCCTGACCGAGGCCGAGAAGCTGCTCGGCATTCCGGCGAAGGACGTCCGCGAGCTGCCCGCCGCGCTGACCGAGGCCACCGGCCCGGTCCGTAACGTCCGTGGTCACGACGCCGGCATCGAGGCCGCGCTCACCGACAAGGTCACCGCGGAGCGCGACGAGGAACTGCGTGTCTTCGTCTCCGAGGCACGTCTGGTCAAGGACGCCTTCGAGATCGCGGAGCTGCAGAAGGCCTGCGACATCACCGCGCGCGGCTTCGAGGACGTCGTGAAGGTCCTCGACAAGGCCGAGGCGACGAGCGAGCGCTACATCGAGGGAACGTTCTTCCTCCGCGCCCGCATCGAGGGCAACGACATCGGCTACGGCTCGATCTGCGCAGCCGGCCCGCACGCCACCACCCTGCACTGGGTACGCAACGACGGCGCGGTGCGCTCGGGCGAACTGCTGCTGCTCGACGCCGGCGTGGAGACCAACGACCTCTACACCGCCGACGTGACCCGCACGCTTCCCATCAACGGCACGTTCACGCCGCTGCAGCGGAAGATCTACGACGCGGTGTACGAGGCGCAGGAGGCCGGCATCGCCGCGGTGAAGCCCGGCGCGGGCTTCCGCGACTTCCACGACGCCGCGCAGCGCGTGCTCACCGAGAAGCTCATCGAGTGGGGTCTGCTCGGCGACCGGACCGTGGACGAGGTCCTGGAGCTGGGCCTGCAGCGCCGCTGGACGCTGCACGGCACCGGTCACATGCTCGGCATGGACGTCCACGACTGCGCCGCCGCGCGGACCGAGTCGTACGTCAACGGGACGCTGGAGCCCGGCGTCTGCCTCACCGTGGAGCCCGGCCTCTACTTCCAGGCCGACGACCTGACCGTGCCCGAGGAGTACCGCGGCATCGGCGTCCGGATCGAGGACGACATCCTCGTCACCGAGGACGGCAACCGGAACCTCTCGGACAAGCTGCCGCGGCAGGCCGACGAGGTCGAGGCGTGGATGGCCCGGCTCAAGGGCTGACCGTCCGCCCCGTACCGCGCGCCGGAGGGCGCCCTGCTCAGGAGACCATGAGCAGGGCGCCCTCCCGCCACTTCAGGACCTTGTCGAAACTCACCACGGCCCCGCCGCGCCCCGGCCGGTTGCCGAAGTGGACGTGATCGGCGAGCTGCTCGATGAGACACAGCCCCCGCCCGTCCTCGGCGGTGAGCGGCGGGTGCTCGGCGTACTGCGGCGGGTACTGCTGCTTGGACGCGTACGGCTGCTCTGCCTCGTGCTGCTGAGCCCCGTACTGCTCTGTCCCGTGCTGCTGTGCGGCGGTGCGAAGTGCGCGCCTCGCGGGGAACCCCGGTCCGGAATCGGCGACTTCGATACGGCATTTCTCGCCGTCCAGATACGCGGTGACCCGGTACTGCCCGCAGGCGGCACCGGACGGCTCCTCCCAGGCTTCCCAGGTCTCCGCTCCAACGCCCCGGTCCTCCTGCGTACCGCCGTGCTCGACGGCGTTGGCACAGGCTTCGCTCAGGGCGAGCGACAGGTCGAAGGAGATGTCCGGGTCCACGCCCGCTGATTCCATCGTCCCGAGCAGGAACCGTCGGGCGAGCGGAACGCTCGCAGCTTCGCGCCGCAAATGGAGTGACCACCAAATGCTCATGCTCCAGCCTCCTGGCTGCGGCTCGACATACCGATACGTATTGCCGCCCGAGGCCGTTCGTAAGCACGGGCGGGGTGTGAGACCGCTCATTCGGCGGATATCCGTATTCGCCACACCTGTGCATTCCCGGCCCACAAGGCCGTTCTGCCCCGTCAGTAACCGGTCCGAACGGCCCGGCTCCCGTCCATTCGGGCGGAAGACGACCTTCCGGACCTGCCGTACGGGGACGGGGGGCTCAGTGGGATGATGTCTCGGCCATGACTACGTCTGTGGGACGCGCCGGAGCCGGTATGCGGCTGCTGAGGGCTGCGGTGTTCGCCGCGGTCTGTGTCGCGTTGTCCGCAGCCGGGCACGCGCTGGCCGCCTGCGCGACGGTTCCCTGGTGGACGCTGCTCGCCGGATTCCTCGGGATCCTCGCGGTGACGGCCCCGCTCGCCGGCCGCGAACGCTCCCTGCCGTCCATCGCCGGCGCCCTGGCCGGCGGACAGCTTGTCCTGCACACACTCTTCGGCGTGGGTACGCACACCGCCTCGCCCCGGGTACCGGCCGACGAGGACGCGCTGATCCGGTTCGCGGCGAACCTCGTCTGCGGTGCCGGGCCCGACCGGTTGAACACCGCCGACGCCCACCGCATCGTCACCACCGCGGGCATCGACCCGGCGTCGGTGACCGGGCAGGCCCATCAGCACCTGGCGGCCGCCTCTTCCACCGATACGGCCGGCCTTGCCGGGATGCTGCCGGACCTTCCCATGGTGCTCGGCCATCTGCTGGCCGCGCTGGCCGCCGGCTGGCTGCTGCGGCGCGGCGAGGTCGCCCTGTTCCGCCTCGCCCGGCTGTCGGTCCACGGCGCCCAGCAGGTGGCGGCCGGGGCGCGGCTGCGGGCGTTGCGCGCCGCGCTCGTCCTCGTGGCCGCGCTGCGCGCGGGGCTTCCCGGCGGGCCGTCGACCGGGCCGCGTATCTCCCGTACCGCGGTGGACGCACCGTCCCCGGTCACGGGCGATCCCTTGCAGCACATGGTGATCAGGCGCGGGCCGCCCTCCGTATTCACCCTCGCAGCCTGACGCGACGCCCTCCACGCGATGCCCGCGCGACCCTGCCACGCACCCACGCGGTGCCGGTACGGGTTCTCGTACGCACGCCGCTCGTGAGGAAGAGGTGTCGCGACCCCGTCGCGCACCCGCGCGCCGGAGCACCCTTCCTTCGTGCATCTGTGGAGTGATCCCTGCCATGAACGTTTCCCGCATCGCCCTCGCCGGCGGCGTCGCCGCGTCCACCGTGCTGATCCTCGCCGGTACGGCCTCGGCCCACGTCAGCGTCCAGCCGCAGGGCGAGGCCGCCAAGGGCGGTTACGCCGTCATCAACTTCAAGGTCCCCAACGAGCGCGACGACGCCTCGACGACCAAGCTCGAAGTCAACTTCCCCACCGACCACCCGCTGGCGTCCGTCATGCCGCAGCCCGTGCCCGGCTGGGACATCAAGGTGACCACCAGCAAGCTGGCCAAGCCGCTCGACATGCACGGCAAGAAGATCAACGAGGCCGTCTCCAAGGTCACCTGGACCGCGGACGGCGGCAAGATCGAGCCCGGCCGCTTCCAGCAGTTCCCGCTCTCGGTCGGCCAGCTCCCGGAGGACGCCGACCAGCTGGTGTTCAAGGCCATCCAGACGTACGACAACAAGGAGGTCGTGCGCTGGATCGAGGAGCAGAAGGACGGCGCGGAGGAGCCCGAGAGCCCTGCTCCGGTCCTCAAGCTGACCGCGGCCGCCGAGGACGCGCACGGCGCCACCGCCGCCTCCGGCTCGGACTCCGCCGACAAGAAAGCCACGGACGACCACGCGAAGGACGAGCAGACGACCGCCTCGGCGTCCTCCTCCAGTGACACCACGGCCCGTGTGCTCGGCATCGTCGGCATCGTCATCGGCGTCGCGGGCGTCGCCTTCGGCGTCCTGGCCGGCCGTCGCCGTACCGCCTGAGCAACCATCCATCAGGGCCTTTCGTTCGGACCCCGCGAGCCCCGCATGATCCAAACGAGAGGCCCTGGTCCCACTCGCACCAGGGCCCTGTCCCACCCGCACGAGGGGCCCTGGTGCGAGTGGGA
>NZ_JAELVH010000183.1 GCF_019399235.1 Streptomyces poriferorum | reverse complement strand
AGCCGCGCCCCCCGCACCCCGCAGGAAGAGATCCTCTGCGGGCTCTTCGCCGACATCCTCGGCCTCTCCGGGACCGGGACCGGGACCAGGGTCGGGATCGACGACAGCTTCTTCGACCTCGGCGGGCACTCCCTCCTCGCCACCCGACTCGTCTCCCGCATCCGCACCGCACTCGACGCCGAACTCTCCGTACGCCAGCTCTTCGAAACCCCCACCGTCCTCGGCATAGCCGAAGCACTCACCAGCGCCACCACCGCCCGCACCGCCATCACCGCAGGCCCCCGCCCCACACACATCCCCCTCTCCTTCGCCCAACAACGCCTCTGGTTCCTCCACCAGTACGAACCCGGCAGCTCCCTCTACAACATCCCCATCGCCCTCCGCCTCACCGGCGACCTCGACACGGGCGCACTCCACACCGCACTCACCGACGTCGTGGCACGCCACGAATCCCTGCGCACCCTCTTCACCCAGAACACCGACACCACAGACCCCCACCAGGTCGTGCTCGATGTGGACCGGGCCCGGCCCGTCCTGGAGGTGGTGGGCACGACCGAGGCTGATCTGGACGGGCAGCTCGCGGCGGCCGCCCGGTACAGTTTTGATCTCACCGGTGAACTTCCTTTCAGGGCATGCCTGTTCGAGACCGGCGCCGATCGGCGCGTGCTGCTTCTGCTGATGCATCACATCGTGGGCGACGGCTGGTCGATGGGGCCCCTGGCCCGGGATCTGACGACGGCGTACGCGGCACGGGTCGAGGGACGGGCCCCTGCCTGGGCCCCGCTGCCCGTGCAGTACGCGGACTTCACCCTCTGGCAGCGCTCAAACCTCGGCTCCGAGGACGACCCCGAAAGCCTGGCGTCCCGCCAGCTCTCTGCATGGCAAGCAGAGTTGGAGGGGCTGCCGGCGGAAATTGAGCTGCCCACCGACCGTCCGCGGCCCGCCGAGCCGTCCCATCGCGGCGGGAGCGTCGACCTCGACCTGTCCGCCGAGCTGCATGCCGCCGTCATCGAGCTGGCAGGCAAGCAGAACGTCACCCCGTTCATGGTGGTGCAGGCGGCCCTCGCCGCGCTTCTGTCCCGGGTGGGTGCGGGGGCCGACATCCCGCTGGGCACCGCGGTCGCCGGGCGTGACGATGCCGCGGTGGAGAACCTCGTGGGGTTCTTCGTCAACACCCTCGTGCTGCGCACCGACCTCTCCGGCAACCCCACTTTCCGTGAGCTGCTCGACCGGGTGCGCCGCACCGACCTGGCGGCGTTCGGCCGGCAGGACGTACCGTTCGAGCGGCTGGTCGAGGTCCTCAACCCGGAGCGGTCGCTGTCCCGGCACCCGCTGTTCCAGACGGCGTTGAGCTGGAACACCGAGGCGGCGGTGCTCGATCTGTCCGGCGTGGCGCCGGAGCGGCAGCGGGTACATGTCGGCACCGCGAAGTTCGACCTGAACGTCGTGCTCGCCGAGCAGCGCACCGCATCCGGCGGGGCCGCGGGGATTCTCGGGCAGATCGAGTACAGCCTCGACCTCTTCGACCGGGAGACCGTCGTGGGGCTCGCGGAGCGGCTCGTGCGGCTGCTGACCGCCGCGGTCGCCGACCCCCGGCTCCGGGTCGGCGAGATCGAGATTCTCTCGGCCCCGGAACGGCAGCGGATCGTCCACGACTGGAACGCCACCGGTGCGCCGGTTCCCGCGGCCTCCTTGCCGGAACTGATCGCGGCACAGGCGGACCGCACCCCGGACGCCGTGGCCGTCGAGTGCGGCGGGACCCGGTGGACGTACCTCGAACTGAGCGCCCGTGCCGCTGAGTTCGCCGAGCGCCTGGTCGGACTGGGGGTGCGGGCGGAGACGCCCGTCGCCCTTCTCATGGAGCGGTCTGCGGATCTGGTGGCCGCACTGCTCGCGGTGATGCGGGCGGGCGGTGTGTACGTACCCCTGCACACCAGGTATCCGACCGCACGGATGCGGTCGGTGCTCGACGAGGCCCGGGCGCCGGTCCTCGTGATCAGCCGCAACCTGGCGGGGCACGAACTGGTCGCCGAGCAACGGGCTGCAGGGACGGCGGTGTTGATCGCCGAGGAGTCCGGTACCGACCAGTCCTTCGGGGCCGGACCTGCCCTCCTGCCGGAGCGCATCGAACCCGACCGGCTCGCCTACGTGATGTACACGTCCGGTTCCACGGGCAAGCCCAAGGGCGTCTCCGTGTCCCACCGCGCCGTGGTCGACCTGGCCATGAACCGTAGCTGGGGGATCGGCCCGCACGACCGCGTGCTGATGCACGCACCGCACGCGTTCGACATCTCCGTGTACGAGATCTGGCTGCCGCTGCTCCGCGGCGCCCGGGTCGTGGTCGCCCCGGCGGGCGAGGTGGATGCCGCGGCCCTCGACCGGCTGGTCCGCGAGCACGGCATCAGCCACCTGCATCTGACAGCGGGCCTGTTCCGGGCCATGGCCGAGGAGCTCTCCGCGACCTTCGGCCACGTCCGTGAGGTACTCACCGGCGGCGACGTCGTCTCCGCGAGCGCGGTCGAGCAGGTCATCGGGGCCAACCCGGCGACGACGGTCCGCCATCTGTACGGGCCGACCGAGATCACGCTGTGCGCCACCGGTCACGCGGTCACGGCCCCGTACCGGGCGGCCGACGGGCTGCCGCTGGGGCGCCCCCTCGACAACACCCGGGTCTATGTCCTGGACGCAGGGCTGCGGCCCGTGCCGGCCGGAGTGGCCGGCGAGCTGTACATCGCCGGATCCGGTCTGGCCCGGGGGTACGCCGGACGGCCGGACCTGACGGCTGAGCGTTTCGTGGCCGACCCGTTCGGTGCGCCCGGGACCCGTATGTACCGCACGGGAGACCTCGTGCGGTGGTCCGGGGGAGGGCTGCTGGAGTTCGTGGGCCGGGCGGACGACCAGGTCAAGATCCGCGGCTTCCGGGTGGAACCCGCGGAGGTGGAGACCGTGCTCGCCGGTGCCCCCGGGGTGGCGCAGGCCGCCGTACTCGCACGGGAGGACCGGCCGGGCGACAAACGCCTCGTCGCCTATGTGGTGCCGGCGCCGGACGCTCACCCCGAGGCAGCCGCACTGCGCGACTTCGCGGCGAACGAACTGCCCGAGTACATGGTGCCGTTCGTCGTCCTGATCGACGCGCTGCCGCTGACGCCCAACGGCAAACTGAACCGGCGCGCGCTGCCGGCCCCCGAGTACGGCGGGGAGGGACGCGGTGAGCCGGTCACCCCGCAGGAACAGATCCTGTGCGGCCTGTTCGCGCAGGTGCTCGGCCTGGAGCGGGTCGGGACCGAGGAGAGCTTCTTCGCGCTCGGCGGACACTCCCTGCTGGCCACCCGGCTCGTCAACGGTGTCCGCAAGGCGCTGGGCCGGGACGTCTCGGTACGCGACCTGTTCCAGTCGCCCACGGTGGCCGGGCTGCTGCGCCAGCTGGACGCCGAGGGCAGCAGCGACTCGTTCTCACCCGTGCTGCCCCTGCGGACCACCGGCCGCCGCACTCCGCTCTTCTGTCTGCACCCGGCGCTCGGCATAGGCTGGTGCTACGGCCGCCTCGCAGGCCAGCTCCCCGCCGATCTTCCCGTGTACGCCCTCCAGGCGCGCGGGCTGCTCGGCCAGGAACCGCCGGCCGGGACGCTCGAAGAGATGATCGACGAGTACTGCGCACACATCCGGACCGTGCAGCCCGAGGGCCCGTACCAGCTCATCGGCTGGTCGATGGGCGGACTCCTCGCCCACCGGGTCGCCACCCGGCTTCAGAGCCAGGGACAGCAGGTGGCCCTCCTCGCCGTCGTCGACGCCTACCCGGTGCGGCCCTCCCGCGAGGACTGGGACCCGGCCGAACTCACGGCGCAGATCAACGCGGACGTCGGCTTCGACACCGAGCAGGTGGGCCCCGGGCAGGAGGCGGAGGTACTCGCGGAACTCCGTGCCAAGGGGCATCCGCTGGGACACCTTCCCGGCGGCGACATCGGGGCCGCGGTCCGCGTCTACGTCAACAGCACCGCGCTGACCCGGGGCCTCCGTCCGGAACGGTTCACCGGCGACGTGCTGTTCTACTCGTCCGGCGCCTCGTTCAGCAGGGACGACGCGACGTTCAACGCCGAGGTGTGGCGGCCGTACGTGTCGGGTGACATCACCGAGCACGTCGTGGACTTCCTGCACGAGGACCTGATGATCGAGCCGGCCGCGGTCGCCGAGATCGCGGCGGTCCTCGCCAAGCACGTACGGGATCCGGAACGTTCCGGGCCCGTCGAAGCGCACAACACCGAGCACAGGAGCATCTGATGAGCAACCCGTTCGAAGACCCGGAAGCCGGCTACCTCGTACTGGTCAACGACGAGGCCCAGCATTCCCTCTGGCCGGCCTTCGCCGAGGTACCCGCGGGCTGGACGGTCGCCCTGGCCCAGACCGACCGCGCCGCGTGCCTGGAGTACATCAACCAGAACTGGACCGACATGCGGCCCAAGAGCCTCGTCGAGGCCATGGCGGGTTCCGGGGCGGACGCGGCTTGAACGAGGTCATGATCGAGGCGGCCGGGGTCTGCAAGAGCTTCGGCGATGTCCACGCCCTGAACGGCGTGGACATCGAAGTCGCCCGGGGCAAGGTCCTCGGGCTGCTCGGCCACAACGGCGCGGGCAAGACGACCCTGGTGAACATCCTGTCCACGGTGTCGCCCCCGACCGCGGGCACGGTCAGGGTCGCCGGGTACGACGTCACCACGCAGGGAGCCGCGGTGCGCGCCAGGATCGGCGTGACCGGGCAGTTCGCCTCGGTCGACGAGTACCTGTCGGGCTACGGCAACCTGGTCCTGATCGCCCGGCTGCTCGGTGCGGGCCGGCGCCAGGCGGCGGCCCGGGCCACCGAACTGCTCGAACTGTTCCGCCTGACCGAGGCCGCCAAGCAGCCGTCCCGCACCTACTCGGGCGGTATGCGCCGGCGGCTCGACCTCGCGGCCAGTCTCGTGGGCCGTCCCGATGTGCTGTTCCTGGACGAGCCCACGACAGGTCTCGACCCGACGACCCGCATCGCGCTGTGGGAGACGGTCGAGGGTCTGGTGGCCGACGGTACGACAGTGCTGCTGACCACGCAGTACCTGGACGAGGCCGACCGGCTCGCCGACTGGATCACCGTCCTGTCGAAGGGCCGCGTCATCGCGTCGGGCACCAGCGGCCGGCTCAAGGCGGAACTGGGAAGCCGCGCGGTGCATGCCGCGCTGACCCCGGACTCCGACCTGTCGGCGGCCACCGGAGCACTGGCGGCGGCGGGCTTCCAGCCGCGCCCGGACCCGGAGCGGCACGCCCTGAGCACGCCGGTGGACACCTCCGCCGACATCGCGGCCGTGGTGCGGGCACTCGACACCGTGGGCGCCGAGCTCGTCGAACTCACTGTCAAGGAGCCGTCGCTGGACGACGTCTATCTGGCACTCACCCAATCGCCGACGGCCCTCGCAGGCGCGGCCTGACATCGCGGGAGTCTCCGTTGGCCCTCCAGGAACGCACCCGGGACACGGCACCCATCGCCGTGCCCGACACCACAGCCGAATGGCGAGGCGGCAGCATCCGCGCCCAGTTGTGGGTGCTCACAGGCCGGCAGATCCGGTCCATGTACGGCGACACCCGGCTCGCGCTGTTCAGCCTGCTCCAGCCGCTGATCATGCTGCTGCTGCTCAGCGAGATCTTCGGCAGCATGGCGAACCGTGACGACTTCCCCCACGGGGTGCGCTACATCGACTACCTGGTGCCCGCGCTGCTCGTCACCACGGGCATCGGGTCCGCGCAGGGCGCCGGCGTGGGTCTCGTCAAGGACATGGACAACGGCATCGTGGCCCGGTTCCGGGTGCTGCCCACCAGGCTGCCGCTGGTCCTGGTGGCCCGCTCGCTTGCCGATCTGCTGCGCGTCTTCACCGAACTGCTCGTCCTGCTGGCCTGCGGCACGGTCTTCTTCGGCTTCCGGCCGTCCGGCGGTGTGCTCGGCACGGCCGCGGCCCTGCTGCTCACGGTGTTCGTCATCTGGTCCCTGATCTGGTGCTTCATCGCACTCGCCGCATGGCTGCGGAGCGTCGAGGTCATGTCGAGCATCGCGGTCCTGGTGATGTTCCCGCTGATGTTCGCCTCCAGCGCGTTCGTCCCGCTGAAGGGGCTGCCGGAGTGGCTGCAGGTCGTGGCCAAGGTCAATCCGGTGACGTACGCGGTGGACGGCTCGCGGCGGCTCGCGCTGGGCTGGGACCTGGGGCTCGGGGTGGTCGGCGCGCTCGGCACGAGCGCCGTACTGCTGGCCCTGGCCGGTTTCGTCGCTGCCAAGTGCTTCCAGCGGGCCCCCAACGCCTGAGCCACCCTCCCCTCCGGGACGCATCCGCGACGGCGGGACACGACAGCGGAGCCGCTCCCCCGGGGGAGCGGCTCCGCTGTCGTGTCCCGCGCCGGACGCTATTCGCCCTGGCCGCTCGGCCAGTTCGAGGACTGCGCCGCCCAGCCCCGATGCCGCAGCTCCTGCGCGAGCGCGTGTTCCGTACCGGCGGCCACCGCGAGACTCGCCCGCCCGAGCAGCTGCTTGGCCGAGTGGTCGATGCCGATGTCCTCGATGTTGGCCCCGGCCGCCGCCACATCGGTGAACAGCCGGGCCAGCTCTCCGGGACTGTCCCCCACGGAGACCTCCACCGCCGTGAACGCGGCATCGGGCACCCCGTGCTTGCCGGGAATCCTGGCCCGCCCGTCCACCCCGCGCTGCAACGCCTCGGACAGTTCCGGCTCACCGCCGCGCCCCTCGGCGGACCGCCGCAGCGCCGCCACCGCTTCGAGCACATCCCCGGCGAAGGCCTCCAGCACATCGGCGACCGGCCCCGCGTTCGCCGACAGGATGTCCGTCCACAGCGCCGGGCTGCCCCCCGCGATGCGGGTGACATCACGCAGCCCCTGCCCGGCCAGGCGCAGCGCCGACTCGTTCCCGTCCAGGAGGCGGGCCGCGGCAAGGCTCGCGATCAGATGCGGGGCGTGCGAGACGAGCGCCACCGCACGGTCATGGTCCTCGGCGTCGAACAGCACGGGCGTGGCCCCGCACAACGCCGTCAGTTCCAAGGCGCAGTTGAGCGCGGAATCACTGGTGACGGCGGACGGCACCAGCACCCAGGGGCGCCCCTCGAAGAGATCGGCGCGGGCGGCCAGCGGCCCCGACCGCTCACCGCCGGCCAGCGGATGCCCGCCCACCACGGACGTCAGGTCGCATCCCAGCGCCTCGATCCGCTCGCTCGGCAGGCCCTTGACGCTCGCGACATCCGTGTAGAAGCGGGCCGTTCCCCGCTTCTGCAGCATCGCGAGCACCGGTGCCACCTGGACCGGTGGCACCGCGAGGATCGCGATGTCCGCCACCTCGCGCGGCTCCTCCGCCCGCCCGGCGCCGAGCGCCTCGGCGGTCTGTAACGCGGCGGGGTCGGCGTCGGTCAGATACGTGGTGATGCCCCGCTCGCGCAGAGCGAGGGCAATGGACGTGCCGATCAGGCCGGTTCCGGCTATGACTGCGGTGCGCATGGGAAACGGGACTCCACTTCGAGACGTCGGGAATGCGGCCGGTCAGCCGTTGAGACGGTCGGCCACCAGCGCGGCAAACCTTTCGAGCCCTTCGTCGATCTGTTCCGGAGTGACCAGGCTGTACGACAGCCGGATCTGCCGTTCCGCCGCGTCCTCGGTACTGAAGTACCGCATGGGTGTCCACAGCACGCCGTAGTCGCCGGCCGATACTTCGAGCAGCTTCTCGTCGGCGGCAAACGGCACGTCCAGCACGAGGAAGAAGCCACCGCGCGGCGTGTTCCAGCGCACTCCTGAACCGCCGCCTGCCGGGAAGTGCCGGCGCAGCCCCGCGAGGAGCCGCTCCAGGTTGCCGCGGTACACCGCGATCTCCCGCTCGTTGGCCTTGAGCAGACTGTTCCCGTACGTGAGCAGCTTGCCGGCGATGACCGCCTGGGCGATGGGCGAGGTGTTGACCGTGACCATGCTCTTGATCTTCGAGAGCTGGTCGGCGAACAGACCCACTTCGCCGTCCGCGCCCGCCACGCTCTGATCGGCCACCGCGAACCCGATGCGTGCCCCCGGCAGACCGGTCTTGGCGAACGACCCCAGATAGACGACCCGGTGGTGCGTGTCGAGGGCCTTCAGCGTGGGCAGCCGTACGCCGTCCGCACTGAAGTAGCCGTACGGATTGTCCTCCAGGAGCAGCAGATCCTCCTGCTCCGCGAAGGCCAGGGCGGCCTGCCGGGTCTCCAGGTCCATGCTCGTGCCGGCCGGATTGGAGAAGTCGGGCACCAGGTAGCAGGCGCGTGGCCGCAGCCCGTTCGCGCGCGCCTCGCGGACCGTGGCCGCGAGGCTGTCCATGTCGATCCCGTGCGGGCCGCCCGCCACTTCGAGGACCGGCATGTCGACCAGCCGGGCCGCGCCCTTCAGGCCGACGTAACTCGGCGAGACGGCCAGCACGACGTCGCGGTCGTCCCTGCGCAGGGCGCGCAGCACCAGGAACATCGCCTCCTGGCAGCCCACCGTGACGACCACGGACCCGGCAGGCACCGAGATGCCCTCGTCGGCCCGGAGGTGGTCGGCGATCAGCTCGTGGATGATGCCGTTGGTGCGTCCGTACTGGAAGAACGTGCGCCGCACCTCCTCGTCGCCGTACCCCTTCTCCTCCTTCAGGTACTGCTCGAAGCGCCGCAGGTAGTCGTGCACCTGGCCGGTCTCGAAGAATCCCTCGAAGGGCCGGCCCGGCGCGAACGAGATTGCGCCCGGGTGGAGATGAGCGATTTCGTTCAGGAAGTTCATCGACCCCAGCGCGGGGTCCTCCAGTGAGCCGTGCAGGCCCGCGGTGCTCAGCTGGGCGGCGCCCGCGGCAGCGTATTCGGTCGTCACGTTCGGCAGGCTGGTCACCGCGGGATCCCTTCGTCGTGTTTCGTCGCCCGGTCCAACGGCAACGGGCCTCTGCCGGTACGCAGCCGACTCGCCTCGCTCACGTTCGCGCAGCCCGCCAGACCGAGGGCGTCACGCAGTTCCTCCGCCAGCAGACCCAGGACCTCGCGCGCCCCGGCCTCGCCGCCCGCCGCGAGCCCCCACAGCAGCGGCCTGCCCACGAGGACACCACTCGCGCCGAGCGCCAGTGCCTTCAGCACATCGACCCCGCTGCGGAATCCGCTGTCCACCAGAACCTCGACGCGCCCGTCGATCGCGGCACACACGGCTTCGAGCGCGTCGACGGCCGGGATCGCACCGTCCAGTTGGCGCCCGCCGTGGTTGGACACCACCACGGCGTCCGCACCGCATTCAGCGGCCCGCACGGCGTCCTCCGGATCGAGGATGCCCTTCACGATCAGTGGCAACTTCGTCCGGGACCGCAGCTCCTGCACGTCCGCCCAGCTCAGTGAGGGCGCGAACGCCGTGCTGGTGTGCGAGGCGAGGGCGGAAGCCCCCGGAACCGCACGGTGCGCCTCGGAAGCCGGGTCCACGGTGAAGTTGGCGGCCCGCACCTCGGGAGGCAACGAGAATCCGTTGCGTACGTCCCGCAGCCGCCGGCCCATCCACGGCACATCGACCGTGAGGACCAGGGCCGAGCAGCCGGCGTCCTCGGCCCTGCGCACAAGCTCGTACGACAGGGCGCGATCGCGGAGCCAGTACAGCTGGAACCAGGTGGTGGCGCCCACCTCGGCGACCTGCTCCAGCGGGAAACTGCTCAACGTCCCCACGGTGAACGGGACTCCGGCGTCCTTCGCCGCCCGGGCCGCCGCCAGCTCACCCTCGGGGTGGACCAGCTGGTGGTACCCGATCGGTGCGGTGGCCACCGGCATCGACACCTCACGGCCGAGCAGCGTCGACGCCGTCGAGCACGCCGAGACGTCCCGCAGGGCACGTGGAACCAGCCGGACGCGGTCCAGAGCCGTGCGATTGGCCGCGAGCGTCAGTTCGGCACCACTGCCACCGGACACGAAGTCCCACACCGGCCGGGGGAGCACGGCGGCAGCGGCCTGCTCCACCTCGCGAATGCTCACCGCCGCGGGAACCGTGCCACTGTTCACCACGGCTGGGACCGTGCCACTGTTCGCCGCGGCCGGGGCCGTGCCACTGCTCTCCGCTGGAGCAACCGTGCCACTGCTCACCGCGGCAGCCCGATCTCGCGCTGCCGCTCCACCTCGACCGCCTCGTACAGCGCCTTGATGTTGGAGCTGCCGAAGGTCTCGGCGCCGATCCGCTCGATGACCTCGAAGAACAGGGTGCGCCGGGCGTGCGTCGACCGCGTGAAGATCTGGAACAGCTGACCGCCGTGGTCCTCGTCGACGAGGAGGTTCAGCTCACGCAGCTCGTCCAGTGAGTGCTTCTTCAGCGAGAGCCGTCGCCCCAGCAGCTCGTAGTACGCGGCGGGTGTCTTCAGGAAGCCGACCTCACGTTCCGACAGCGTGCGCACCGTGCGGGGCGCGTCGTCGCTGGAGAACGCGATGTGCTGGATGCCCGCACCGTCGTGGTTCTTCAGGAACTCGTCGATCTGGCCGGCGTCGGCCGACGGGTCGGGCTGGATGATCGTGAAGGTGATCTCGCCGGACGGGCTCTGCACCACCTTCGACAGCATGGCCTGGGTACCGACGGCGATCCGCTCCTCGAAGATCTCCGCAAAGCCCAGGACCTCCTGGTAGAAGCGGACCGTCGGATCCAGCTCCCCGATGTTCACGCACACGGCGAAGTGGTCGATCTCCAGCAGACCCACTCCGCGGTCGGGCGCCTCCGCGTGCTCCACCGGCCGGAAGCCGGCCGGCAGCCCGGCGCTGTCCGAGGCCTCCCGCTCGACCAGCGGGTGCGTCAGATCTCCGAACGCCCCCACGGTCGCGGTCGCGAGCACCCCGCCGCCCTGGTGTCCGGCCGCCTCCGCCAACGACCGCGCGCCCCGTCCCACGGCCTCCTCATAGGCCGCCGCGACATCATCCGTACGCAGGGCGATGGCGGCGACACCGTCCCCATGACCGAGTACGTACACGGACGCGGGGTGCTCATCGCTGATCCCTTCGGTGAGCACCATCATGATCCGGCCCTGGCACAGCGCGGCACTGCGGAAGCCCTCTTCGGGGGAGCCCGCGGTGCCCACCACCGTGAATCCGTAGCTGTCGACCCAGTGACCGACCTTGGCGTCGAGGTCCTCGACGTACAGCTCGACGTGGTCGAGGCACAGACCGTCGAGGTGGCCGGTGCCGCCGACGATGGCGGACGATATCGGTTCTGAGGACATGGTGATCCTGTTCTCGTGTAGGGGCGAAGCAGATCTGTGGCGTCCTGGGCGGCCAGGTGCCCACGCGCCGTGCGGTCGCCTACGGCGCGTGGGCACCTGGTCCCTCAGTCGGACATCGCGACCAGAATCCGACGGGGACCGGTGAACGGCCGGCGCCCGTGGCCCACCAGTACGTTGTCGATGAGCAGGAGGTCGCCGGTGTGCCAGTCGACGTCGACCGCCGCGTCGAGCCCCTTGTCCCGCACCTCGATCACGTACTCGTCCGGGATCGCGCTCCCGTCGGCGAACCTGACGGACTGGGGCAGCTCCTCCTCGGGCAGGATCTGCGCGAGTTCGGCCGCCATCTCGTCACCGAGCGCGGCAGGGTGCCACTGGTCGGACTGGTTGAACCACACCTCGACTCCCGTCACGGGGTGCCGGACGGTGGACGGGCGCAGCTGCGTCACCCGCAGCCCGCCGTCGCCGCGCCACTCCCACTCGGCCTCCGTGCCCTTCAGGAAGGCCTCGACCTCCGCCTGGTCACCGGTCTCGAAGGTGTCCTGCCAGCTCTTGCCCAGACCACGGCCGCCGTGCAGGTTCTGCGAGTAGCGGACACCGCCCGCGAAGGCCTCACGGATCGCCGGATCCAGCGACTCCAGCCACAGCGTGCCGTCCACCACCGGCGTCGCCCCGCCCGTCGTCGGCTCGTGCGCCGCGAAGAACAGCAGCCGGGACGGCCACGCGTGCGCGTACGAGAGCTCGTTGTGCATGGAGATCGTCAGCTCGGGCGGGTACTCCGTCGAGGTGTAGATGTTGCTGCCGACCTTGCTGCGCGGCGAGTTCCCGTGCACGTAGGCGAGCCGGTTGGGCAGCAACAGGTCCATGGCCGGTTCGAGTGTGCTCTCCGAGACCTGGAAACCGCGGAACACCAGCGCCTTCTCGGCGATGAGCATGCTGCTGATCTTGTCGGTGTCGGCCAGGAACCCGGCCAGACCCGCCGGAGTCGGATCGACACCGGCATCATCCGCGGTGATCTCCAGCGGCTTCCAGCCGTGCTGCTTACTCATGGGGACCTCAATTGGCTAAGGGAGAGAAGGAGTGCGAAACACGCCACCGGCCCCCGGACGGGGCGACCGGTCCGAACGGTGATCAGCGCCGGACCGTCTGTCGGTCCGCGACGGTCCGGAAGAACTCGACGATGCCCTTGTTCACCGAGTCCGGATCCTCCAGATATCCGTAGTGACCGCATCCGGGAATGACCTCGAAGGAGGCCCCCGGAATGGCCTCGGCCACCTCACGCCCCAGCTCGGGCGGCGTGACCAGGTCGTCCTGGAACGCGATGACATGACAGGGGACGGAGATGCTCCGGTACGCGGGCAGGCGCGAGGGAGTGGGATCGAGGCCCAGCTGCGCACGCTCCCCGGAGACGTTCCCGGACGTGGCCTCCAGGACCTCCAGCCAGTCGCTCACCTCCACGTCGTTCAGGAGCGAGCGCGGCGAAAGATTCCGCATCACCTGGACCACCGCGTCGAACTTGGGAGGAAGCCGCACCCCGGAGTCGTACAGCTCGATCTCCGCCCGCGTCAGCGCCCGGCGCATGGCGTCCACACGCCCCCGCGTGGCAAGGAGCACGGCGCTCTGCACGAGATCAGGACGCCGCAGGGCCAGTTCCTGGACGACGTACGAACCCAGAGAGGTGCCGACCAGCCGGCAGCCGTCCAGCCGAAGGTGCCCGATCAGGCCGACGACGTCGTTCACCATGTCCTGGATGGTGAACCCGTCGGCGCAGGGGGCACTGGGCGCGATGCCACGGTTCTCGAAGGTGATGACCCGATAGCCCGCTGCGACCAGCGCGGGAACCTGGTGCAGGTGCCACGCCCGGCCGGTGGCTCCCGACCCCATCACCATGACGACGGGCTCGCCGGTACCACCGGAGTCCTCGTAACTCAGACGAATTCCGTTGACCGGAACGATTGGCATGGCGATCTCTTTCGCTCTGGGACAGGTAGGTGGTTCTGTTGGCGTGGGGGGGCGAGGGGGAGG
>NZ_JAELVH010000182.1 GCF_019399235.1 Streptomyces poriferorum | reverse complement strand
CGCGCCCGCAGCCGGTCCGGCGGGTAGAACTGCCGGGCCCAGTGGCGGAACGGGCCGATCGGGCCGTCGCCGCGGGCCAGCCGGGGCGGAGACACGTACCGCTTCGTCGCCCAGACCGGGAAGTCCTGGGACACGAAAGCGCAGTTGCCCCGGAACATCACACCCGCCAGCAGCCGGTGTGCCGAGCCGCTCACCCAGCGGGCCAGCGGGGCCGGGAGGGCGGCCGGCTCGGCCACCTCGAAGCGGCTCGTCTGGCGCAGCTGGAAAGCCGCGGGCGCGATCATCGTGGTCGTGTATACGGCACAGGTGCGCACCCCGAACCGAGGGAGCGCCGTGCACACGTGCACCCGGCTGATCCCGTTGCCCTCCAGCGTCACCTCCAGCGGACTCGCGCCCAGCAGCGGCACCCGCTCCTCGGAGCGCACCGAGATCCGGAAGGACCGCCCCTCGAAGACCGCCGGCTCGGCTACCTCCGACGCGCCCCAGCCGTGCAGCGGCGTGAAGTGTCCGATGTCCACCGTGTTCTCGACCACGTCCTGGCTGTGCCCCGCCATCTCCCACGCGGCCAACCGCGGCGCCCGCGTCCCGAGCGTGTGCCAGGGCGTGAGCTCCCAGTCCGGCGCCCGCCCGTCGTGGTGCCGCCACACGAAGACGGCGCCGTCGACCTCGCGCACCGGCAGCAGGGTCAGATCCGAGGACGGCGGCGGGGGCGTGCCGTACCCCGTCCGCGTGCAGGCGCCGTCCGGGCCGAAGGCGAAGCGGTGGAAGGGGCACAGCAGTTCGTCGCCCTCCAGCGCGCCGAGCCCGAGGTGCGCCCCCAGGTGCGGGCAGTAGGGGCGGACCGCCCGCACCTCGCCGTCGCGGAGCCGGTAGAGCACCACGTCCTCGCCCTGGAGCGGCCGGGTCAGCAACGCCCCCCGCACCACCTCCGAGGAGAACGCCACCGAGAACCAGCCGTCGGGGTACGGCAGGACTGGCTCGTGCGCGTCGGCCGGGCTCGGGCCCTCCGTGAGCGCCCGGGTGTGGCCGCGCCTCACAGCTCGACCAGCACCTTGCCGAAGGACGCCGCGCGGTCGGTGTACAGGCTGCGGTAGGCGGCGGGAATGGAGTCGAAGCCGTGGTGCACGGTCTGCTGGTAGCGGATCTCGCCGGCGCGCACCAGCGGCCCCAGCTCGGCGTGCAGCGCCGCCCACTTGTCCTCGGTGAACCACTCCAGCGCGAAGATCCCGCGGATCGTCGTGCGCGGGAACATGATGTACGGCAGCAGCCGGGGCCCGGTCCACTCGCCGCCGACCTGGCTCGCCCACTGCCAGCACACCGCGACCCGGCTGTCCACGGTGAGCATCGTGAAGACGGTGTCGGTCATGACCCCGCCGAGGTTGTCGAAGTACCGGTCGACGCCGCCAGGAGCCGCCTTCGCCAGGTCCTCGCGGAGCTGCGCAGGGTCCCCGCCGTGCCGGAAGACGACGACGGCGTCGAAGCCGAGCGCCGTCAGCCGCGCCGCCTTCTCCGGCGAACCGGTCGTGCCCACCACCCGCGCGCCCGCCCGCTTCGCCAGCTGTCCGACCAGCGTGCCGATCGCGCCGGACGCGCCGCTGATCAGGACCGTGTCGCCGGTCCGTACGGCCAGGAAGGTGGTGAGGGCGCCCCACGCGGTCATCCCGGCGCCGCCGAGGATGCCGAGCGCGGTGCTCAGCGGCAGCGCCTCGTCGTAGTGGGCCGGGTCCAGCTTCCGGTACGCGGGGAAGACCATCGGGAACGTGCCGGTCTGCCACAGCGCCCCCGCGCCGTTGCTGACCAGGTGGGTGCGCCAGCCGCCGAAGCCCTGCACGAGGTCCCCGACGCCGAACATCGCCCGCGGTCCGGCCGCCAGCACCTCCATGATCGAGTCGGCGCCCATGTGGTCGCCCATCGGGGTGTCCAGGGCGATCCCGTGGAGGTACGGGTCGACGGAGACGTACCGTGTGCGCAGCAGCATCTCGTCCTCGGCCAGGTCGGTGTCGAGCTCCTCCACCACCTTCACGTACATCCGGTCCACGTCCGGCACGCCGTCGTTGTGCTCGCTGACGATCCACTTCTCGGTCTTCACGGGGTCGCTCCTGCGGGTTCGATGAGTTGTACGGGGAGAGGGGCGCTGTCGTCGACGGAGGCGGTGAACGGCCGCCCGTCGTCGCGGCAGACGAAGTGCATGACGTGCCGTCCCGAGGCCGCGGCCCGGATCAGGCCGCCGGTGGTGGCCCAGACGCCGGACAGATAGAAGTCCGCGAGCCCCGGCAGTCCCGGACCGTGTCGCTTGACCTCCTGCTCCACGGTCTCGCCGCTGTCCACGAACGGCTGCCAGCCGAGCACCGTGCCGTCGTAGTTGCCGGTGTAGCGGACCTGGGTGAGCGGGGTGGACACGTCCCGCACCACGATCGCGTCCCGCAGCCCGGGGTGCCGCTCGTCGAGGAAGTCCACGATCGTGTCCCGCACCTGCCGCTTGGCTCGCTGGTAGTCGCGCCCGCGCCCGACCGGCAGCGTGTGCAGCTCCTCGCCGCGGCGGATCCGGGTGAACTGCTCGGGACCGGTGCTCAGCTCCCTCCACGGCGCGATGTCGCAGAAGTACGTGGCGTACACCACGGAGGTGCCCGGCGGCGACAGCTCCGGGTAGTGACGGCTGCGGAACTGCACGTTGACGCTGGGGTGCCGGATGCCGGTGAGCCGTTCCGCGACCGCGTCCTCCAGGAGGTACGTGGTGCAGGGCTCGCCGTCCGGGAAGGGCCGGCGCAGCCCCAGGAAGACCGTGAGGTAGCCGGGGAAGACCATGTCGGGTTCCGCGATGGTCCGGGTGTACAGCTCCCGGTACGTGTCGGTGAGGTAGCGGCCCTTCAGCAGGTCGAGGAGCGTGGTGCGCCCGTCGCAGGCGGAGACCACGATGTCCGCCCGCAGCTCCGTGCCGTCGCTCAGCCGGACCCCGGCCGCCCGGTCGTCCTCCACCAGGATCTCCACGACCCTGGCGTTGTACATGACCTCGCCGCCGAGCCCCCGGTAGCGCTCCTCGACCGAGCGGGCCAGGCCCAGCGAGCCGCCCTCGGGGACACCGGCCGAGGCGTCGGCGTGCGCCGCGAGCTGGAAGTAGAACGGCAGCACGGGGAAGTTGGGATGCTTCTCGTACAGGATGAAGTTGAACGCCTCGCGCAGCAGCGGGTCCTGGAAGCGCTGCGAGTAGTCCCGCATCAGCGTGCCGATGGAGCGCCGGATCACGTTGAAGTAGGGGACCAGGGACGCCAGCATCCGCCAGCGCTCCAGGCGGCCCATGAGCCCGACCGGGGTGAGGAACGGGTAGCGGGCCAGTGCCTTGCGGAAGGTCCGCAGCCCGGCGCAGAAGTCGCGGATCACCCGGGCGTCGCCGGGGGAGAGTGCGAGCAGGTGCGCTTCGAGGCGGTCCGGATCGGAGTAGAAGTGGACCGCCCGCCCGTCCCGGCCGCGCACCGTGTTGAACACGTCGAAGTTGCGCATCCGCTTGCCCTGGAGCGCGCCGAGCTCCAGCCAGATCTGGTGCATCTCGTTGCCCGGCCCGCTGCCGAGCAGCCAGCTCACACAGCAGTCGAGGGTGAAGTCGCCCCGGTCCCAGGCCGTGCAGGAGCCGCCCGGGATCTCGTGCATCTCCAGCACCCTGCTGCGATAGCCGTTCATCTGGGCGTAGCAGCCGGTGGAGAGCCCGCCGAGCCCTCCGCCGACGATCAGCATGGTCCTTCTGGTCATTCGGCCACCGCCGCCTTCCCGGCGTCGCCCCGCTGTTCGAGTCGTGGCAGCCGGCCCAGCTTCCCGGGGTGCCACGGCCCGGCACCCTCGCTCGGCCAGGCCCGGAACTCCCGGCCCAGCTCGTCGCAGAGGAACTGGACCGCGTACCGGCCGCTGGTCGCGGCCCGGATCAGGCCGCCCATCCCGGTCCACTGCCCGGCCATCGAGAAACCGCTCAGCCCCGGCAGCCGCATCCGGTCCCGGTCCACCAGCGCGGTCGACACGTCGTCGGCCTCGGAGAACGCCTTCCAGGCCAGGATGCTGCCGTAGGTGTTGCCGGTGTACCGCTCCGTCGTCGCCGGCGTCGCCACGTCCACCAGCTCGATCCGCTCCTCGAGGCCCGGATGACGCTCGGCCAGGAAGCCCCGCAGGAAGTCGACGACCTCCTGCTTGCGCTCCCGGTACGCCCGCCGGTCGGCCCTCCGCAGATCCTGCCAGGACCGGTGGTCGGTGAAGTACGTGCAGTGCAGCACCGACTTCCCGGCCGGCGCGAAGCCGTCGGCGTAGTCGGACCGCCGCTGCACCACCAGACTGTGCTGGAGGCTCCCCGGCAGCGCCGCGCCCCGCTCCGGACCGAGGAGGTACGTGGTGCTGTGTGGCTCACCGGCGGGCAGCGGGCCGTCGATCCCGACGAACGCGGAGACCACCGCCGGGTACAGGTTGTCCGGCCGGTCCAGCAGCTCCGTGTACAGCCGCTCGGTGCGCGGGCTGCTCCACCGCCCCTCCAGCAGCCGGTCCAGCACCGTCGGCCCGTCGCAGGCGGCGATCACATGGTCGGCGAAGTGCTCCTGCCCGTCCCGCAGCCGTACGCCGACCGCCCGCCCGTCCTCGACGAGGATCCGCTCCACCCGGGCGCGGTAGCCGATGTGCCCGCCGAGCCCCGTGTACCGCTCCTCCACCGACCGGGCCAGACCCAGCGAACCGCCCTCCGGGAAGCCCGCGTTGCCGTTGAAGGCGCAGGACATCGTGAAGAGGAAGGGGAGCAGCGGGAAGCCGGTCAGCTCCTGGAGGAACATGTTCGGGAACGCCTGGCGCAGCAGCGGGTCCTCGAAGCGGTCCGCGAACCGGCGCATCGGCGTGGCCGCGGTGCGCCAGTACAGCCGGAACGCCGGCAGGATCGCGAGCAGCGTTCGCGCCTTCTCCGTCAGGGACTTCAGCGGCGGCGGCTTCAGCTCCCAGTGCGGGGCGAGCCCCGCGAAGCGCCTGAGGTCCCGGCAGAACGCCCGGATCAGGCGCTCGTCGCCGGGCGAGAGCTCCAGCAGGTGCTTCTGGAGCCGGTCCGGGTCGTTGTAGAACGTGACGGACCGGCCGTCCTCCGTCACCACCCGGTTGAACTGGTCGAAATGGGTGATCCGCTTCCCGTCCAGCGCCCCGAGCTCGCGCCACACGTCGTTCGCCCCGGTCCCGGGTGCCGTGCCGACCAGCCAGTCGATGCAGTAGTCGAAGAGGTAGCCCTGCCGAGCCCAGGCGGTGCAGCAGCCCCCTGGCAGCACGTGCTTCTCGAAGATCCGGCTCTCCAGCCCACTCATCTGCGCGTAGCAGCCGGCGGCCAGACCCGACATGCCCGCGCCGATGATGATCACCCGGGGCCGCCCGCCGGGAGGCCGGGCCTCCCAACGGGGCCCGCCGTCACGCACGCCCATCCGCGGCACCTCCCGCCAGCAGCGCCCGGACCAGCTCCGCGTTCCCGTCGAGGAACGAGCCGTCGAGCATCTCGGCGTGCCGCCCGTGCCCCTCGCGTACGGTGCACCCGGCGGCGGTGACCCCGTGCCAGCCACCGGGCTCGTCCGCCGCGAAGCGGAGCAGTTTGTCCTGGTCGGAGATCACCGCGATCGGCGCGCCGAGCACACCGAGCGACGGGTGAGCACCGCAGTGCGCCAGGTACTCGCGGGCCTGCTCCACGGTCTCCCGGGCGACGATCTCGGAACCGGTGTGCCGCCGCAGGTGCTCCGCGAGCTCCGCCTCGAACTCGGCCAGGTGCTCCTCGCCGAGGGCGACGGCCTCGGCGATCCGGTACGAGTCCATGATCAGCACGAGGTCCACCGCGCGGCCCCGCCGCTCCAGCTCCCCGGCGATCTCGAACGCGAGGTTGCCGCCGAGGGAGTAACCGAACAGCGTGTACGGCCCGCCCGGGTGCAGCTCCTCGGCCAGATCCGCGTACCGGGCCGCCTTGTCCGGACCCGACAGGTAGTTGAACGCGGCGAAGCGGTGCTCGGGCAGCCGCGCCGCGAGCTGCCGGTACACCAGCCCGTGCCCGCCCGCGGGCGGCAGGCAGAACACGGTCGCCGCCGGATCCGCGCCCGGGTTGAACCACAGGTACGGCTCGGCGCCGGGCAGCCGCCCGGTGACGACGTCCTCCAGGGTGCGGGCCATGCCGTGCAGGGTGCTGGTCCGGAACAGCCGCCCGACCGGCACGGACGCGTTGAACTCGGTCCGCAGGTGGTGGATCAGCTCGATCAGCTTGATCGAGCTGCCGCCCGCCTCGAAGAAGTCGTCCCGCAGCCCCGGCCGCTCCAGCCCGAGCAGCGACCGCCAGTGCGCCGCCATCCGCGTCTCGTACAGCGTCACCGGCGGTTCGTACCTCTCCGGTCCCGCCTCCGCGCGCGGCTCCGGCAGCGCCCCGAGATCGACCTTGCCGTTCGCGGTCAGCGGCAGCGCGTGCAGCTCCGTGAAGTGCGCCGGGATCAGATACGTCGGCAGCTGCTCCGCGAGGTGGCGGCGCAGCCCCCGGGCGTCGGCCACCGCGCCCGGCGCGGGCACGCAGTAGGCGCACAGCACGTTCTCGCCCGTCTCGTCCCGCCGTACCGTCACGCACACCTGCGCCAGCTCGGGCCGGGCGGCCAGCCGCGTCTCGATCTCCCCGGTCTCCACCCGGTGGCCGCGCACCTTCACCTGCCCGTCGGCCCGCCCGAGGAGGTGCAGCACGCCCTCCGCGTCCCAGTGCCCGAGGTCTCCCGTCCGGTACAGCCGTACGGGTTCGCCGCCCGGTTCGAGGGGCACGAACCGCTCGGCCGTCCGCTCCGGATCGCCCAGGTAGCGGTCGGCGACGCCGGCGCCGCCGATCCACAGCTCACCGGCCACCCCCGGCGGCACTGGCTCGCCGTGCCGGTCGAGGACATACAGCTCGCTGTTGGGCAGCGGCCGGCCGACCGGCACCATCCGGCCCGGCTCCAGCCCCTCCGCCGGCCCCTCGTAGTAGGCGCTGTCGATGGTGGCCTCGGTCAGCCCGTACGAGTTGACCACCCGGGTCCCCGGCCCGCACAGCGCGACGAGCCTCCGGTGCTCGCCCGCCCGCCAGGCGTCCGAGCCGACGATCACCAGGCGCATGAACTCCAGGCCCAGCCCCTCCCGCTCGCAGTGCGCCAGCAGCCCGCGCGCCACCGACGGCACGAACTCGCCGCAGTCCACGCCCTCCGCGCGCATGGTCCGGTAGAGCCGCGCGGTGTCGAAGAGGAGGTCCCGGTCGACGAGGACCAGCGTCCCGCCCGAACACAGCGCCCTGACCAGGTCCCCGGTGAACACGTCGAAGGAGACGCCCGCCATCTGCAGGTGCACCCGGACGTCGGTGTCCAGCCGGTACTCCTGCTGCCAGGCGACGAACACAGAGGCCAGGTTGCGGTGGCTGACCCGCACCGCCTTGGGGCGGCCGGTGGAACCCGAGGTGTGGATCACGTATGCCGTCTGGTCGAGGTCCACGGCCGGCTCCGGCCGCTCCTCGGTCCCCGGCCGGTCCAGCTCGTCGAGGGTGACCGGCCGTCCCGGCAGCCGGGCCCCCTGGCCCCGCCGCCCGTCGGTCAGAACCAGCGTGGCCCCGGCGTTCTCCATCAGCTCGGCCTGCCGCTCCGCCGGGTGGTCCGGGTCCAGCGGCAGATACGCGCCCCCGGCCCGCCACACCGCGAGCAGCGCGATCACCAGCTCCGGCGACTTCGCAAGACGTACCGCCACCACCGTCCCGGCGCCGACGCCGCGTTCGCGCAGCGAGGCCGCCACGCGCCGCGAGCGCCGGTCCAGCTCCCGGTAGCCGAGCCGCCGCCCGCCCGGCACGGACACCGCGACCGCCTCCGGGAACTGCGCGGCGATCTTCCCGATCAGCTCGTGCACCGGCACGTCGTGGTCGATCCGTCGGCCGACGCCGCCGAACCCGGTGACGATCCGCTCCCGTTCCCCGGCCCCCAGCATCGGCAGCCGTCCCGCCGGGCGCTCGCCCTCCGCGCGGGTCAGGCCGTCGAGGAGGTTCCGGTAGTGCGCGGTCATCCGACGCACCGTCGCCGCGTCGAACAGGTCGGTGTTGTACTTCAGCACGCAGTGGAAGCGCCCGTCGGACCGGTCCTCGTACGCGGACAGCGTGACATCGAACTGCCCCTCTTCCTCGGGGAGTTCGATGTAGTCCAGTGTGTATCCGAAGCGCTCCACGGCCACCTTGTGGGTGAGCAGGATGAACATCGCCTGGAAGACCGCCGAGCGGCTCGGGTCGTGCTGGAGGCCCAACTGCTCCACGAGCAGCACGAACGGGTACTCCTGATTGTCGAGGCCCCCGAGGACTGTGTCCCGCACCCGGCCCAGCAGCTCGGCCACCGACGGCTCCCCAGCCAGGCTCACGTGCAGCGGCAGCGGATTGACGAAGTAGCCGTAGACGGAGGCGAAATCCTCCTCGGTGCGCCCGGTGACGGGGCTGCCGACCACGATCTCGTCCTGCCCCGACCAGCGGTGCAGCAGCAGGTAGTACGCGGTGAGCAGCACCGTGAACACGGTGACGTTGTGCTCCCGGGCCAGCGTCTGCACCCGGGCGCTGAGCTCGTCGTCGAGCTGGAAGAACTCGGAGGCGCCGTTGTCGGTCTGCACCGGCGGGCGCGGCCGGTCGGTGGGCAGTTCGAGCGCCGGGACCTCCCGCGGCAGGTGCTCCCGCCAGTACTCCAGCATCCGCGGCGCCTCGGGCCCGGCCAGGAAGCGGTTTCGCCGGTTGAGGAAGTCCAGGTAGCGGCCCCGGACCGGGGCCAGCTCCGCCGGCCGGCCGGTGCGCAGCCCGTGGTAGACCTCGAACAGCTCCTCGATGAAGGTGAAGGTGGAGATCGCGTCCGAGATGATGTGGTGGACCGCCTTCATCAGCACCCAGCGGTCCGGGGCCCGTCGGAACAGCCGCAGCCGCACCAGAGGATCCCGCTCCAGGTCGTACGGCCTGCGGTACTCCGCTACCAGCCGGGCGCGGACCTCGTCCCAGGGCAGCCCGGACACATCGAGAAGACCGGTGTCGGCGATGGCCTCGGGCCGCACCCGCTGGACCGGACGCCCGTCCTCGGTGGTGATGTTGACGCGCAGGCTCGGATGCCGGGCGATCAGCGTCCGGAAGGCATCGAACAGCAGCTCCGGGTCGAGCTCCGCGCGCACCTCCACCGCGCCGCCGATGTTGTACGCGAAGCCGTCCGGGTTGAGCTGCCGGAGGAACCACAGGGCTTGCTGGTTGTGGGTGAGTGGGTAGCACGCCTTGTCGGTGAACAAATCCACCGCCGTCTCCGCCACCGGACCCCCGGCCGCCGCGAGCTCGGTCAGCCCCGCGTGCAGCCGCTCGGTCAGCTCGCTCACCGGCCCATTGCTGAGCAGCGCCACCACCGGCAGCGAGACCCCCAGCTCGGTGTGGGTCCGGGCCCGCAGCTCCATGGCGAGCAGCGAGTCCAGACCGAGCGAGCCGAGCCGGGCGTCCGCGTCGACCAGCTCCGGCCGCACCCGCAGCACACCCGCCGCGAGGGCTGCGAACCGCTCGGCCACCAACGCCGTACGCACCGCCTCGTCGGCGGCGCGGAACGCGTCGAGCAGACTGCCGCCCTGCCCCGCCGGGACATCCCGCGCCGCCGCAGCGGCGAGCGCCGACACCAGCGGCGGCGGGGTGGGATACCAGGACAGGAACACCGGCCAGTCCACCACCGTGGCCACCAGTAACTGGGCCCGGTCCTGCCCGATCACCCGCTCCAGGACCGCCATGCCCGCCTCCGGCGCCAGCGAGCTCATCCCGCGCGCGTCCCGGTAGTGGGCGACCAGCCCGAGCTCCTCGATCATGCCGGTGGCCCACGGCCCCCAGTCCAGGCTGAGCGCGGGCAGACCGAGCGCCCGGCGGTGATGGGCGAGCGCGTCCAGGAACGCGTTCCCGGCCGCGTAGTTGACCTGACCGGCCGTGGTCAGCAGCGAGGCGACCGACGCGAACAGTACGAAGTGCTCGACCGGCTCGTCGCGCAGCAGCCGGTGCAGCAGGTACCCGCCGTGCACCTTCGGCCCGTAGCCCGCGTCGAACGCTTCGCGGTCCAACGACGGCAGCAGGACGTCCCGCACCTGTCCCGCGAGGTGGAACACGCCCCGCACCGGCGGCAGACCGGCGGCCCGACGCCCGGCCAGCCAGCTCTCCATGGCCGCTGCGTCGGTCACGTCCACCGCGGCGACCAGCACCTCTGCGCCGAGCGCTTCGAGCTCGCGCAGGAACGCGACCCGCCGCCCCTCGGGGCCGCCCGGATGGAGCCCCCGCCACGCGCCGCGCTCCGGCACGCCGGTGCGGCCGAGCAGGACCAGGCGCCGGGCCCCGCGCCGTACCAGGGTGCGGCAGAGCAGCCGCCCCAGCGCCCCGAACGCGCCCGTGACCAGATAGGCGCCGTCCGCGCGCAGCCGCAGCGGCAGCGGACGGGTCAGCCCCGCGGGCGGACGCAGCCGGCTGAGGTGCCGCCGCCCGGACCGCAGCGCGATCTCGCCCTCGCCGTCGTCCGCCGTGAGCGCGCGCAGCAGCACCTCGGCCTCGCCGGGACCCCCGGCCGGGTCGAGATCGATCAGTTTGCCGCTGTGACCGGTCAGCTCCTGCTGCCACAGCACCCGGCCGATGCCCCAGGCGGGCGCGCCGAACGGCTCCACCGGCTCGCCCGGCACCACCGCCTGGGCGCCCCGGGTGACGATGTGCAGGCGCCCCTCCGGGCACGCCTCGGGCAGCACCTGGGCGAGCAGGACGAGCGAGTAGCCGCCGACCGTGCCGATCCCGTCGAGGTCCGGCGCGCCAACCGTGTCCAGCCGGGGCAGATCGAGGTTCCACAGATGCACCACGGCTCCGAACCCCGGCCCGAGTTCGTCGAACAGCCTGCGCAGATCGGCCGCCGAATCGGGTCGCACGGTCATGTGCCGGGCCCCGCTTCGGTATCGGCTGCCCGGGCGGACCAGCCGGCACCGCCCGCCGCGCGCCACGACCGCCTCGGCCATCCGCGCGCCGAGCCCGCCCTCGTCGGCGAAGACCACCAGGTCGGGCGCGGGGGAGCCGTCGGGACCGTCCCCGGTCCCCTCGGCGGTCCCGCCGTCCTCCGGCGCCTCGGTGGGCATCTCCTCCCAGACCACCTCGGCCAGCCAGCCGTCGATGGTGCCGAGCTTCACCGAGGAGGCCACCCGGTCCACCGCCGCCGCGCGGAAGCCGCTGATCCGGCCGAGCGGCGTCCCGTCCTCGGCGTACAGGGCGAGGTCGCCGACCAGTTCCTCGTCGCTCTCCGCGGTTACCGTCGCGTGCGCCCACAGGGCCCGGTCGCCGACCGCGTCCAGCCGCAGCTCCGCGATGCCGACGGGCAGCCGGATCCCGGCGGACCGGCCGTCGTCCGGCGTCATCGCGGTGAGCATGGTCTGGAAGCAGGCGTCCAGGAGCACAGGGTGCACATGGCAGTCCGCGGCCCCGTCGCCCATGCCCGGGGTGGGCCGGATCAGCGACAGCGCCTCTCCGGGCGCCGTCCACACCTCGTCGATCGCCCGGAACGCCGGGCCGTAGTGGTAGCCGAGCGCCGCCAGTTCGCCGTAGCACGCCTCCCGGTCGAGCCGACGCCCCGCCCGCGCCCGTACCGCGTCAGTGCCCAGCGGTTCCGCGAGCCGGCGTGGCTGCCCGGTGCGGACGACCCCGCTCGCGTGGACCGTACGGTCCGGAGCCCCGGTCCCGGAACCGGCGAGGGAGGCGATGGTGAACCCGGCCTCCTCCGGCGCGAAGGCGAGCTGAACGGTTGTCGCCTCGCCGTCGGGCAGGAACAGGGCCCGGGAGAACTCGACGTCGGCCAGGGTCGCCGTGTCGCCGCCGGTCAGCGCCCGGACCGCCTGCGCAGCCATCTCCAGGTACCCGGCTGCCGGGAAGACCGTGCTGTCCTCGATCCGGTGGTCGGCCAGGTACGGCAGCCGCTCGGTGTCCAGGCGGCTCTCCCAGGTCGGCTGCAGCGCGGAGGTCCGCCGGCCGAGCAGCGGGTGGTCCAGCCGGCCGAGCCGGATCTGCTCCACCGGCGCGGGCTCCACCCAGTACCGCTCCCGCTGCCACGGATAGCCCGGCAGCGGCACCGGCCTCCCCACGGGCTGGAGCACCGACCAGTCCACGTCGACGCCCAGCGTGTACAGCTCCGCGAGGGAGCGGGCGAACCGCTCGGGCTCGTCCTCCCGGCGCCGGATCGACGGCAGCGTCACCCCCTCGACGGCCCGGCCCTCCAGGCACTCCCGGATCGAGTGGCCGAGCACCGGGTGCGGACCGATCTCCAGGAACAGCGTGTACCCGTCGTCGACCAGCCGGTCGACCGCGGCACGGAACCGGACGGGCCGCCGGACGTTCTCCCACCAGTACGCGGCGTCCAGCTCCGGCCCCCGCGCACGCCCCTCGCGGGCGGTCAGATACAGCGGGAGACCGGCGGCGCGCGGCGCGATCCCGGCCAGCGCCTCGTGCAGCTCGGCCTCGATCGGGTCCATCCGCACGCTGTGGTACGGCACTTGGACGTCGAGGAACCGGGCGAAGACGTGCTCCCGCTCCAGCCGCCCGGCGAGCTCCCCGAGGGTGTCCCGGTCCCCGGACAGCGTCACCGACGCCGGGCTGTTCACGGCGGCGACCGACACGTGGTCCCGGTACGGGCGGACCAGCCGCTCGGCCTCCTCCTCGGACAGGTTCGCCGCCAGCATCACGCCGGTGCCCGCGAGCCGGTGCTGGAGGGCGCTGCGCGCCAGCGCGATCCGGACGGCGTCCTCCAGGCCGTACACCCCGGCCCGGTGGAAGGCCGCGATCTCGCCGGTGCTGTGCCCGACGACGGCGTCCGGCCGCACCCCGTGGTGTTCCCACAGCGCCGCGAGCCCCGCCTGGACGGCGAAGTTGGCGGGCTGGGCGAGCCAGGTCTCGGCCATCCGGGACTCAGCCTCGGGCCGGGTCAGCTCGTCGAGCAGCGACCAGCCCGCCTGGCGCCGGACCTCCCGATCGCAGCGCTCGACCGCCTCCCGGAACACGGGCTCGGCGTCCAGGAGCTCGCGCCCCATGCCCCACCACTGCGGCCCCATGCCGGTGAACACCCACACCAGCCGCTGCGCCCCGGGCTCCCGGAGGCGGCCCCGCACGGCCCGGGGGTGCTGCTCCCCGCGCTCGCAGGCGGCCAGTACCTCGTCGAGGGAGCCGGGCGGGCCGAGGGGGGAGTGGACGACGGCTAGGCGCTCCTCGAAGTGCTGGCGGCGGTGGGCCAGGGTGTGCCCGAGGTCCGCGAGGGGCACTCCCGCGGCAAGTTCGCGGCGGACGCCCGCGGCCAGTTCGGCCGGGCCCGACGCGTGCCGGGCGCTCAGCGGGAGGACCGAGCGGGCGGGCGTCCGGGCCGTCGCGCGCGGCTCCTCCGGCGGGCGGGGCGGCGCCTCCTCCAGCAGGACGTGGGCGTTGGTGCCGCCGAAGCCGAAGGAGTTGACGCCTGCCCGCGCGGGTCCCTCGTGCTCCGGCCAGTCGACCGGTGCGGTCGGGATCTCGAAGGGCAGCGCGGCGAAGTCGATGGCGGGGTTGGGCTGTTCGAGGTTCAGGTGCGGTGGGATGCGGCGGTGCCGGAGGGCCAGCGCCGTCTTGATCAGGCCCGCGACGCCGGCGGCGGCCTCCGTGTGCCCGATGTTGGTCTTGACCGAGCCGACGTAGCACCGCGCCCCGGGCGCCCGGCCCTGCGCCAGCACCCGGCCCAGCGCCCGCGCTTCGATCGGGTCGCCGACGGGGGTGGAGGTGCCGTGCGCCTCGACGTACTGGAGGCTGCCCGGTGTCACTCCCGCCTCGGCGCAGACCCGCTCGATGAGCGTGGCCTGGGCGTCGGCGCTGGGCACGGTGATGCCGTTGGTGCGTCCGTCCTGGTTCACCCCGCTGCCGATCACCACGGCGTGCACCGGGTCGCCGTCGCGCAGCGCGTCCGAGAGGCGCTTGAGCACCA
>NZ_JAELVH010000181.1 GCF_019399235.1 Streptomyces poriferorum | reverse complement strand
GTCAGCAGCCGTCGTAGCCGGCGGTCGGCATGGAGAGCCTGCGGTGCACACTGGCTTTCGTACGGGCGCTGTAGTGCGGTTCGTCGAGACCGGCGATCTCCAGGCGTACGCCGCGCCGCTCGCACTCGGCGGCGAACTGCGGGACCGAGGCGACGGCCCGGGCGAGCACCCGGTCGGTGGGGGCGACGAAGAGTTCGACCTCGCCGCCCTCGATGTCGGCCCAGAGTCCGTGGTGGTCGGGGCGCAGTCCGTAGAAGCGCAGCTGCCGGGTCACGACGTAGCCCTGGTCGGCGGCCCACCGGGCGCACATGGCGTGCTGGCTGCGGGTGTCCACGAGGAACGGATCGCTGTCGAGTTCCTCCAGCGGCGTGAGACTGGCGATGGCCGCCACGCGTACGTCCCCCATTGACTGTCCCCCGTGCTAGGCGTTCTGCGACCCTACCGGCCGGATTCCCGTTCCAGAAGGCGCACGTCAGGGCGGGAAGGGGCGCCCGGAAGCGGCCGGGGTGCGCCGGGAGCCGCCGCCGGTGCCGTCCGCCCCGTAGGCTCGTCGGCAGGTCCTACGAGCAGGAGGCGGCACGTGCCGGTGGAGATCACCTGGTGGGGTCATGCCACGTGCACGATCGAGGACTCCGGGGTGCGGGTCCTGACGGACCCCCTTTTCGTACGGCGCTTCGCGCATCTGCGGCGGCGACGCGGTGAGCTGCCCGGCCCGGTGGCCGCGGTCGCCGATGTCGTGCTGATCTCGCATCTGCACTCCGACCATCTGCACCTGCCGTCCCTGGCCCGCATCGCCCCGGGCGCCCGTCTGATCGTCCCGCTGGGGGCGGTCCGGGCGGTGCCGGGGCTCCGGGTGCTGCGCAGGATGCGCGGGCTGCGGATCACCGAGGTGGCTGCGGGCGACGAGGTGCGGGTCGGCGGGGTGCGGGTCAGGGCTGTGCCGGCCCTGCACGACGGGCGGCGCCTCCCGGTCGGCCCGCACCGCTCCCCCGCGCTCGGATACGTCGTCGAGGGCGAGGCCCGTACGTATTTCGCCGGGGACACCGGGCTCTTCGACGACATGGCGGACGCGGTCGGTCCGGTGGACGTGGCCCTGCTGCCCGTCGGCGGCTGGGGGCCGTATCTGGGCCACAGCCACCTCGACGCGAGGCGCGCCGCCGAGGCACTGGTCCGGATCGCGCCGCGGGCCGCGGTGCCGGTCCACTACGGCACGTACTGGCCCATCGGGATGGACGGGGTCCGGCCCCACGAGTTCCACTCGCCGGGTGACGAGTTCGTCCGCCAGGCGGCGATGCGGGCGCCCGGGGTGGCGGTGCACCGGCTGGAGCACGGCGAGCGTGTGCGGCCGGGGGCCACCGGGTGATACACGAGTTCCTCAGACAGGCGACGCAGCTGCCGACCGAGTCGACGCAGCAGGCCGTCGGCTACCCCTCGCTGTTCCTGCTGGTGGCGCTGGGCGCCCTGGTGCCGGTGGTGCCGACGGGTGCGCTGGTGAGCTCGGCGGCCGTGGTGGCATTCCATCAGTCGTCGCCGTTCTCTCTGCTGATCGTGTTCGCGGTGGCGTCGTCCGCGGCGTTCCTCGGGGACATCTGCCTGTACTGGCTGGGGCAGCGCGGGGTGCGGTCGAAGAACGGTTCCAAGTGGCTGCGGGCGATCAGCGACCGGGCCGCGCCGGAGCGGCTCGCGCAGGCGCAGCGCAAGCTCGACGAGCACGGCGCGATGGTGCTGGTGCTGTCCCGGCTGGTGCCGGCGGGGCGGATCCCGGTGATGCTGGCGTGTCTGCTGGGCCGGATGCCGCTGCGGCGCTTCGCCCGGGGCGATGTGCCGGCCTGTCTGGCCTGGGCGGCCACGTATCAGCTGATCGGGATCCTCGGCGGTTCGCTGTTCCCGGAGCCGTGGCAGGGTGTCGTGGCGGCGGTGGGTCTGACGCTGCTGATCAGCGGGGCGCCGGCCCTGTGGCACCGGCTGCGTGGCCGGTCCGGGCGGTGACCGCCGGGGTGCGGGTCAGCCGCTGAGGGTCCGCGGTTCGCTGGTGGTGTCGAGGATGCGTGAGCCGCCGATGGGCAGGTCCCAGAGCCGCTCGCGCGGGTGGCCGGCCCGTCGCCAGGCGGTACGCAGCCGGGTGAGCGGTTCGAGTACGGGCTCCGCGGAGAGCAGGAAGGTCGCCCAGTGCATGGGCGCCATGGCGCGGGCGCCGAGATCCTCGTACGCCTGCACGGCCTCCTCCGGGTCGGCGTGCACGTCGGCGAGCCACCAGCGCGGCTCGTACGCCCCGATGGGCAGCAGGGCGAGGTCGATGCCGGGGTGGCGGCGGCCGATCTCGGTGAACCAGTGGCCGTATCCGGTGTCGCCGGCGAAGTAGATCCGCTGTCCGCGGCCGGGCCCGGTGGTGTCCTCGATGACCCAGCCGCCCCACAGCGAGCGGCAGGTGTCGGTGAGGGTGCGCTTGGACCAGTGGTGCGAGGGCACGAAGTCGAAGCGGACGCCGTCCAGTTCCGCCGATTCCCACCAGTCGAGTTCGGTGACGCAGCCGAAGCCGCGGCGGCGGCACCAGCGGCCCAGGCCGGCCGGGACGAACAGCGGGGTGTGCCGGGGCAGCCGGCGCAGGGTCGGTGCGTCGAGATGGTCGTAGTGGTTGTGGCTGATGACGACGGCGTCGATCGTCGGCAGGTCGTCCCAGGGCACGCCGACGGGGGTGATCCGGGCCGGGGTGCCGAGGATGCGGCGGGACCAGACGGGGTCGGCGAGCACGGTCAGTCCGCCGGTGCGGATGATCCAGCTGGCGTGCCCGGCCCAGGTGACGCAGGTGGTTCCGGCCGGGGTGGCGGGGAGCGGCCCGGGGGCGTACGGCAGCCGGTGGATTCCACGCAGTCCCTCGGCGTTGGGCCGGATGGAGTGTTCCCGGGCCAGCCGGGACATGCCCGTCAGGCCGGGGAGAGGCGCGGTGAGCCGGTCGGCGAAGCTGCTGGGCCAGGACCGCACCTCGCCCAGGGGGCGCGGGGTCACGACCTCTCCGCAGGACACCACGCGCGGCTCCCGGGCGAGGGCGCGCTCTGTCTGTTCCGTCATCGGGGGACTCCCGTCTCGCAGAGCGTCGGCGCAGCGTCAGCGGAGTTCGTCGAGGGCTGCCCGGAACATGCTCAGCGCTGCCTCGACATGCGGCAATTCGAGGGGTTCGGCCGCGGTGAGGGACTCCGTCTGCTGCCGCGGCGTCGCGCCGAGCAGCGGTCCGGTGCCCAGCCGCACCCGCAGGGCGCCCAGTTCGTCGCCGAAGCGGTGGCCACCGGGGGCCGGGGCACCGAGGCGGTCCGTCAGGTACTCCTCCAGTTCCAGCGAGTCCGTGACCCCGCGGGCGGCGAGCCGGGAGCGCAGCGGGCCGAGGTCCGCGTACAGGTGGCGGCCCGCCTGCGGGGGTCTGGCCAGCGCCCCGGAGGCCAGGACCGCGTGGTGGGCGGCCGCGGCGACCCGGGCCTGGAGGGCTGCGGCCCGGCGGACGCGTTCGGTGACGGCGTCCGGTTCGTGCAGCGCGTGGGCGGCGGCGGCCGCGACCGGGCCCGCGACGAGGGCGCCGAGCGCGGTGAGGATGTCGAGCGTGCGGGCGTGGCGCACCGCGGACCGCGCGGTGTCCGGGAACCGGGCGACGGCGACCGGCCAGGCCGACGGGGTCAGCGCGCCCGCCAGGTCGGAGACGACCGTGACGTCGTCGGGGCACATCTCGGCCGGGCTGAGCAGCACCGTGTCGTGCGGCCGGTGCAGGGTGTCGCGCCACGTCTCGTCGCTGACGATGTGCAGCCCTTCGGCGACGGCGGCCTCGCACGCCTCACGCACCAGTTCCGGCGGGGCGACCGTGGCGGTGGGGTCGTCCACCACCGAGATCAGCAGCAGCCGCGGCCTGCCTCCCTCGGCGCGCACCCTGCGTACCGTCTCCAGGAGCGCGTACGGGTCCGGGACGCCGCCGCACTCGGCCGGGGTCGGGACCTGGTAGGCGGGCCTGCCCAGCAGCCGGGCCTGCGGGATCCAGGAGGCGGGACAGGGGCGCGGCACCAGTACGTCGCCGCCGTGTGCGGCGATCAGGGCGAGCACCAGCGGTGAGGTACCCGGCGCGGCGGCGATGTGCTCGGGGCCGCCGTGCAGTCCGCGCCGGTCCCAGTAGGCGCGGGCAGCCTCGCGCAGGGCGGCCGAGCCGCCGGCCGGTTCGGGTTCGCCGCGGCCCGCCGCGGCCGCCAGCACCTCGGCCAGCGCGGGCAGTACGGGCAGGCCGGGGTCCGGGGCGGGCGGTCCGTACCGTACGGGCCCGCGGTCCTCGCGGACCCCTGGCCCGCCGGGCTCCTGACGTCCGGTCCGCTCCCGGCCCATCCGGGCCTCCTTCGCCGCCGCTCGGTCACCGTGCCCGTCGGCCGGGCCGTGTCCGCCCCTTTATACGAGGGAATGGAGCGGGGCGCCTGCGCTACCGCGAAGCCCGCCGGACGGTCGTAGCACGGCTTCGGCGAGGCCGCCCGGCGGCCGGGGAACGGGACCGCGAAACGACGGCACCATTGACACTCGCCCCGCCCCGTTATTACGGTCACGCCAGGATTTCGAACGAGTGCCGAAATATCGAACAAGTCGAGGGGCAACTCCCGTGCGTATCACCGGAATCAGCACACATGTGGTCGGAACACCCTGGCGCAACCTCACCTATGTGCAGGTCCATACCGACGAGGGCCTCACCGGTGTGGGCGAGACCCGGATGCTCGGCCGCACCGACGCGCTCATCGGCTATCTGCGCGAGGCGGAGGCCAACCACATCTCCGGTTCGGACCCGTTCGCCGTCGAGGATCTCGTACGCCGGATGAAGTACGGCGACTACGGGCGGGCCGGCGAGATCGTCATGTCCGGCATCGCGGTCGTCGAGATGGCCTGCTGGGACATCAAGGGGAAGGCGCTCGGTGTTCCCGTCTGGCAGCTGCTCGGCGGAAAGGTCACCGACCGGGTCAAGGCGTACGCCAACGGCTGGTACACCACCGAGCGGACCCCGGAGGCCTATCACAAGGCCGCCTCTGCGGTCGTCGCGCGCGGCTACCGGGCGCTGAAGATCGACCCGTTCGGGACGGGCCACTTCGAGCTGGGCCAGGAGGAGACCCGGTACTCCGTGTCGCTCATCGAGGCGGTCCGGGACGCGATCGGTCCGGACACCGAGCTGATGCTGGAGATGCACGGCCGCTTCAGCCCCTCGACAGCGGTGCGGATCGCCCATGAGATGGCCCCGTTCCGGCCGGCCTGGCTGGAGGAGCCGGTGCCGCCGGAGAACCTCAAGGCGCTCGCCAAGGTGGCGGGCAAGGTGGATCTGCCGATCGCGACGGGTGAGCGCATCCACGACCGCATCGAGTTCCGCGAGCTCTTCGAGTCGCAGGCCGTCGACATCATCCAGCCGGACGTCGGCCACATCGGCGGCATCCTGGAGACCCGGAAGCTCGCCGCGACGGCGGAGACCCACTACACACTGATCGCCCCGCACAACGTCGGCGGTTCGGTGCTGACGGCTGCCAGCCTCCAGGTCGCGGGCTGCACCCCCAACTTCAAGATCCTCGAACACTTCAACGACTTCGCGGACGCCGACATCAAGAAGGTCGTACGCGGCGCCCCGCAGGTCGACCCGGAGACCGGCTGCTTCAAACTCTCCGACGCCCCCGGTCTCGGAGTGGAGCTCGATGTCGACGCCGCCGCCGAATTCCCGCAGCAGCAGGCCCGGTTCGACCTGTGGGCCGACGGCTGGGAGAAGAGGCAGCCCAAGTGAGCGGCACACCTGCCCGCTCGCGGGCGATCACGATCGACCGGCCGGGCGAGCACCGGCTGACGGAGGGACCGGTAGTGGAGCCCGGCCCCGGCGAGGTCCGGGTGCGGGTGGCCGCGGCCGGGATCTGCATGAGCGACCGCGAGGTGTACGACGGCCATCGCGACCCGCAGTACGTGCGCTACCCCGTGGTGCCCGGCCACGAGTGGTCGGGCACCGTCGAGGCGGTGGGCGCCGGCGTCGACCCCGCCCTGACCGGCCGGCGCACGGTCGCCGAGGGGTTCCGTTCCTGCGGCAGCTGCGAGCGGTGCCGCAGCGGTGAGACCTCGCTGTGCACCTCGGGGTACGACGAGACGGGCTTCACCCGGCCCGGCGCGTTCGCCGACCATGTCGTGCTGCCCGCGCGCCTGTTGCACCCGCTGGCCGACGACGCGGACCTGCGCGCCGCAGCCCTCCTGGAGCCCGCGGCCGTGGTCGCCGCGGCCGTACGGGCCGGAGCCCCGGAGCCGGGTGAGCGGATCGCGGTCGTGGGCGCGGGAACGCTCGGGCTGCTGGCGGTCCAGCTGCTCGCCGCGGTGTCCCCCGGTGAGCTCACGGTGATCGATCCGCGGGACGAACGGGCGCGCCAGGCGCTGCGTTTCGGGGCGAGCGAGGCCCTGGCGCCGAAGGAGGCCGCGGAGGTGCACGGCCGGTACGACCTGGTGGTGGAGACGGCCGGGGCCGCGACCACCGCGGCCGACGCCTGCCTGCTCGCGCGGCGTGGGGGCCGCATCGTGCTCACGGGGATGTTCGCACCGGGGGCCGTCGGCATCGACCCGGTGCACCTGTCGCTGAGCCAGCTCACGGTGCGCAGTGTGTTCGGGGCGTCCTCCGCCTCCTGGTCGTACGCGGTGCGGGCGTTCACCGCGGGGCTGCTCGATCCGGCGGCCCTGATCACGCACGAGTTCCCGCTGGAGCGGTTCGCGGAGGCCGTGGCGCTGGTCGGGGGCGGCGGCGCGGGGACGGGCAAGGTGCTGATGCGCCCCTGAGGGCTGTCCCGCAATTCCTGGCGGGACAGCCCCGGGCGCCCCTCGTCCGGATCAGGCCGGGCTCGCGGGGCCCGGCACGCGCTCCCGTGCCATTCGTCCGGATCACGTCCGGCTCACGGGTCCGTCCCGCCCGTCGCTCTTTCACCCGAACCTCGTCCGACCCACCGAACACGAAAGGTCGCCCATGACCTCCGTATCCCCTGCCCCGTCCGGATCCCGTACCGGCGTCCGGCGTCCGGGCGAGCCCGCGCTCAGCACACTCGGGCTCGGCGCCCCCGCCGCCTCCCCGGCCGACGCGTCCCCGCACTCCTTTCCCGACGGCGGCACATGGCGGACCGAGATCCCGTCCGTGGAAGGCCCCGAAGCGCTGTCCGTCGTACTGAAGGAGAGCGCGCGGCTCGATGTCCCCGTCCACCGGGTCAGCCAGGGCAGCGGCGTCTGGATGCTCAGTGACACCGAGATCACCGACATGGCCGAGGGCTGCGCCGAACGCGGCATCGAGCTCTGCCTGTTCACGGGTCCGCGCGGCAGCTGGGACACCGGTGCCTCGTTCCGCACCGATTCGGGCGGGGCCGGGCTGCGCGCCCGCGGCCACGACGCCCTGGCCGGCTGCGTCGAGGACGCGCTGCGCGCCTGCGAACTCGGCGTGAAATGCCTGCTGGTGGCGGACGAGGGGGTGCTGTGGACGCTGCACCGGCTGCGTGAGCGGGGCGTGCTGCCCGCCGACACGACGTTCAAGGTGTCCGCCCTGGTCGGCCCGGTGAATCCCGCGTCGTTCGCCGTGTACGAGCAGCTGGGGGCCGACTCGGTGAACATCCCGTCCGACCTGACGCTCGCTCACTTCACGGAGATCCGGCGCGCGTCGGCGGCACCGATGGACCTGTACATCGAGGCCCCGGACGACCTCGGCGGATATGTGCGGATGTACGAGGCGGCCGAGCTGATCCGGCGCGGCGCCCCGCTCTACCTCAAGTTCGGCCTGTCCAAGGCGCCGGGGATCTACCCGTACGGCGCCCATCTGCGCGACGTCGCCCTGGAGACGGCCCGCGAGCGGGTCCGGCGCGGCCGGCTGGTCCTGGACCTGCTGGCCCGGCACGGCGCCGACGGGAACATGTCGCCGCTGGGCTCCCGGCTGCCGGGCACCCTGCGCCGCTTCCCGGCACGGTGATCCACCGCCGGGCGGGTCCCGTCAGCCGAACCCGCCCGGCCTCCCCGGCGCCCGCGCCTCAGCCCGCGAAGGCGGGTCCCTGATCCGAACCCGCCCGGCCTCCTTGGCGCCCGCGCCTCAGCCCGCGAAGGCGGTGCCGGGCAGGCCCCGGCCGACGTCCGGCAGGACCAGCAGCGACCCCGAGAGCGGGTGCGGTGCGTCGAGGCCGGTGCGGGCGGTGGAGATGTAGAGGTCGCGCAGGCCCCGGCCCCCGAAGGCGCAGGCCGTGGGACGTCGCACCGGCAGTTCGACGACGCGGTCCAGCCTGCCGTCGGCCGTGTAGCGGCGCAGGGCGGCGCCGTCCCACAGGGCGACCCAGACGGCCCCCTCCGCGTCCACCGTCAGACCGTCGGGGTAACCCGCGCCCTCCTCCACGGTCGCGAACGGACGGCGTCCGGTGACCTGGTGGCCGTCCACGTCGAAGACGTCGATCCGGCGGGTCGGCGTGTCGATGTAGTACATCAGCCGGCCGTCCGGGCTCCATCCGGTGCCGTTGCTGCAGGCCACCAGGGGCAGCACCCGGGTGGCCGTGCCGTCGGGAGCGACCCGGGTGAGGCTGCCGCCGACCTCCGAATCGTCGTAGCGCATGGTGCCCGCCCAGAGCGCCCCGTCGGGTGCCACCGCGGCGTCGTTCCCGCGCCGTCCCGGTTCGGCGTCGTGGACGAGCCAGCGGAAGGCGCCGTCCCGGTCGTAGAGCCCGATTCCGTCGCGCAGATTGACGACGAGGCCGCCGCCGGCCCGTGGCTTGGCCGCGCCGACGTGCTGCTCGGTGGCCATGACGGTCCGCCGGCCGTCCGCGGGGTCGTAGGTGTGGATCCGGGAGGAGAGGATGTCGACCCAGATCAGCCGCTCGGCGACCGGGTCCCAGGTCGGGCCCTCCCCCAGTGCGGCGTGCTCCCGTACGGCGACATCGAGGTGCGGGCGGCTCACTTCTCCCTCCGGTGGTGTCCGAGCCGGCCGGAGAGCGCCTCCGCACCCTCGGCGGCGAGCGCGGCCAGTTCGGCCTCGCGCTCCTCCGTCCAGCGGATCATGGGGACGGAGACGGAGAGCGCGGCGACGACCCGGCCGGACCGGTCCCGTACGGGCGCGGCGACGCAGCTCACATCGGGGTTGGACTCACGGTGCTCGACCGCGATGCCCCGTTCCCGTACGGAGGCGAGCGCCTCCCGCAGCGCCGCTTCGTCGGTGATGCTGTCAGGGGTCATCCCGGTGAGTTCGAGCCCTTCGAGGCGGGCGTCGAGCTCTCGTTCGGGCAGGGCCGCGAGGAGCATCTTGCCGACCGACGTGCAGTGGGCGGGCAGCTTGCGGCCGGCGGCCGACACCATGCGGACCGCGTGGGTGGAGTCCACCTTGGCGATGTAGATGACGTCGGTGCCTTCCAGGATCGCCACATGGACGGTCTCGCCGCAGGTCTCCGCGACCTGCCGGGCCACCTGCTGCCCCTCGGCCGCGAGGTCGAGCTGTTCGGCGTACCGGCTGCCCAGCTGGTAGGTGCGGACGCCGAGCCGGTAACGGCCGGGCTGGTCCGGGATGGTGACCAGGTACGAGCGGGCGGCGAGCGTGGTCAGCAGTTCATGGACGGTGGTGCGCGGGAGCTGGAGCTTGCGGGTCACCTCGGGCGCGGAGAGCGTACCGTCGCCGTGGAGGAAGAGTTCGAGTACGTCCAGCGCCCGGGTCACCGCGGGGACGAGTCGCCCCATGGTCGTGCACCACCCTCTCGTGTTCGACATTCCGGCCAGTGACCGGCATCACGAACACAGGCTAAGCGTGGCGCACTTGCCGGGGCAATGACGAGGTGATGTGCGGCACCCGACCCAAAGGCTGATTGACCGCTTTTATGCTGGTATGAGGGTGAATGATCGACGGGTGGCGCCGCCGCACAGGCGCCCGCGCGCCCGGTTCGGGCGCGCCTGCCGGTTCGGCGGGGGCGCGCAGGGTATTCGCTGTTCCATGTCTTCACCGAGCTTCCCTTCACCTCTGCCGCGGCCCGCCGGGCTGCGGGGCGCCTTCCACCGGAGCGACCTGGCCGTGTTCCAGAACCTGGCGGGGCGGCACTGGCCGGCCGCCGGCCCCGTGCTGCCGCGGCTCAGCCGCAGCGCGAATCACGGGCTGCTGTGGTTCGGCGCGGCGGCCGGCATCGCCGCGTTCGGCGGCAGCGCCCGGGCCCGGCGGGCCGCGCTGCGCGGAATCGCGTCGCTGGCGGTGGCCTCGGCCGCGATCAACACGGTCGGCAAGGGTGCGGTGCGCCGCGAGCGGCCGATACTGGACGCCGTTCCGGTGATACGGCAGCTGAAGCGCCAGCCCGTCACCACGTCCTTCCCTTCGGGGCACGCCGCCTCGGCTGCCGCGTTCGCCACCGGGGTGGCGCTGGAGTCAAAGGGCTGGGGGGCGGTCGTCGCGCCCGTCGCGCTGTCGGTGGCCGCCTCCCGCGTCTACACCGGCGTGCACTACCCGAGCGATGTGCTGGCCGGTGCCGCACTCGGGATAGGGGCGGCGTTCGCCCTGCGCGGCCTCGTGCCGACCCGGGGCCAGCTGCCCGCACCGGGCAGGCCGCCCGCCGACGCGCCCGCCCTGCCGGACGGGCAGGACCTGGTCGTCGTCGTCAACCAGGAGTCGGGGACGGCCACGGCCACGGCGTCGCTGGTGCGGGACGCCCTGCCGCACGCGCAAGTGGTGGAGTGTCCGCCCTCGGAGCTCTCGACCGAACTGGAGAAGGCGGCCGGCCTCGGCCGGGCCCTGGGCGTGTGCGGGGGCGACGGTACGGTCAACCAGGCGGCGGCGGTGGCCGCCGTGCACGGGCTGCCACTCGCGGTGTTCCCCGGCGGGACGCTGAACCACTTCGCGTACGACCTCGGCATCGAGACCGTGGCCGACGTCTGCGCGGCCCTCGGTTCGGGAAACGCGGTCCGGGTGGACCTGGGGAGGTTCCGGCCCGGACCGGACGGGCCCGGAGGCGCCCACGGCTACTTCCTCAACGCCTTCAGCCTGGGCGTCTATCCGGAACTGGTACGGACCCGCGAGCGCTGGGCCCCGCGGATCGGCGGCTGGCCGGCCGGTGTCGTCGCGGCTTTCGAGGCGCTGCGCGGCCAGCGTCCGCTGGAGGCCGACCTGCAGGGCCGGAGACGGCCCCTGTGGCTGCTGTTCGTCGGCAACGGCCTGTTCCAGCGGGTCGGCCCGGCGCCCGGCCGGCGGCACAATCTCGCGGACGGGCTGCTGGACGTACGCGTCGTGCACGGCGGCCGGACCCCCGGGCTGAGGCTGCTGGCGGCCGCCGTGGCCGGCCCCCTGACCCGCTCCCCCATCCACGCGGCGGAACGGCGTCGGCGCATCCGCATCTCCGGGCTGAAGCCCGGGACCCCGTACGCGTACGACGGCGAAGTGGCGCACAGCACGGGCGACCTGATGATCGACAAGCTGCCGGAGGCGCTGACGGTCTACTGCCCGAGACCGGCCTGAGACCGGCCGGACCGGACGAACGAGGGGCGGCCGACGCCGAGTCGGCCGCCCCTTCGTGTCGGCACGCGAGCCCGCACACGTCCATATAGCAAGATGCCCATCTCATTATTCGGCATCAGGGCATACGGTGACCGTACCGATCAGCGCTTTGCGGCCCGCGTTTCGCGGTTCGCTTCCGAGAGAGGATGCACGGTCATGCCGAAGGAGACCGCCGTCTACACCCACGGCCACCACGAGTCGGTGCTGCGTTCGCACCGCTGGCGCACCGCCGCCAACTCCGCGGCCTACCTCATCGGTGAACTCCGCTCCGGCATGAGCGTGTTGGACGTCGGGTGCGGGCCCGGCACCATCACCGCGGACCTGGCCGCACTGGTCGCCCCGGGCCGGGTGACCGCGGTCGACACCACTGGGGAGATCCTCGCCCAGGCGGCCGACGCCGCATCCGAACGCGGCCTGGAGAACGTCGAGTTCGCCGTAGCCGATGTGCACGCCCTGGACTTCCCCGACGACTCGTTCGACGTGGTCCACGCCCACCAGGTACTCCAGCACGTCGGCGACCCGGTGCAGGCGCTGCGCGAGATGCGGCGGGTCTGCCGTCCCGGTGGCATCGTCGCGGCCCGCGACAGCGACTACGCGGCCATGAGCTGGTTCCCCGAGTCGCCGGTGATGGACGGCTGGCTGGAGCTGTACCGCCGGGTGGCACGGGCGAACGGCGGTGAGCCGGACGCGGGCCGCCGGCTGCTCTCCTGGGCGCGCGAAGCGGGCTTCACCGACATCACCCCGACGGCCGCCTCCTGGTGCTTCGCCACCCCGGAGAGCCGGGACTGGTGGAGCGGCCTGTGGGCGGACCGCACGGTCGGCTCGGTCTACGCGAAGCTGGTGGTCGAGGGCGGCCACGCCACTGCCGAAGAGCTCACCGCGATCTCCGAGGCCTGGCGCACCTGGGGCGAGCAGGGCGACGGCTGGTTCATGGTCCCGCACGGCGAGATCCTCTGCCGGGCCTGATCCCAGCACCCGGAGGCCGGCGCAGGGGCCGGCCCCCGGGCCGCCCCGCTCCCCTCCGCCGAATCGATCACACACCGCTGACCGGCCAACTACCCTGTTCGGCATGGAAATCCTGGGAACCACGCTGCGTATCTGCGTCGACGACCTGGAGGCCGCGGTGGCCTTCTACGAGGACCTCACGGCCAGTCCGGCGCTGCGCTTCGAACGCGGCGGGGTCTCCGTCGCCGCCATCGGCTGCTTTCTGCTGATGAGCGGCCCCGAGTCGGAGCTGGAGATCCTGCGCAAGGTGACCGCGACGATCGCGGTGAAGGACGTCGACGAGGCCCACGCCTCCCTGACCCGGGTCGGAGCGCGCGTCATCGCGGGCCCGGTGCCCACCCCCGCCGGCCGCAACCTGATCGCGGTGCATCCGGACGGCTCGGTCTTCGAGTACGTCGACCGCAACCGCCCGGCCGGCTGAGAATCCCCCGGCGTCAGCCCCGCGGCCGCATCCGGTAGTTGTACGCGTCCGGCAGCGGCTCTCCGGTGGGTGCGGTGAGCTCGGCCCACACCTCGTCCAGGATCTCCGCACCCTCGCGCAGATCGGCGACCTCGAAACCCTCGTCGAACAGGGCGCGGGCCGCCGCCCGGTCGCCCTCGGCGAGCAGGAGGCGCGCCTCCAGGAGACGAAAGCGGCCCCGCAGACGGATGTCCGGGAGCAGGCCGGTCCAGACCGCGCGGGCACCGGCGGTGCGGCCCGCGGCCAGCAGCGCCTCGATCGCCTCCCGGCCGAGGGCCGCCGTGGCCGCCGTCCAGGCCTCGCCGTCGTCGCACCGCTCCGCGCACAGGCCGCCGAACGCCTCCGCGTAGTGGTCGGCCGCCCTGTCCCGCTGGCCGCTCTCCT
>NZ_JAELVH010000180.1 GCF_019399235.1 Streptomyces poriferorum | reverse complement strand
CCGTGGACAGAACACCTAGCGCGGCTAGGGCCCCATCGCAATGCTTCCACGCTCGGAAAAGCCGCTGTCCGCCGGTCGTTCCAAACGCCCACCACGGCCGCGTCCGGGGTGAGCTGCGCCCGCACCTCGAACGGGCCGTCCGGTGGGTCCTGCCCGGCAGCCGTCGGAGCGCCGCGACTTCCTGTAGCCGCGGTCACGGAGGCGCACCTGGTAGGAGCGGTGGCGGCCGGGCTCACGCCTCGGTCCGCTCCGGGTCCCGCAGCGGTCGCAGCCCGTTGGGCATCTCGGGCAGCAGGAACGAGTACCGGCCCAGCATGTTGACGTGGTGACGGACGCACGGGGGAGAGCCGGGCGACGTCCTCGTCGCGGAAGTCGAAGCCCTCGGCACGGAGCTGGGTGACGGCGGCGTCCATGTAGCGGGTGTTGAACAGCACCAGGGCGTTGAGGACTAGGCCGAGCGCGCCGATCTGGTCTTCATTCCCTCGCGGTAGTGCTGGCGCAGTTCGCCGCGCTGCCCGAAGAAGATGTTCTGGGGGAGGCGGTGACGGGCCTCGATGATGTTGAGCTGTTAGTGCGGGGCGCCCCGAGCGGACGTTCCCGGGGAGTCAGCGGTGACGTCAACCCGCGCGCGGGGCCCTACGATTCAGGGTCTCGCGTACGAGTTCCGATGGCTTGTCGCCCAGGATTCCTGGAACACGCGCGCCTTGGCCTGCAGTTGCACGAAGCTCGTCGTCGAGAGAAGCACGTAGCCGACCGCCACTCCGGCCAGGACGAGCCGGGTTGGGGCGAGCCGCCCCCTGCGTTGTCCGAGCGCGAAGACCAGCAGCCCCGCCAGAAGGGCACCGACGAACGCCGCTCCGGAAACGCCGAGTCCGCCGAGCCCGGCGCCGCCGAGTGTGATCACGAGGACCGCGCCCAGCGACGCCCCGTGCGAGAAGCCGAGCACCGTCGGATCGGCGAGCGGGTTGGAGACGAGGGTCTGGAGGACGGCGCCGGCGACGGCGAGTCCGGCCCCCACGACCGCGGCGAGGACCACACGCGGGGTGCGGAACTGCCAGACGATCTGGTCGAGGGCGATGTCGTCCACGGGCCCCCGGCCGGTGACGTGGTGGACGAGGACCGTCCACACGTCACCGGCCGGCACGTTGACCGCGCCGATGCCGACGGCGAGGACCATCGAGACCAGCAGCGCGGCAGTGAGCGCGAGGGCGCAGACGGAGAGTGGGAGACGGCTCAGAAGGCGTCGGGGTGCAGCATCCTGGCGATCTTCTCCACGGCCACGTCGTTGCTGGGGCCGAGGTACATCGAGTCGGACAGCACCACGAACTTGTTCTTCTTGGCTGCGGGCCACTGGGGGAACTCCTTGAGCAGCTTCTTCGCGTATGCCGTCGGGTCGGGGTCGTTGTAGCTGACGACCACGAGGGCGTCCACGTCGGTGGCGGCGACCTTCTCCTTGCTGAGGTCGGCGAAGGAGGTCTTCGACGCGCTCGCGAAGGCGTTGTTGCCGCCGGCCTCGGCGAGGATGTCGTTGTAGATGCCGTGCGCGGCGACGGAGCTGAAGTCGTTGCCGCCCATGGTCATGTTGGAGAAGATGACCATGACGTTCGGCCTCTTCGCGTCGCCGACCTTGTTCGCCACGTCGGCGATGTTCTGCCTTTCGGCGGAGACGAGCTTCTCAGCCTTCTCCTCGACGCCGAAAACCTTGCCCATGTCGCGCAGCAGTGTGTAGCTGTCGTCGATCGTCATGTTCAGGTTGTCCTGTCCGCAGCCCGCGGGCGAGATGTAGGTGTTCGCTCCGACCTCCTCGAGCTGTTGGCGGGTGGCGAAGCCGTTCTTGGCGTCGAAGCCGTAGGACGTGGTGGAGAGCACGAAGTCGGGCCGCAGGCCGATCATGGCCTCACGCGGGATGTCGAAGGCTTCGTTCGGCTCCACCCCTCCCGTGGGCAGGTCCTTGATCTGCTCAGCGCGGCCGGGGACTTCGGACATGCCGTAGGTCTGCTGGTTGGAGACGATCCGGTCGCCCTGGCCGAGGGCGAGCAGCGTGGACACCTCGGCGACCGAGGCCCCGTTCATCACGACGACCCGGCCGGGGGCCTTGTCGAACGTCTGGTCGCGGCCGCAGTTCTTGAGAGTGACGGGGTACGTACCCCGCGCGGCGGGAGGCGCCTTGTCGGCGGAGCCCGCCGCCCTGCCGTCCGCGCCGGAGCCGGAGTCCGCTCCGGAACAGCCGGTGGCGGCGAGGCACAGGAGGGTGGCGAGGGTGATGGCTGCCGGCCTGGGTGTCGGCATGGGAGTTCTCCTCGGTGATCAAGTGAGGCACCTTGAGGCGCTGTTGCAGGAGTCGGGGGCGCGGGCGGAGAAGTTCCCGGCGATCGGTGCGTGCCACGCGGTGACAGCGACGGCCGGGTACGCAGTGGCACCCCACACTTCTGTGTGACCTACGTCACGCCACATCTGCGGGAACTCACGCCCTGCCCGGTCCGACTCCTGTACGTGCACCTCACCGTCCCCACCGGTCCACGCATGAGGAAGAGTCGATGACCGAGACCACGCCTGCCGCGCCACCACCGCTCCGGCAACGCCAGACCGAGGAGGCCGCCCCGCCCGAGGACTTCGCCACGCCCACGCCGAGAAACGGCGGCGGCACCTGGAGCGGGCTGCGCCCCCTCCTGCTGCGCCTGCACTTCTACGCGGGCGTCCTCATCGGCCCGTTCCTGCTCGTCGCCGCCGTGACCGGACTGCTCTACACGACGACCCCGCAGATCGAGTCCGTCGTCTACCACCACGAGCTGAAGGTCACACCGCGCGACGAGCCGAAGCCGCTCGCCGCCCAGGTGGACGCCGCCCGCGAGGCGATACCCGGCGGGCAGCTCGTCTCCGTCACCAAGGGCGCGGGAGACGACGACACGACCCGGGTCACCTTCGACGTCAAGGGACTGCCCGAGGGCTACACGCAGACCGCCTTCGTCGATCCGTACGACGCGAAGGTGCGCGGCACCCTGCGCACGTTCGGTGAATGGCTGCCTGTGCGGTCCTGGTTCGACAGCCTGCACCGCACGCTGCACCTCGGCGAATTCGGCCGCAACTACAGCGAGATCGCCGCGAGCTGGCTGTGGGTCGAGGTGATGGGCGGGCTGGCCCTGTGGTTGGGGGCGGCGCGCGGCCGGGAGCGGCTGCGCAAGTGGTTCGTGCCGCGCCGGGGCCCGAAGGGACGCAAGCGCACGCTGTCCTGGCACGGGGCCGTGGGGTTGTGGGTGTCGGTCGGATTCCTCGCACTCTCGGCGACCGGGCTGACCTGGTCGGCGCACGCGGGCGTGAACATCGGCAAGATCCAGGACTCGCTGGGCGGTGCGTCGCCCTCCGTTTCCTCGGCCCTCGGTCCCGGCTCGCAGGGCAGCGGCTCGGCGGGGGCGGACCCGGGTCAGTCCTCTGCCGGTCCCTCCGCCGCGAACGTCGACTTCGACGAGGCAGTCCGCATCGCCCGCTCCGAAGGGCTGCGCGGCAAGCTCGTCATCAGCCCGCCCGCGGACAACAAGAGCGCGTACATCGTCAAGGAGAACACGCGGCACTGGCCGGAGCAGCAGGACTCGGTCGCGATCGACCCGGCCACCGGCAAGGTCACGGACAAGGTGGTCTTCGACGACTTCCCCGTCCTCGCCAAGCTCACGCGCTGGGGCATCGACGCCCACATGGGTCTGCTCTTCGGCCTCGCCAACCAGATCGTCCTCGCGCTCATCGCCCTCGCGCTCATCGGGATGCTCTTCTGGGGCTACCGCATGTGGTGGCTGCGCAGGCCCGCCCGAGGAGGCGGGAAACAGCTCGGACGTCCGCCGGCGCGGGGAGCCTGGCGCCGGGTGCCGGGCAGGGTCATGGCACCGCTCGTCGTCGTGACCGCTGTACTCGCCTACTACCTGCCGCTGTTCGGGTTGCCCCTGGTCTGCTTCCTGCTCGCGGATCTGGCACTTGCGCAAGCACGCCGGCACCGGCGTTCGCGCACGGAAACGCCGGCCGAGACGCCGAAGGAGATGGCCCGATGATCGCCGCCACCGGGCTGCGCTGGATACTGACGCTGCTCTTCTGCGCACTCGCGGCATACGGTCTGTGGCGCGCCTTCGCGGCCCGTTCCCACCCGTGGACCGCACGGCTCGCGCACGGACTGCACGCGGTGATGGCCCTCGCCATGTTCGCGATGGCCTGGTCCTGGGGCATGAACCTGCCCGGCACGCCGCAGGTGGTCTTCTTCTCCGCCGTCGCGGTCTGGTTCGTGCTGGCTGCCCTCGCTCTGCCGAGCGGTTCCGAGCCCCGGCTGCGAGCCCTCGCCGGCATGCTGCCGCACGCCGTGATGACCGGCGCGATGGCGTGGATGGTCGCCGCGATGTCGTCGGGCATGTCCATGGGGGCGACGAGCGGAGGGCAGGCGCACGACATGCCAGGGATGGACATGTCGGCCCCGGGAGCGCTCGCGACGATGACGCTCAGCGGCACCGGCGACCGATGGAGCGCGGGCCTGCTCGCGCTCGTCCTGCTGGCGCTCGCACTGTGGTGGCTCGCGACCGGCTTCGACGCGGGCCGCCTCGCACCGCGCACAACGGGCGGCGCGGTCTCGGGCGGTGCGGTACACGCCGCTTGGGACGTGGGCTGTCACGGGCTGATGGCGCTGGGCATGGCGGTGATGTTCGTCGTCATGGTGTGAGCCGTCGGGTTCGACGGCGACTGCCCACCCTCGATCTCGTCGGGCGTGCCCCGGAACCGTGACGCTTCCGGGGCACGCGTGACACGCGTCCGATATGTGACGCACACCACCCGGGACCGGGGGAACTCGCGGCTTGGGGCGGCCGACCTCTGGTGCGTACGACTCGCACTCTCGCCCGGAGCCTGCCTCATGGACCACTCGGTGACGACTCACACCCAACGGCGTTCCGCCCCCGCCCCGTACGCACTCCTCGGGGGTTTCCTGCTCCTGCTCGCCGCGCTCTTCGCCGCCTCGTACGCGGTGGGGCAACTCGCAGGGCCCGTCGCCCCCGACATGCGTGGAGTCACGCACCAGGATGACGAACCGGGCTCGCACGACACGGGCGGCATGAGCGGGATGGATCACTGATGAGCCGGGAAACGGCCCCGCGGACCCTGGCCACGACCACTCTGATCGTCGGTGGCATGACGTGCGCCGCCTGCGTGCGCAGGGTCGAGAAGAAGCTCGGCGCCCTGGAAGGCGTGCGCGCCACCGTCAATCTCGCGACCGGTACCGCCCATGTCGAGCATCCGGCAGACCTCGGCACGGCTGCGCTCGTCGCCGCCGTCGAACGAGGCGGCTACACGGCCCGTCTCCCGGAGCCGCCCGCGTCCGGCGAGGACCGCGAGGCCACCGTGACCGAACCCGGTGTACCGCAGCGGCTCCTGGTGACCGCTCTCCTCGCCCTTCCCGTTCTTGTCCTGTCGATGGTGCCCTCGCTCCAGTTCCGCAACTGGCAGTGGCTGTGCTTCGTCCTCGCCGCGCCCGTCGCGGCCTGGGGCGCGTGGCCCTTCCACGAGCGGGCCTGGCGCGGGGTGCGGCACGGTGCGGCGACGATGGACACGCTCGTCTCGCTCGGCGTCCTCGCCTCTTTCGGCTGGTCCTCGTACGCGCTCTTCCTCGGGGGCGCCGGCGCCCCCGGGATGCGGATGCCCTTCACCCTGCTGCCCACGGCGTCGGACGGGACAGCGCACGTCTACCTCGAAGCGGCGGTCGGTGTCCCGCTCTTCGTCCTCCTCGGCCGCCACCTGGAAGCCCGTGCCCGGCGGGGCACCTCGGCCGCCCTGCGGGCACTCGCTGAACTCGGCGTGAAGGAAGTGACGGTGCGGGACGGAGCCGTCGAACGCACCATTCCGGCCGCGCTCCTCGTGGCCGGTCAGGTCTTCCTCGTACGGCCCGGGGAGCGCGTCGCGACGGACGGCGAGGTCGTCGAGGGCACGTCCGCCGTGGATCTGTCTCTGGTGACCGGTGAGACCCGGCCCGTGGAGGTCGCGGTCGGCTCCGCCGTCACGGGCGGCTCGGTCAACGCGGGCGGGCTCCTGCTCGTCCGTGCGACAGCCGTCGGCGCCGACACCCAGCTCGCCCGCATCACGGCCCTTGTCACCGAGGCACAGGCAGGGAAGGCCCGCGCCCAGCGGCTCGCCGACACCGTGGCCGGGGGCTTCGTGCCCGTCGTGCTCGCCCTCGCCGTCACCGCGCTCGGCTTCTGGCTCGGCGCGGACGCGGATCCACAGGCGGCCTTCACCGCGTGCGTCGCCGTCCTTGTCGTCGCCTGTCCCTGCGCGCTCGGGCTCGCGACCCCCACCGCCCTCATGGCGGCCACCGGGCGAGGCGCCCAGCTGGGCATCCTGATCAAGGGACCCCAGGCCCTCGAAGCCCTCCGGCAGATCGACACCGTCGTGCTCGACAAGACCGGCACCCTCACCTCCGGACACCTCACCGTCGCCACCCTGACCACACGTACGGAAGGCCCCGGCGCGAGCGAGGTACTGCGGCTCGCGGCAACCGTCGAGACCGGCTCCGAGCACCCACTCGGCCGGGCCCTTGTACGCCACGCCGAACGTTCCCTCGGGAAAGACGCCGTACGGCCGGGCGCGCTCAGCGGCTTCGCCGCGACACCCGGCAACGGTGTGCGCGGACACGTGGACGGGCGGCTCGTCGAGGTCGGTGCCCCCGAGGGCGAACTGCCCGAGGAACTGGGCACGGCCCTCGCCGCCGCCCTGCAAGCCGCCCACACCCCAGTCCTGGTACGTGTCGACGGGCGGCCCGAGGCGGTCCTCGCACTTGGCGACGTCGTACGCCCCGGCAGCTACCACGCCGTGGACCGGCTCCGCCGCCTCGGCCTGCACCCCGTCCTCGCCACCGGCGACCAGGAGGAACCCGCGCGAGCCGTCGCCACCGCACTCGGCATCGACGAGACGTACGCCCGTTGCACCCCCGAGCGCAAAGCGGAACTCGTCCGCACGCTCCGCGCCGAAGGAAAGAGGGTCGCGGTCGTCGGTGACGGCGTCAACGACGCGGCCGCACTAGCCGGGGCCGACCTCGGCATCGCCATGGGCACCGGCACGGACGTGGCCATCGGCGCCGCCGATGTCACGCTCGTCCGCGACGACATCGAAGCCGTCGCCGACGCCGTACGTCTTGCCCGCCGCACTCTGGCCACCATCCGCGGCAACCTGCTGTGGGCCTTCGGCTACAACGCCGTCACCCTGCCACTCGCCATGGTGGGCCTTCTCAACCCGATGCTCGCCGCCGCCGCGATGTCCCTCAGCTCGGTCCTCGTTGTCCTCGGCAGCCTCCGGCTGCGCCACTGGCAACCGGCTCCGGCAGCAGCCGCGCGGCGCCGACGCACGACCTCGCGGGCGGCCTTCTGATGCCCGTTCTCTCCGCACGCCTGCGCACATCGTTCACCGCCGTCGGCGTTCCCGTCCTCGCCTGCGGCATGGCCCTCGCCGGTCTGGGCGCTTGGACGGCGAACGGGAATGCCGGCAGCCCGCCGAACGTGGCCGTCACGAAGGCGTACGTCTACCAGTCGTTCGGCTCGACGCCGGAGACCGCGGCTTTCTTCACCCTCACGAACGACGGGGGCTCCGCGGACCGGCTCGTGCACATCGCCTCGACCGATACGGTCGCACCGCCCAGGCTGAGCGAACACCACATGACGTCCTTCGGGGGCGCCTACCGACAGCCGGTGGACGCCGTCACGGTCCCGGCGGGGGACGGGCTCACCATGACCCCGCACGGAATCGACGTGACGGTACGGCCGAAGGGAACGTTGCGGCCCGGCGAAGAGGTCTCCTTCACGCTCAGCTTCGCCCATGGAAAGCCTTTGAGGATCCGGGCCGTAGTCGTGCGGCCCGGCGCGCAGACCGACCGCCTGCCACGCCCGTAGCGCCATGCACCGCCCCACCACCCTCTCCGACCGCATATGCCGGAACCCCGCTGTCGCATCCACTTGTCCGACATGGGCGGCAAGCCGGAAACCCTGCCATGTTGCTCGGCATCCCGCGATGGGAGGATGAGGCGCCATGGAAGCGGGACCGGTCGGACGCGCGGTGAGGGCGGCGATGTTCGCCGTCGTCTCGGTCACGCTTGCCGCGACCGGACACGTCCTCATGTCCGAGGCCCCGCTTCCCTTCTGGGTGCCCGCCACCGGCTTCCTCGCGCTCGCGGTCCCCGGCTGGTGGTTCGCCGCCCGCGAGCGGGGTCCGTGGCTCGTCACGGGCGTCGCCGTCGCGACCCAGGGTGTGCTGCACAGCGCTTTCTCGGCCGCCCAGTCCGCCCCCGGAACCGTCACGGGTGCAGCCACCCGGCCCGTCGCCGGAGCTGCCGCGCCGCCGGCGGACGCCATGGCGGGCATGCAGCACATGTCGCACATGGGTCACTCGGCCACGAGCGACGCGATGACCGGCATGGATCACTCCGCCGCCATGGACCACATGGGCCATATGAGCTCGATGGCCCATCCCGGCCACGACATGGCCGGGATGTCCTCGTCCGGGATGCTCGCCGCGCACGTCCTCGCCGCACTCGTCTGCGGCGTATGGATGGCCCGCGGTGAACGCGCCGCCTTCCAGACCCTGCGCGCGGTCGCAGGCTGGCTGCTGGCCCCCCTCCACCCCCTCCTCACAGCGCCGTTGCCGGCCCCGCGCCGCCGCCTGCGCCCTCACCGGGGCCTGAGCGACCGGCTGTTGCCGGGCCTGCGATGCGCCCGAGCGACCGACCGACGCGGGCCACCCGGGGGTGCTCGCCGCGTCCTGAGGACGCGGTAGGCATTCCGGAGGACGTACACCTCTGGCACACGACCGGTCGCCGACCGGCGCGTTGCCGTACCCGCACGCAGCGGGAGTCCTCCGGCACACCCGGCTCCGAAGGAGCCCGGGTGCCCCATTCACCGGAAACCCGGTCCCGTCCCGCACGCCGCCGCGCCCGCCGTAGCCCTGGCGCGCCCCCGTGCCGTGAACGGATGCCCGGGTGCCGGACCGATCCGTGAAGGACACACCTGGCGATGAACGCCAAACCGCCCGCCCCGCAAGGGCCACAGCCTGCCTCCGTCCCGCGCGACAGGACGGCCGAGGACACCGTCTCGACCAGCTGGGCGCTCGCCGCCCGCGCCGGCGACCGCGAAGCCGCCGACGCCTTCGTACGGGCCCTGCACCGCGACGTCGTGCGGTTCGTGGCCCACTTGTCCGCCGATCCGCAGGCCGCCGAGGACCTCGCGCAGGACACGTTCCTACGCGCGCTGCGCACACTGCACCGCTTCGAGGGGCGCTCCTCGGCCCGCACCTGGCTTCTCACCATCGCCCGACGCGCCGTCATCGACGACTTCCGCAGGGCCTCCGCGCGCCCTCTGCTCGCCGACACCCACGACTGGCGCGCGACCATCGAGCGTGCCCAGCCGACGGGACTGCCCGGCTTCGAGGAAGGCGTGGCGCTCCAGGAACTCCTCGCCGCGCTTCCCTACGACCGTCGGCAGGCGTTCGTCCTCACCCAGTTGCTCGGACTCTCCTACGCGGAGGCCGCCCGCGAGGCGGACTGCCCGGTCGGCACCGTCCGTTCCCGAGTGGCCCGTGCGCGTACCGCGATGACTGCGCAACTGGAGCGCGAAGAGACGGAGGCCATCGTGCAGGCCGCCTGACGCAAGTCCGGTCCGGGGTCGTTCCATCCGGGGCGGCCCCGGACCGTCCGGGCGACGAGGCGTGCCCCCTTGGGTAGTCGGACCCGAACCGTGGGTGGTTCCCCGGTTACGCGGAGAGATGAGACGCGCTTCGTGTCGGTCTGACGGCGCGTGAGCACGGGTATATCCACCCCGTTCAAGCCCGCCACCGAGCGGGCGGCCCGGCGGAAGGCGCCCCGATGACCCATCACTCCCACGCCCCAGATCTCACGGCCCTCGAACCCCTCGCCACGTTCTGCGGGAACTGCGACTGCGGCTGCCCCCAGCTCTTCGTTGACCCCGCCGCGAGCGAGGACCGCCGCATCGTGCTCACCGACGACTTCGGCCAGCACGTCCAGATGAGTGCGACCCAGTTCGCCGACCTCGTCACGGAGGCGAAGGCCGGCAGGCTGGACACGGTGGTCTCCGCCTGACGACCCATCCCCGCGCGGCCACTCCGACTCCGTCCATGCGTGAGCGATGCGTGAGCGGACGTTCCGGCACGGCCCGGTTCCGTCTGGAACACGCGGTCCGGACAGCCATCCTGACCAGGCCGTTCCGGACTGCCCAACACGGCCCGGCACCATCCACCCATGCCCATCCAGGACTTTTAATCCGTTGGTTGTGGGTTCGAGTCCCACACGGCCTACGCGACGCAGGGCGGGGAAACCCTCTCTGACCTGCTACTTAGCGCCTCGACTGGCTTCATCCGGTCGGGGCGCTTCGTCGTCTCCGCCGGCCCGGCCGGTCAGAGCACCCAGGCGGGTCGCCACTCGATGGTGTCCTGGACGCGCCTCAGTGCCTCGGCCGGGAGCGGGGCGCCCCGTACGAAGAGAGTCCAGCGCCAGGGGCCGTCGTCCCACTGCTGGGCTCGTACGACGAGTTCGGGATCGTCCTCCGGATGCCAGGCGGCGCCGGGCCAGCCGTAGTCGAAGGGCGCCTCCTCCCGCGGCTGCCGCACGAGGACCGCCTCCGGGTTCACGCGGTCGTGCTGCGGCAGCAGGTCCACGGCCACCATGCCCGTATCCGGGTCACCGTCCCGGTGGCTGACTTCCTGGAGCGGCCATGGCCACCACCCGGGAACCGGCAGCAGGGGCTCATCGGCGGCATGGCGTTCGCTCCACCGCCGGAACCTCTCGCCGGCCGAGCGGTCGGGGCCATCGACATCGGATTGGGGCACGGCGTCCACCCTGTCACGGGGGCCTTGCCGAGGCTCGTTGTCCCGGCCTTCCGGGGTCCCGCCGGTGGGTGCGCCGGTCCGTGGTCCGGTGCGCCCACGGCCCTGGCACAGGCGGTCGTCAGCCGCGGGTGTTGGAGGTGTGGCTCGCTTGGTGCCAGGCGTCCTTGTGAAGGAAGCCCGATACGCCGGGGGAGCCACTCCCGCGTCTTTCATCGTGGGTACGAGGCCGGCACGTGCGGTACGAAGCCGGGTGGCGGCGGTGCCGGGTACCCGGCGTCCACCCGTCCGGTCGGCGGGAGTTGACGTACGGGTGGGAGCGCCCGGCTACCGTGGTGGGGCAACACGGCTCTGAGGGGGCTGTATTGACACGGGTCGCGGTAGTCGGTGGCGGGATCGGCGGGCTGGCCGTCGCGCTGTTCCTGGGCCGCCGGGGGCACGCGGTCACCGTGTTGGAGCGGGACGGACACCGGCCGGGGCGCGATCTCGACGCTGACTTCTTCGACTGGCGGCGCCCCGGGGTGCCCCAGGCCCTCCAGCCCCACGGGCTCCTGGCACCGGTCCGTACCGTGCTGCGCGAGGAGGCCCCCGATGTGTACGACGCGATGCTCCGGATGGGGGCCGGCGAACGCAACGAGCTGGAGTGGTTCGCCGAGCGCCCGCCCGCACGCCCGGGGGACGAGGACCTGGTCACGGTCCAGACGCGGCGCATCGTGCTGGAGGCCGCGCTGCACGACGCCGTCCATCGCGAGCCGGCCGTCGACGTCCGGCTCGGGGAGCCCGCCGAGGGGCTCGTCGTCGACCGGCACCCCGGCGGCGGTGGCGTCCCCCGGGTGACGGGGGTGCGGTCGCGGTCCGGGCGGTATGACGCCGATCTGGTGCTGGACGCCGGCGGGCGCCGCTCCCCGGTGCCGGGCTGGCTCGCCGGGGCGGGCTGCCGGGACGCGGTCGTGGAGAACCACCGCACCGGGATCGCGTACTTCTGCCGTTGGTACCGGCTGCCGCCGGACGGGCCGCGGGATCCGGGGCGGGTGAAGGCGGGATCGGTGGCCGCCTTTGCGGTCGGCGGGGTGTTCCCGTCCGACAACGGCACCTTCGCGGTCTTCCTGACGGTGTCCACCGCCGACCCCACCCGCGGGGCGCTCCTGGACCCCGAGGTCTTCGATCGGGTGGCCCGGACCTTTCCCGCCGTGGCCGCGTGGCTGGACCTGCGGCCCGAGGCGCTCTCCCGGGTGCACGCGATGGGCGGTCTCGACAACCGCTGGACCGGGCTGTCCGACGCGGCCGGGCCCGTGGTCACCGGCCTGGTCGGCGTCGGCGACGCGGTCACGCACACCAACCCCACGATGGGGCAGGGCGTGGCACTGGCCCTGTGGGCGGCGCAGTGGGTGGCCGGTCACGCGTCACTTGCCGCCGCCGACCCCGAGGCGTTCGCGGCCGGGTACCACCACTGGGCCGGGCGGACGCTGCGTCCCTGGTTCGACGTCCAGGTCGCCATGGACCGCTCCAACGAGGCCCGGCTCGCCCATCCCGCGCATCCCGCGCATCCCGCGGGGCCGACGCCCGGACCGTCCTCGGGGACGGGCCGTGACACGGCGCGTGACGCAGCCCGTGACATGGCTGCCGTGTCCGCCTGTTCCTGGGACGACCCGGTCGTCATGCGGGCGCGTGCCCGCATCCGCCATCTCGTTCAGCCCGCCGACCAGGCCTACGGCACCGCGGAGGTGCGCGCCCGTGTGGCGTCCTGGCTGGCGGAGCACCCCGACTTCACACCCGGGTACGACGGCCCGGCCCGTGAGGAGTGGGAGTCGGCGGTGGGCACGCGCCATGCCACGCCACGGCCTGATGTGACATGACATGACGACGGTGCCGGCCGTGTAGCAGCCGGCACCGTCGCCGTGTGGGGCGGTCAGACGAGGAGGCGGGTGGTCAGACGAGGAGCTTCGTCTTCGCCCGCTGGTATTCCTCTTCCGAGATCGCGCCCTTGTCCTTGAGGTCCGCGAGCTTCGCGAGGTCCTCGACGTGACTGCTCTTCGGCGCACCGTTCGCGTCGGACGAGCCCGCGGCCTCTCTCACGTACGCCTTGAAGGCCGCATCGCGTTCCTTCGCGTCCTTCACATCCCGCCGGCCCATGGATTTGCCACGAGCGATCACGTAGATCAGAACGCCCAGGTACGGCAGCACCAGTGCCAGGACCAGCCAGCCCGCCTTGGCCCATCCACCCAGGTCGTCACTGCGGAAGATGTCCATGATGACCCGGAACAGGAGGAAGAGCCACATGATCCAGAGGAAGAACCAGAGCATGGTCCAGAACAGGTTGAGCAGAGGGTAATCGTCCATCGTCCACTCCAGGCACCGCGTCGAATGACTGAATCTGAAATCAGTCATATCACCGCATTTAGGCGTTCGCCCGTTGGGGTTTCCCCTGTTCCTCCAGGAGAGGGAAGAAGGGAGGGCGGGTGCGATGCGGAGCGGGGCGTCGGGGGGTGGCGGCTACTTCTCCGGTACGGCGGCGGTGCCGGAGGACTCGGCGGAGAC
>NZ_JAELVH010000017.1 GCF_019399235.1 Streptomyces poriferorum | reverse complement strand
GCCGCAGTCCGCCGCCCCATCGTTCGCCCCGCCCGCACAGGCGTCGGCCCCCGCGCCGTCCTTCGGCGCCCCGGCCGCACCGCAGGCCCCGCAGCCCGCGCCGTCCTTCGGTGCACCGGCGGCTCAGGCGCCTGCTCCACCGCAACAGCAGATGCACGCAGCGCCGACCATAGCGGCGCCGCTGGCTCCGCAGGGCGGCAGTGTGCCGCCGCCCGCGCCCGCTCCTTACGGGCAGCCGGGGCAGCCGCCCCAGCAGCCGCAGTTCGGGCAGGTTCCGGCGCAGGCGCCCGCGCCGTTCGGACAGCAGGCCCCCGCGCCCTACGGGCAGCCCGCTCCGGCTCCGTACGGACAGCAGCCGCCCGGCATGCCGCAGGGTGTGCCCCAAGGAGTGCCGCAGGCCGGGGCCGGCCTGCTGGCCGCGCTCCAGCCGTACAAGGAGACCGCCACCGGCCAGCGCTGGACCCCGCAGAACCAGCAGCTGATGCGCGTCGACCTCACCATGGGCGGAAGCGGAGTGCTGGCCCGGCAGGGCAGCATGGTGATGTACCAGGGCAAGGTCGACTTCGGCTACAAGGGCGCAGGTTTCGCGGGCCGGATGGTCGGCAATGCCACCGGCCAGGAAATGCAGCTGATGCGCTGTACCGGCCGGGGACAGGTCTTCCTCGCCGAGGACGGCTCCCATCTGCACGCCATCGAGCTCCAGGGCGATGGCATCTGCGTCTCGGCGGAGAGCGTCCTCGCCTTCGATGAGTCGCTGCAGTACGAGGTCCGCAGGATCGAAGGCCATGGCATTCCCGGCGGCGCCCTGTTCACCATGCAGTTCCAGGGCACCGGCACCATCGTCGTCAAGACCCATGGTGTCCCCGTCGTCCTGCCGGTCACCCCGACCACCTTCGCCGACTGCAATGCCGTCGTGGCGTGGTCGGCCGCGTCCCAGGTGATCATCTCCAGCCAGGTCCGGCTGCGCCGCAACGCCTATCCCGGGCACAGCGGGGAGACCGTGAACCTCCAGTTCCGGGGTGCTCCCGGCAACTTCATCGTCGTCCAGCCCTACGAGGTCTGAGGGAGCCCGTCATGAATCAGCAACTCGCGGGCTACGCCCCGACCCCCGTCACGGCCCGGATGGAGAACCACGGCCATTCGATGCTGAAGGTCGCCATGGCGACCGGCCAGGACCTGTACGCCCGCACCGGCTCGATGGTGGCGTACGAGGGCTTCATCCAGTACGAGCCCAACCCGCCCGCCGTCCGTCAGATGGCCTCCCAGTGGATCACCGGCGAGGGCGCGCCCCTGATGAAGTGTGCCGGAGACGGTCTGCTCTACCTCGCCGACTACGGCGCCGACGTGGTCGTCATCAATCTCAACAACGACTCCCTCTCGGTCAACGGCACCAACCTCCTCGCCTTCGACAGCCACCTCACGTGGGGTGTCGAAAGGGTCAAGGGGCTCGCCAAGTTCGCCGGCCAGGGCCTGTGGAACGTCTGTGTCTCCGGCACCGGCTGGGTCGCGATCACCTCGCGCGGCACGCCGATCGTCGTCGACTGCGGACGAGGCGAGGACGAGACGTACGTCGACCCGGACGCCCTCGTGGCGTGGTCCCCGAACCTGAAGGTGAAGGGCAAGCGCAGCTTCAAGGCCTCCTCGCTCATCGGGCGGGGCAGCGGCGAGGCGTTCCAGATGGCCTTCTCCGGCCAGGGGATCGTCGTCGTCCAGCCGAGCGAGGACAGTACCGACCGCCTGCGGGTCCGGAACTGACGGGGAGGGAGAACCCACCATGCAGAGTTCGCTTTTCAGCTACACGGAACAGCAGTCCCAGGAGCGGTACACGGTCCAGAACCCGCAGCTCCTGCGGGTCTCGCTGACCGGCCACGACGACGTCCTCGCCCGTAAGGGGGCCATGGTCGCGTACCAGGGCCTGATGGAGTTCGACGGCGAGTACCAGTCGCAGGGGCAGCGCCGCGCCCGCGCCGGCACGGGTGAGGGCCTCGACCTGATGCGCTGCTCCGGGCAGGGCACGGTCTACCTCGCCAACCTCGCGCAGTACGTCCACGTGGTGGACGTCGACCGCGACGGTCTGACGGTGGACAGCTCCTACGTCCTGGCGCTCGACTCGTCCCTCCACACCGAGGTCATCGCGGTGGACAGTCAGTACGGCATTTCGGGCACCGGCAAGTACCAGCTCAACATCTCCGGCACCGGCAAGGTCGCGCTGATGACCTCCGGTCAGCCGCTGATGATGCAGGTCACGCCCGACAAGTACGTCAACGCGGACGCCGACGCGATCGTCGCCTGGTCCAGCTCCCTGCGGGTGCAGATGCAGGCCCAGACGCACTCCTCGGGCGTCTTCCGCCGGCGCGGCAACACCGGCGAGGGCTGGGAGCTCAGCTTCCTCGGCCAGGGCTTCGCCCTGGTACAGCCCAGCGAGGTACTGCCGCCGCAGAGTGCGCAGATCGGCCAGGGGCTGGGTGCCCAGTACGGCATGGGGCAGCAGGGGTCCCACGCCCAGAACCAGAACAACGCCTGGAACTGAGCCGTACTGCCCGCTCTTGTGTACGAGGGGTGGGGCGGGCGCGGTGCCATGGACGGGTAAGGGGCGGCCTCATGGGAGGCCGCCCCTTACCCGTACCGTCCGCTCCCGGCTACCGGCCGGCGTCCAGGGCGGCGCGCGTGCGTTCCATCAGGCGGACAACCGAGGAGTCGGCGACCTCGGCGACCTCGTCGTAGCGGAACCAGCGCAGATCGAGTGACTCCTCGCTGATCCGCTCCGCCGCGCCCGACGGCGCCAGCGCCGCGTACTGCACGTCCAGGTGCCAGTGGCACGGTGCGGGGATCGGATGCCGGTCCAGGACCACCGGCCCACCCTCCAGCAGGGTCAGCCCGGCGATGCCGGACTCCTCCGTCGCCTCACGCAGCGCGGCGGCGGCCACGGTGGCGTCGCCGGGCTCGCAGTGGCCACCCATCTGCAGCCACATCCGCAGCTTCCGGTGCAGCGTGAACAGCACCCTGCCGCGCTCCGGGTCGACGACCAGGGCGCTGGCCGTCAGATGCCCGGTCCCGCAGGCCTTCCACATGCCGTCGGGGTGCAGCGCCAAGTGGTCCAGGTAGGCCTGGCGCAGATCCTCCTGGGCGGCGTCCGCCGCGGAGCCGTAGTCCTTCAGTACGCGGACGGCGTCGTCGTGCAGGCTCACTTGTCGGTGTCGTCCTTGCTGTCGTCGCCCTCGGACCCGTCGCCCTTGGTCCCGCTGCCGCCGTCGGCGACGTCAGTGCCGGGGGCGGGCTTCTGCGGCCCGTTCGCCGCCTCGCCGAGCATTTTGTCCAGCTCGGAGAAGTCCAGCTGCTCGTGATGGACGAATCCGTCCGGATCGTCCAGGTCGTGGGCAGTGGGCAGCATGTCGGGGTGCTCCCACAGCGCGTCGCGGCCGTCCAGCCCCCGCGCGTCCGTGAGCGAGGCCCACAGCCGCGAGGCGTCACGCAGCCGGCGCGGACGCAGCTGGAGACCGATGAGCGTGGCGAAGGTCTGCTCGGCGGGACCGCCGGAGGCACGGCGCCTGCGCATCGTCTCGCGCAGCGCGTCGGCGGAGGTCAGCCGGGACTTCGCGGCCTCGTGGACCACGGCGTCCACCCAGCCCTCGACGAGCGCGAGCGCCGTCTCCAGGCGGGCCAGGGAGGCCTTCTGCTCCGGGGTGTCCTCCGGCTGGAACATGCCCTGCTGAAGGGCGTCCTGCAGCTGCTCCGGGTTCGACGGGTCGAACTGGCCGACCACGTCCTCCAGCTTGCTGGTGTCGACCTTGATACCGCGCGCATAGCCCTCGACCGCACCGAACAGATGCGAGCGCAGCCACGGCACATGGGCGAAGAGCCGCTGGTGAGCGGACTCGCGCAGGGCCAGGTACAGCCGAACCTCGTCCTGCGGCACGCTCAGGTCCTTGCCGAACCGCTCGACGTTCAGCGGAAGCAGCGCGGCCTTTCCGGCCGGTCCGAGCGGCAGCCCGATGTCGGTGGAACCGACCACCTCGCCGGCGAGCACCCCGACGGCCTGTCCGATCTGCTGGCCGAACATCGCACCGCCCATCGACCGCATCATGCCGATCAGCGGGCCCGCCATCGCCTGCATCTCCTCGGGCAGCACATCGCCCATGGCGAGGCCGACACGCTCGGCCACCGGGTCGACCAGCTTCTGCCAGGCGGGGAGGGAGGCCTCCACCCACTCGGCACGGCTCCACGCCACGGTCGAGACGGAACCGGAGGGCAGCGACGTCACGCCGTCCAGCCAGAGGTCCGCCAGGCGCAGCGCCTCGTCGACCGCGGCACGCTCGGACGGGCCGACGCTCGCGTCCTTGGTGCCGTCGGCGGTGCCCTGGGAGACCGTCTGGCGGGCGATCTGCTTCGCCATGTCCCAGTTCACGGGACCGCCCTCGTAGCTCAGCATCTGGCCGAGCTGCTGGAAGGCCGCGCCCAGGTCGTTCGGGTTCATGGAGCCGAACATGGCGGCGAAGGGGTTGTCACCGCCCGCGCCGGGGCCGAAGCCGAACGGGTTCGCCGGACCGCCCGAGCCCTGCCCACCTCCGGTGGGGTCGTTCTTCTTGCCCTTGTCGCCGTCGTCCGGCTCCTCCGGCGGAACGCCGAATCCGAATGGGGTGTCACTCACGGGTTTCCTCGGCTCGTAGGGCCGCCGGCTCGAACCGACGGCGACTGCCCGACATCACCATCCAGCGTAGACACCAAGTCCGCTCAGGGCCTCAGTGCTCCGCCTGCTCCCGGCCTGCGGCAGGATGGACGCCACCTGGTACGTACGCGTCATTCGGGTACGTACTGAAGACAACCGCTGGAGACGCCCGGTGAGTTCCCCAGATCCGCAGGTTCGCGCAGCGCGAAACCTGGCCGACCCTTCGCCTGAGAACAAGCCTGAAAACAAGTCCGAGAGCAAGTCCCAGATCAGGGCCGAGGACAAGACCCACGACAAGGACGACAAGACCCACGACAAGACCGAGAACAAGGCCGTCCGCAGCCGCTCCAGGAGCCGCGGCCCCGTCGTGGCCGTCACCGGAGCCGCGACGGGTGTCGGTGAGCTGCTCACCGCACGTCTGGCGGCCTCCGAGGAGATCAAGCAGGTCATCGCCATCGACGAACGCCGCGGCGAGGTGTCCGAGGCGACGTGGCACGTCCTCGACGTGCGCGACCCGGCGATCGCGGAGAAGCTGCGCGGCGCCGACGTGGTGGTGCACCTGGCGCTCGATCTCGACCTGGAGACCGATCCCGCCGCCCGTACCGCGTACAACGTGCGCGGCACCCAGACCGTGCTGACCGCGGCCGCGGCCGTCGGCGTCCACCGGGTCGTGCTGTGCACCTCGGCGATGGTCTACGGCGCGCTGCCCGACAACGACGTCCCGCTCGCCGAGGACGCCGAGCTGCGCGCCACGGCCGAGGCGACCGGCGTCGGCGACCTGCTGGAGATCGAACGGCTCGGCCGCCGCGCGCCCCGCGCCCACCCCGGACTCCAGGTCACCGTGGTCCGTCCCACCGTGCTCGTCGGCGGTACGGACACGGCCCTGACCCGCTACTTCGAGTCGCCGCGCCTCCTGGTCGTCGCCGGGTCGCGCCCCACCTGGCAGTTCTGCCATGTCGACGACCTGGTCACGGCACTGGAGTACGCCGCGCTGGAGAAGATCGACGGAGAGTTCGCGGTCGGCTGCGACGGCTGGCTCGAGCAGGCGGAGGTCGAGGAGCTCAGCGGAGTCCGCCGGATGGAGCTTCCCTCGGCTGTCGCGCTCGGTGCCGCCGCCCGGCTGCACCGGATCGGTCTGACCCCGTCCCCGGCGGGGGACCTGGCGTACACGATGCACCCCTGGGTGGTGAGTGTGAGCAGGCTCCACGATGCGGGCTGGCGCCCGAGCTGGACGAACGAGGAGGTGCTCGCCGCGCTCCTCGAAGAGGTCGAGGGACGGCACACCGTGGCCGGCCGTCGGCTCGGCCGCAAGGACGCGACCGCGGCCGGTGCCGCCGGTGCGACCGTGGCGCTGCTCGGCACCGCGGCCCTGGTACGCCGTGCCCGCAAGGCCCGCCGCCGCTTCTAGCGCGCTGACCGGCACCGCTCGCCGGGAAGGGCGCCGGGAGAACGGCGACTGGGCGGCGCCGGAAGGGCACCGGGCCGCGTCCGGGGTCGCGCGACGGTGGCTGGAGCCCCGGCGCCTGTAGGAGGCTCCAAGGCCGCCGGCGCCCCGCCGGGTGAAAGCCGCATTCCGCGATGCCGTGGCGGTACGGCACGATGGCTGCATGGCACCCACGTACGACCACCCCGGCGAGCAGGCGGCACAGGACCCCATCCGGCTGCTGGAGATCCGCGACACACCGCTGTCCGTGGACGAGGTCTTCCGCGCCGTCGGCGACGATGCGGCGGGAGGCACCGCGCTCTTCGTCGGTACCGTGCGCAATCACGACAGCGGCCAGGACGTCGGGGCGCTGGGCTATTCGTGCCACCCCTCGGCGCAGGACGAGATGCGCCGGGTGGCGGAGAAGGTCGTCGCCGGGTACCCGGTCCGGGCGCTGGCCGCCGTCCACCGGGTGGGTGAACTGACGGTGGGCGATCTGGCGGTGGTGGTGGCCGTCTCCTGCCCGCACCGCGCAGAGGCCTTCGAGGCCTGCCGCAAGCTCATCGACGACCTCAAGCACGAGGTTCCGATCTGGAAGCACCAGCAGTTCTCCGACGGTACGGAGGAGTGGGTCGGCGCCTGCTGAGCTCAAACCACCCGGGCGGGCTTCCACCCCGATTTGCGTAACCCCACCCCTGCCATGAGCGTTGGTCCTGCGGATGGTTAATCTGCTGATCGTTCCGTTGCGGTCGCTCATGGGGCAGGGAGGTCGTCATGGCAGCACTCGCCTGGTTGTTGATTCCGCTTTTTGCTGCGCTCGGTGCTGCGATATGGGGAAGCTGGGCCGCCCGTAATCGCACGACCGGCGATGTCACCGAGCTCGCCGGCTACGCCCGGTTCCGTGAGGCGATGGAGCGCTCGCACTCCGTTTCGGAGCCGGTCGAGCAGATATCGAACGTCTGACGCCACACCGGTCGTACGCAGTCGCCAATCCGCTGACCGGCAGCCTCCGGATCCGCCGCCCGGCACCCTCGCCACGCCCGGCCGCGGCCCTCGTACGGACCGGCCCCGACGGTGCACTGACAGGCCCTTCCCGTACTGTCGTTCCATGCCACGCCGCACCGCGACGATGCTCGCCTCCACCCTGATCCTGATCGCGCTGCTCTGCGCAGGCGTGCTGATCAAAGTGCCGTACTCGGAGATGTCCCCCGGGCCGACCGTGAACACACTCGGCAAGGTCGGCGGGGAGCCCGTTCTGCAGATCACCGGCCACAAGACGTACGAGACGTCCGGCAATCTCAACATGACGACGGTCAGGGTCACCGGCGCCGACTACAACATGAACCTCATCGAGGCCGTCTACGGATGGCTGGGCCACGACAGCGTGGTCGTCCCGCACGACACGCTCTACCCGGACGGAAAGACCGAGGAGCAGTCGACGCAGGAGAACGCCGAGGAGTTCAGCCAGTCCCAGGAGAGCGCCAAGGTCGCGGCCCTCACCGAGCTGGGCATCCCGGTGTCCTCACGGGTCGTCGTCTCCACCGTCCTCAAGGACAGTCCCTCACAGGGCGAGCTGCACGCGGGCGACGTGATCAAGGCCGTCGACGGCACGGCGGTCAAGCAGCCCGAGGACGTGGCGAAGCTCGTCACCAAGCACAAGCCAGGTCAGGAAGTCACCTTCACGGTCATCCCGGCCAAGACCGCGGCGGCGGCCGAGAAGGCCGGCAAGGAGCCCGAGGGCACCGAGAAGATCACCATCACCACGGAGAAGGCTCCCAAGGAGAACCGGGCGATCGTCGGCATCCAGGCGGGGACGGACCACACCTTCCCGTTCGAGATCGACATCAAGCTCGCCGACGTGGGCGGTCCGAGCGCCGGTCTGATGTTCTCCCTCGGCATCGTCGACAAGCTGACCCCGGGGCAGCTGACGGGCGGCAAGTTCATCGCCGGCACCGGGACGATCGACGACAAGGGCAAGGTCGGACCGATCGGCGGGATCAACATGAAGCTCGTCGGCGCACGCGACGCGGGCGCACGCTACTTCCTGACCCCCGACGACAACTGCGAGGCGGCCGCGTCCGACACCCCGGACGGACTCACGCTGGTCAGGGTCAAGAACATCGACGACGCCACGAAGTCGCTGGAGAAGATCCGCACCGGGGACGCGGCCGGACTGCCGAGTTGCTCGACAGGCTGACCGCCTCCCCACCGGTGCGGGACGGCCGGGTCAGGACTCGAAGGTCGCGGCCAGCGCCTCGGCCAGCCCCGGCACCAGGCCGGCGCCGGTCAGCACGTCGTTCGGCGAGTCCTTCTCCCGCAGGCGTACGGCCGACTCACGGGCGCCGTCCCGCAGGACCGCCACGGTCATCCGCACCTCCTGCCGGTCGGGGTGCTTCGCGACCCACTTGGTCAGCTGGGCATCGTTGAGACCTTCCGGTACGGAGGTCTCGGCGGACGGCGGCAGCATCAGCCGCTCGACCGTCATCGCGCACCCGACGACCGCGTCGGGCCAGGCGATCGTGGCGAGGAACTCGTCCAGTGCGGTACCTGCGGGAAGCTCCTCCTGCTCGATAGGGGTGAGTGCGGCGGCCTTCGAGCCGTCGTCGAGGCCGAGCTGAGCGGCGAGTCCGGGCTCCTGGACCCGCAGCCGTGCGGTGTCGACGAGGGCGAAGAGCCGGGCGGGCTGGTCCCAGCCGAGACCGGAGATGTACTCGTCGATTTCGAGCACGGCGACGGTGAGCGGGCTCGCGGCCATCGGAGGGCCTGAGGGGGAAACGTTGGGCATGGACAACATCCTGCCTCCTTCCGCCCCCGGAACGGGAACTAGGTAAAGCCTCAGTAAGTTGCATAGGTGGGCTCTACGATCGCTGGGCCCGCTCCACACGACCGCGAACTTCGAGGTGCGCACGTTGGCTTTCCAGATGCCGGACCGCGGCGGAGGCCCGACCGGGCCACGGATCAGAGTCGGCCGCCCGTCCCGGCGCGCCCGAACCCTGCTCATGACACTGGGCGTCCTGGCGGTCCTCGCCATGGCGTTCGTCATGTTCGCGGGGTTCTGGACGGACTGGCTCTGGTACAGGTCGGTCGCGTATTCATCCGTCTTCACCACCACCCTGTGGACCAAGATCGGGCTGTTCCTCGTCTTCGGACTGCTGATGGCCGTCGCCATCGGTGTGAACATCTGGCTCGCGCACCGGCTCCGGCCGCCGCTGAGCGCGATGTCGCTGGAACAGCAGAGCCTGGACCGCTACCGGATGAGTCTCGCCCCGTACAAGAAGTGGGTGCTGCTCGCGATCACCGCGCTCGTCGGTCTGATCGCCGGAGCATCCGCCTCCGGCCAGTGGCGTACCTGGCTGATGTATGTGAACGGGGTGTCGTTCGGTCAGAAGGACCCCCAGTTCCACCTGGACGTGTCCTTCTACGCCTTCGACCTGCCGTGGTACCGCTTCCTGCTGGGCTTCGGCTTCGCGGCCACGGTGCTCTCGCTGATCGCCGCCGCACTGACCCATTACCTGTACGGCGGGCTGCGCATCACCAGCCCCGGCGCGCGGGCGACGGGGGCGGCCACCGGTCATCTCTCGGTGCTGCTCGGCATCTTCGTCGCGCTGAAGGCCGTGGCGTACTGGCTCGACCGTTACGGGCTGGCCGTGAAGTCGAGCGACTTCAAGGCGACGGACAACTGGACGGGCCTGCGGTACGTCGACGCGAACGCCTATCTGCCGGCGAAGACCATCCTGTTCTGCATCGCCGCGATCTGTGCCGTGCTCTTCTTCGCGACGCTCTGGCGCCGCACCTGGCAGCTTCCGGTGATCGGGTTCGGGCTGATGGTCCTCTCCGCGATCCTGATCGGCGGGCTCTACCCGGCGATCGTGCAGAAGTTCCAGGTCCAGCCGAACGAGCAGGCCAAGGAAGCCCCGTTCATCCAGAAGAACATCAAGGCCACGCGTGACGCCTACGACATCGATGACGCGAAGGTCACCGACTACGCGGGCAAGTCCACGACGGACGACGACGCGAAGCTCCGCGCGAGCGCGGACGCCGCGGCCAGTTACCGGGTGATGGACCCCAACGTCGTCTCCCCGGCCTTCCAGCAGCTCCAGCAGAAGAGGAACTACTACCAGTTCCCCAAGACGCTGGACGTCGACCGCTACAAGGACGAGGCCGGCAAGGAGCAGGACACGGTCATCGGTCTGCGCGAGCTCAACCTCCAGGGCATCCCCAAGCGCAACTGGATCAACGACCACTTCACCTACACCCACGGCTACGGCGCGATCGCCGCCCGGGGCACCACCACCGGTACCAACCCGAAGGGATCTCCCGACTTCACGGAGTCCGGCCTGCCGACCACCGGAGAGCTGGGCAAGTACCAGCAGGAGATCTACTACGGCGAGAAGACCGAGCAGTACTCCATCGTCGGCGGGCCCCAGAAGGAGCTCGACTACGAGGACGACGGCGAGAAGACCACCAGCTACAAGGGCAAGAGCGGCGTCAGCCTCTCCAACGCCTTCAACCGCGCCGCGTACGCGGTGGCCTTCAGCGAGCCGCAGATCCTGTACTCGGGAGCCATCGGCGAGGGTTCGCGGATCCTCTACAACCGCACGCCGAAGGAGCGCGTCGAGGCGGTCGCCCCGTGGCTGACCATCGACGGCGACGCCTACCCGGCCGTGGTCGGCGGAAAGATCCAGTGGGTCGTCGACGCGTACACCACGACCAACGGCTACCCGTACGCCTCGCGCACGACGCTCGGTGACACCACGGCCGACTCGCTGACCACCAACCAGCGCGCGGTCGTCGCCCAGCAGAACCAGGTCAACTACATCCGCAACTCGGTGAAGGCCACCGTCGACGCGTACGACGGCAAGGTCACGCTGTACGAGTGGGACACCGAGGACCCGGTCCTCAAGACCTGGCGCAAGGCCTTCCCCGGAACCGTGAAGTCCAAGGCGGACATTCCGCAGGACCTCATGGACCACCTGCGCTACCCGCAGGACCTGTTCAAGGTGCAGCGCGAACTGCTCACCCGCTACCACGTCACGAGCCCCGCGCAGTTCTACAGCGGCAGTGACGCCTGGCAGGTCCCGGATGATCCGACCAACAAGGAGTCCGGTGCCGTCCCGCCGTACTACCTGAGCATAAAGATGCCGGATCAGACGGCTCAGAAGTTCTCGCTGACGACGACGTTCACGCCCAAGGGACGACCCGACCTCGGGGCGTTCATGGCGGTGGACGCCGACGCGGCCAGCAAGGACTACGGCACGATAAGGCTGCTGAGAGTCACCACCACGGTGAAGGGCCCGGGCCAGGTACAGAGTGAGCTCAACGGCAACGACGACGTCGCCGAGTTCGTGAGAAACCTCAAGGGCACCGACTCCGACATCGAGTACGGCAACCTGCTCACGGTGCCGCTCGAAGGGGGCTTCCTCTACATCGAGCCGGTGTACACGCGCGGTGGCACGCAGAACTACCCGCTGCTGCGCAAGGTCGCGGCCTCGTACGGATCGAAGATCGTCTTCGAGAACAGCCTCGGCGAGGCGCTCAACGCGGTCTTCGGGGTGGACGGCTCCGATACGACCGAGCCACCGGCCGATACGACCGAGCCACCGGGTGACACCACGGAGCCGCCGGCCACCGGTGACGCCGCGCTGAAGAAGGCGATCGCCGATGCGCAGAAGGCCTACACGGCAGGTGAGACGGCCCTGAAGGAGCAGGACTGGACCGCCTACGGCAAGGCCCAGGAGGATCTGCAGGACGCGCTGGAGCGGGCAGCTGCCGCCCAGCCCAAGTCCGGCAGCGCGAGCTCGACGGATGAACCGAAGAAGCCTGCGGCGTCGGCGAGTGCCGACAGCGGAGGCTGAGTAACCCGGTAAAGCTTCATCCCCGCGTCGTGGTACGGTTTGAACACAACGACGCGGGGTGGAGCAGCTCGGTAGCTCGCTGGGCTCATAACCCAGAGGTCGCAGGTTCAAATCCTGTCCCCGCTACTGAAAGACGAAGGCCCGGATCCTCCAGGGGATCCGGGCCTTCGTCATGTCGTGGTGACTTTATTGTGCAGTCTGCGTGAAGTGCGGTTCGTGGGGCGTTAGTTGGGCACGAGCGTGTTTGACTTGTCTCTCTGTGGGCATGTCGACAAAACGCTGTAGTGACCTCACTGGCCGCGATTTACCAGGTGTACGCGGGTTGCAGGTGGTGCGACGATGGTATTTATGGGGGACAGGGCAACTCTGTTGGAGACAGGGCGGTTTGTGCAGCAGCGCGTCCATCCGGCGGAAAAAGTGGCGGATGTGGCATTCGCTGGTGCCGCCGCGCAGTACAACGACCACATCGAGACCGCCGAGACTGCGGAGTGTGCCGCGACCGTCGACAGTGCAGAGACCGCAGAGACCGCCGACGGTGTGGAGAACGCCGAGAGTGCGGAGACCGCGGCGAGCGCGGACAACGCCGAGAGCGAGGCACGCCATCGCCGTGCCGCCGATGCCGGTGACACCGTTTCGATGAGCGTTCTCGGCGCGCTGCTGCTGCGCCGGGGCGACCTGAGCGGAGCCGAGGCGTACCTGCGCGGGGCCACCGCGGACGGCGATCGCGCAGCGGCCAACAACCTGGGTGTCCTCCTGCACCAGCGTGGCTACGCGGACGAGGCGGCCGGCTGGTGGCGCATCGCCGCCGTCGCCGGTTCCGCCGCGGCGGCGCACGCCCTCGGGCGCCACTACCGCGAGCGCGGTGACGAGCCCGGGGCCGAGTACTGGCTGCGCCAGTCCGCGGAGCAGGGCCACGCGCTGGGGGCGTACGCCCTGGCCGACCTGCTGGAACACCGCAGCGACGTGGGCGCGGAGCGCTGGCTGCGCGCCGCGGCCGAGCAGGGACACCGCGAGGCGGCCTACCGGCTGGCACGCATGCTGGAACGCAACGCGACGGAGGACGCGCACGACGCGTTCGGCCGCCCCGGCCTGGGTCCGCGCACCGGACCCGAGTCCGAGGCGGGTGCCGGCGTGCGCCGGTCCGTCGTGCGCAAGGACGACAGTCCGGTCGCCGGCCCCGACGCCGGACGCATGGGCGAGGCCGAGCAGTGGTACCGGCAGTCCGCCGCGCGCGGACACCGCCGGGCGGCCCTTCACCTCGGAGCCATCCTCGAACAGCGCGGCGAGCTCAAGGAGGCCGGCCGCTGGTACCTCATCTCCGCCAAGGCGGGCGAGGCCCGGGCCGCCTGCGCGCTCGGCTTCCTGCTGCGCGACGCGGGCGACCAGGAGAGCGCCGCCGTGTGGTGGCTGCGGGCCGCCCAGGACGGCGACGGCAACGCCGCCAACGCGCTCGGCGCCCTGCACGCTGCCCGGGGCGAGCAGCAGACCGCCGAGCGCTGGTACCGCGCGGCGATGGACGCGGGCGACGTCAACGGCGCGTACAACCTCGGGCTGCTCTGCGCCGCCCAGGACCGTACGCCGCAGGCCGAGCAGTGGTACCGGCGCGCCGCCTACGCGGGCCACCGCGAGGCAGCCAACGCCCTGGCCGTGCTCCTGCTCCAGGCGGGCGACGCGACCGGCGCGGAGCCCTGGTTCTCCAAGGCGGCCGAGGCCGGCAGCGTCGACGCGGCCTTCAATCTCGGCATCCTGCACGCCGGGCGTGACGAGGACCGTACGGCCCTGCTCTGGTACGAGCGCGCCGCGGCGGCCGGCCACACCGAGGCCGCCCTTCAGGTCGGCATGGCGCTGCTGCACCACGGTCAGGAGCGCGAGGCCGAACGGCATCTGCGCTGCGCGGCGGGCGGCGGCAGCGCGGAGGCGGCCTTCCGGCTGGCCGGGCTGCTGGACGCGCGCCAGCCACCGCCCGGGCCTCCCGCGCTCGGCGAGCCCATGCCGGACAAGACCGAGTGCGAGGAGTGGTACGAGCGTGCCGCCGAGCAGGGGCACCGCCGCGCCCAGGTCCGCGTCGGCATGCTGGCCGCGGCCCGGGGAGACGTGGAGAGCGCCGCCCGCTGGTACCGGGAGGCGGCCGAGTCGGGCAGCCGCAACGGAGCCTTCAACCTCGGACTGCTGCTGGCCCGAGAGGGCAGCGAGCGAGAGGCCGCGCTGTGGTGGAGCCGTGCCGCGGGCGACGGGCACGGGCGGGCCGCGCTGCGCCTCGCCCTGCTGGCCGCGCGCCGCGGTGAGCTCAGCGAAGGGCAGCGGTGGTGCGCCCGCGCCGTCGAGTTGGGGCCCGCGGAGGTCGCGGAGCGCGCGGGACGGCTGCGCGATGCGCTGCATCAGGAACTGACCGCGTAGAGGCGCGCCCGGGTCCGCTGGACCGACCATGTGGAGGCGCGTCCGGGCTCGCTGAGCTGACCGCGCGGAGGCGCGCCCGGACCCGCTGGACCGACCATGTGGAGGCGCGTCCGGGCTCGCTGAGCTGACCGCGCGGAGACGCGCCCGGACCCGCTGGACCGACCATGTGGAGACGCGCCCGGACCCGCTGAGCTGACCGCGCAGAGGCGCGCCCGGGCTCGCTGAACCGACCGCGTAGAGACGCGCCCGGGCTCGCTGAACCGACCGCGCAGAAGCGCGCCCGGGCTCGCTGAACCGACCGCGCACAGGCGCGCCCGGACCCGCCAAACCGACCGCGCAGAGGTGCGTCCTGGCCCCCTCGATGTCCCTCCGGGAGGGCCCGGGAAAGGGATTTGCGCTGGTCCAGGGCGTGACGTACTGTGGGGATCACAACGACGCGGGGTGGAGCAGCTCGGTAGCTCGCTGGGCTCATAACCCAGAGGTCGCAGGTTCAAATCCTGTCCCCGCTACTGAAGACAGAGGGCCGGATCCTTTCGGGGATCCGGCCCTCTGTGCATGCGCCGCACCGGTCGGCCCGGCTCAGGGCTTGTGCCCCACCGCCTCGCCGTACATCGCCCGGTCCACGGCCTTGTCCTCCGGTACCGGGTCCCCGGTCGAGACGCCGGAGTCGGCGTACGCCTTCTGCAGCCGGTCCGTGGTGCCCTTCCTGATCTCCCAGTCCATCCGCATCGACGGTGTCGACCGCAGGGTGGCTTCGTCGGTCTTCATGAGCCCGGCCAGTTCGGCGACGAAGGCGGGGTCGGACTTGTAGTCGCCGGCGAAGTAGGTGTTCACCGTGCGGATGTAGGCCCGGAGGAGGGCGACGCCCGCGTCCGGGTCCTTGTTCAGCAGGTTCGGACCGAACAGCAGCCCGCCGAGCGGCTCGCCGACGGGCTGGCCGCCGAGGAAGGCGTACTTCTTGTCGCCGTCCACCTTCCGCCAGATCGGGTCGAGCAGCCAGGCGGAGTCCACGCCGCCGTTCTGCAGGGCGGTGAGCACGTCCGCGGAGCCGAGCTGCTGGAAGCTGATCCTGTCGAGCCCGCCGCCGTGCTTCTTCAGCGACGTGTCCATCGGATACGCGATCACAGAGCCCTTGCCGATCATCGTGCCGAGCTTCCGGCCCGCCATGTCCACGTGATCGGCACTCTCGCCGTCCTTGAGGCGCACCCACAGGCCGCTCTTGGAGGTCGGGTCGGGGGAGAAGTTGCCCGCCACCCACTTGATGGCGAAGCCGCCGTTGATGCCGTTCATCACCGCGGCCTCGGGCGCAGCCCACTGTGCGTCGACGTCGCCCTTGGCGAGCAGCGGCAGGGCGTCCGGGGTGGGAAGCACCTTCAGGGAGACATCAAGCCCCTCCTTGGTGAACTCACCCTTGGCGACCGCGACCTGGAGCGGTGCGACGTACTCAGCGCTCAGGGTCCCGGTGGCGACCGTGATCTTCCGCTTCTTCGCGAGCGGCTGCGGCGCCGGAGCGCCCTTGTCGCAGCGGGCGGGCTTGCGATCGGGTGCGAGGTCCGAGGGGTCGGTCCAGCCACCGGCGCCGCAGCCGTCGACCGGCGTGACGGTGCGCGGTGCGGTGTCGGCGGCGGCGTCGTTCGACGGGTCGTTCCCGGCGCATCCTGCCGCGCCGAGCAGGGACGCCGCCACGAGTACAACGGTGCAGGTGAAAGGGGTACGTGTACGCACAGTGCCTCCGTACGGGGAGCGGGTGGAACCGTTCACGACTGACTGCGGCCGCGGTCGCGCGGGGCCCACGGGGTGAGCAGCCGGCCCGCGATCCGCACCACTTCGGAGAAGATGACGCCGAGCACCGCCACGCAGACGATGCCGACGAACATCACGTCGTTCTGGAACAGGGCGCGGGAGTCGAAGATCAGGTGCCCGAGCCCGTCGGCCGCCGCGATCTGCTCCGACGCGACGATGACCAGGACGGCCACCCCCGCCGCGATCCGCGCACCGACCAGAACGGCGGGGAGTGAGGCGGGCAGCAGGATGTGCCGGAACATCTGCCAGGGCGAGGCCCCGAACACCTGCCCCGCGTCGCGGTGTCCGGACGGGACGGCGAGCACGGCTGCCATCGTCGAGATCCAGACGAAGAAGAAGACGGTGGCGGCGACCAGGGCGATCTGCGGCCCCTCGCCGAGGCCGAACATATTGAGGAACACCGGCAGCAGCGCCAGTTTCGGCACGACGTAGAGGGCGTCGAGCAGCGGTTCCAGCGCGGCCCGGACGAGCGCGAGCGAACCCATCAGCAGGCCGAGGGCGTAGCCCGCGACCGTGCCGATCGCGTAGCCGCCGAGGACCCGCTTGAGCGTGGCCCGGACGTCCGGCCACAGCTCGCCGTCGGCCGCCCGGTCCCAGCCGTCCGCGAGGATGGTCGAGGGCGCGGGGTAGACGCGGTCGTCGATCCAGGACCTGGCGGCGGCCAGTTGCCAGAGCAGGACCAGAAGCAGCGGTACGGCGACGGCGAGCGCGATCTCCAGCGTGCGGCGCCTGCGGTGGGTGCGTACGGGATGCAGTTCCTGCGGACCTGGCCTGCGGACCAGGAGCTGTTCCCCGGAGGTGGTCGTCGACTTCAGGACCGTGCTCATGCCCGCGCCGCCTCTCCGCGTACTTCGCCGCGCAGCAGTTCCCACAACTCGCTCTTCAGCGCGGTGAACTCGGGGGTCGAGCGGATGTCGCCGGTGCGCGGCCGGGCGAACGGGGGACGGTGTTCGGCGATGATCCGGCCCGGTCTGGCGGACATCACGAGGACCCGGTCGCCGAGCACGATCGCTTCCTCCAGGCTGTGGGTGATGAACAGGGTGGTGGTGCGTGTGGTCTGGGTGAGGTCCAGCAGTTCGTCCTGCATGATCGTGCGCAACTGGGCGTCGAGAGCGGCGAACGGCTCGTCCATCAGCAGGATCTCGGGCTCGACGGCGAGCGCGCGGGCGATGGCCACGCGCTGGCGCATCCCGCCGGAGAGCTCGGCGGGATAGGCGCCGGCGAAATCGGCGAGACCCAGCCGGACCAGCCAGTCGCGCGCTCTGGCATCGGCCTCGCGGCGGGGTACACGCTGGATGTCGAGGCCGAAACGGACGTTGGCCAGGACGGTCTTCCAGTCATGGATCCCGTAGTCCTGGAAGATCATCGCTGCCGGGCGGGGCGATGCCGTACGGATGGACAGCTCACCGGCGGTGGGCCGCAGGAGTCCGGCCGCGATCCTCAGCAGGGTGGACTTGCCGCAGCCGGACGGTCCGACGATGCAGGTGAACTCGCCCGGTGCGATGTCGAGATCGACGGGGCCGAGAGCGGCCAGGGCCCGGGTGCCGCGCCCGAAGGAACGGGACAGGGCGTGGGCCCGGAGCTTGGGCGCGGTGACGGATGGCGCGGTTGCCTGGGGTGGGTTCGGGTGCGGGTCTCCCACGGGTGTCTCCTCGTGCACATCGAGGTGCACAGCCGTCGCGGGGGCGGCTGTGATCGCCGATGACGATATGACGACCCGTCAGATTGGGGAAGGGGGTGCGCGATGACAGAGGGGTGGCCGGCCGCGCCGGTGCTGTTCGGGGCGGCGCGGCGGAGCGGTCGCCGACTGCTCCGCTGCCGGCTCGGGCGCGCCCTGCCGGGAGCTCGGCGGACTCGGACCGACCGACCGGCCGGTCACGCCGTGCCGTGGCCGGCCACGCCGCGGGCGGTGGCCCGGGCACGCCGGAAGCGCCCCCACCGGAAGGCCCAGTAGGGGTGGAGGGGGAGTCGGCCGGGTCAGGCGGCCGCGGCGCAGTTCGGGCAGATGCCGCGGTACGTCATCTCGACGCCGGAGATCATGAAACCGAAGCGCTCGCCGGCCGGCAGGTCCGCGAGCGGGTCGCCCGCCGGGTGCACATCACGGATGGCGCCGCATTTCGCGCAGACCAGGTGGTGGTGGGGGCGGTGCGCGTTCGGGTCGTAACGCTTCGCCCGGCGGTCGGTGGAGACCTCGATGACCTCGCCGAGGGTCACCATCTCGCCCAGGGTGTTGTAGACGGTGGCGCGGGAGATCTCGGGCAGTCGGGCGACGGCCCGCGCGTGGACCTCGTCGGCCGTCAGGTGCACGTGGTCCCCGTCGAGGACCTCGGCCACGACGCGCCGTTGTGCGGTCATGCGCCAGCCGCGTCCACGGAGTCGTTCCAGCAGGTCACTCATGGCGCAAGCCTAGCAGTGGCGGGCGCCTGGTCCTGAACGGGTGTGAATTTGGATGCCGCATTGACTTGGACTTAGTCCATTGTAGGATCAGATACGAGATAGGCCAGGGACAGGCTGTGCTCGCCACGACGGCACGACGGCGTGTGGCGTATACGCAGGAACGACGCAGGAGGCGCACGTGACACAGGGACCGCTCACCACGGAGGCCGGCGCACCGGTCGCCGACAACCAGAACAGCCAGACCGCGGGCGTCGGCGGACCGGTGCTGGTGCAGGACCAGGTGCTGATGGAGAAGCTCGCGCACTTCAACCGTGAGCGCATCCCGGAGCGCGTCGTGCACGCCCGCGGCGCCGGTGCGTACGGCACGTTCACGCTCACCCGCGACGTCTCGCAGTGGACGCGGGCGAAGTTCCTCTCCGAGGTCGGCAAGCAGACCGAGACCTTCCTGCGCTTCTCCACCGTCGCGGGCAACCTCGGCTCCGCCGACGCGGTTCGGGACCCGCGCGGTTTCGCGCTGAAGTTCTACACCGAGGACGGCAACTACGACCTCGTCGGCAACAACACCCCGGTGTTCTTCATCAAGGACGCCATCAAGTTCCCCGACTTCATCCACACCCAGAAGCGCGACCCGTACACCGGCTCGCAGGAGGCGGACAACGTCTGGGACTTCTGGGGTCTGTCGCCCGAGTCCACCCACCAGGTGACCTGGCTCTTCGGTGACCGGGGGATACCGGCCACGCTGCGCCACATGAACGGGTACGGATCGCACACCTACCAGTGGAACAACGAGGCCGGAGAGGTCTTCTGGGTCAAGTACCACTTCAAGACCGACCAGGGCATCAAGAACCTCACCACCGACGAGGCCAATCAGATCTCCGGCATGGACCCGGACAGCCACCAGCGCGATCTGCGCGAGTCCATCGAGCGCGGCGAGTTCCCGTCCTGGACCGTGCAGGTCCAGATCATGCCGGCGGCCGAGGCGGCGACGTACCGCTTCAACCCGTTCGACCTCACCAAGGTGTGGCCGCACGCGGACTACCCGCCGGTCGAGATCGGCAAGCTGGAGCTCAACCGGAACCCGGAGAACATCTTCGCCGAGACCGAGCAGTCGATCTTCAGTCCCGCCCACTTCGTGCCCGGCATCGGTCCGTCCCCGGACAAGATGCTCCAGGGCCGCCTCTTCGCGTACGGCGACGCGCACCGCTACCGCGTCGGCATCAACGCCGACCACCTGCCGGTCAACCGCCCGCACGCCACCGAGGCGCGGACCAACAGCCGTGACGGGTACCTGTACGACGGCCGCCACAAGGGTACGAAGAACTACGAGCCGAACAGCTTCGGCGGCCCGGCCCAGACCGACCGCCCCCTGTGGGAGCCCACCCAGGTCGCGGGCGGCACCGGCACCCACGAGGCGCCGAGCCACGCCGAGGACAACGACTTCGTACAGGCCGGGAACCTCTACCGGCTCTACTCCGAGGACGAGAAGAGCCGACTGATCGACAACCTCGCCGGGTTCATCGCGAAGGTCTCGCGCGATGACATCGCCGAGCGCGCGATCAACAACTTCCGCCAGGCGGACGGGGACTTCGGCAAGCGCCTGGACGCCGCCGTCCAGGCGCTGCGCGCATAGTCCTTCTGGCGCGAGACCGGCCGGTTCCCTGCACGGGTGCCGGCCGGTCGTGCGTCCGGGCCCTCAGCCGACCAGCTCCACCGGATTGCGTCTGGCCGGTGTCCAGCAGCGGATGATGTCGCGCACCGAGACGATGCCGACCGGTCCGTCGTCGTCCAGCACGATCAGATGACGGAAGCCCCCGTGCGTCATGGCCTCGGCCGCCTCCTCCAGGGTCCAGGTGGGTGCGGCGAAGACGACATCGGTCGTCGTGTGGGTGGAGGCGGTCTCCGTGTCGGGGTCCTGCCCCGATCCCACCGCGTTGAGGATGTCGCGCTCGGTGATGATGCCGAGCCCGCAGGTGTCCGGGTCGTGGACGACGGCTGCTCCGATCCGGCGCGCCGACATCAACCGGGCGGCCTGGCGGAGGGTGTGGGTCGGGCCGATGGTCAGGACCATCGTGCTCATGGCGTCACGGACGAGCATGAAGGGAGCCACCTCCTTCGTGAAGCGACTCTGTGAGCCGATTCACAAGTTCACAAGTGGGGGGACTCTCAGAGTTGCACCGATATGAGGCGGCAACAAGGGGGAGCGAAGATCGTTCGAGGGGCGTGCGGTGGTGCGGCACGCCCCTCGTCGGTTCCGTTCGCTGCTCAGGCCCGTGCGGCCCGGTGCGGCGCGTCAGTAGCGCTGGTTCAGGTAACCCAGAAGCTCGTGGTGGAGCGTCCCGTTCGAGGCCGCGGCATTCCCGCCGCCCGGTCCGCTGACTCCGTCCAGGCTGGTGAACCGGCCGCCCGCCTCCTGGACGATGATCGCGTTCGCGGCCATGTCCCAGAGCGAGAGCTCCGGCTCCGCGCAGATGTCGACCGAACCCTCGGCGACCATCATGTACGGCCAGAAGTCGCCGTACCCACGGGTTCGCCAGCAGGCCCTGGTCAGGTCCATGAAACCGTCGAGCCGGCCCTGCTCCTCCCAGCCGGTCAGCGAGGAGTACGCGAACGAGGCGTCCGCGATGCGCTCCACCTTCGAGACATTGAGCCTGGTCGCGGAGGTCAGGCTGCGGCCGGAGAACGCACCCGCGCCTTTCGCCGCCCACCACCGCCGCTGCAGCGCCGGTGCCGACACCACGCCGACCACCGGCTGGAAGCCGTCCTCGCCGGCCTCCATCAGGGAGATCAGCGTCGCCCAGACCGGTACGCCGCGCACGTAGTTCTTGGTGCCGTCGATCGGGTCGATCACCCAGCGGCGCGGACCCGTCCCCTCGATCCCGTACTCCTCGCCAAGGATCGCGTCGCGCGGCCGTGCCCGATGGAGGTGGCCGCGGATCAGCTCCTCGGCGGCCTTGTCGGCCTCGCTCACCGGCGTCATGTCCGGCTTGGTCTCGACCTTGAGGTCCAGAGCCTTGAACCGGTCCATCGTCGTCGCGTCGGCGGCGTCCGCCAGCACGTGGGCGAGGCGCAGATCATCGTGGTAATCGGGCATGCCGTCACAGTATCCACCGCGGGTGAACGGAGCCACAGGGCCCCGGAGGCTGCGTGAAGCCTTGACAGTGCCGGGGAGCGCCTCAACTCTGAAACGCAGAGCCCCTGGGCCCGGTCCGGAGCGCCGGACACCGCCCTGGCGTGGGAGGCGACTATGCCGACAGCGCGGGAAGCACTGCTGGACGCCGCCCACGCGGCGCTCTCCGCACGGCCTTGGCCCACCGTGCGGATGGTCGACGTTGCCGCGGCCGCCGGGGTGTCCCGGCAGACGCTCTACAACGAGTTCGGCAGCAAGGACGGACTGGCCCGGGCCCTGGTCCGGCGCGCCGCCGACAGCTATCTCGCCGGCGTCGAACGGGCCCTGGGATCCGCCGGCGGCCCGGGCGAGAGACTCGCCGCCACCGCCGCCTGGACGGTCCGCGCCACACGGGCGAACGCCCTGGTCAGGGGGCTGCTCACGGGCTGCTGGGGCGAGCGGTTACCCCACCCCGTCGCCGCGCCGTGCCGCCCTGCCTCCGCCGTGCCCGCCCAGCGCAGGGCCGACGCCGGACCACCGACCCCCGCCGAACTCCTCGGACAGGTCAGGGACCGGGCGGTGGCCGCACTGGACGAGGGACGCCCGCCGCACGACCCGGCTGCCCTGGCCACGACCTGCGAACTCGCGCTGCGGCTCGCCCTGTCCTACGCGCTGGTGCCCGGGGGCGGTGCGGGAGACGGGGTGCAGCTGGTGCGGGACGTCGTGGAACGGCTGCCGGACGCGGCCGCCTGACCGGGGCGGCGCGGCACGGTGGGCCTCGGGCCGATGCCGACCGCGCCCGTCAGTGCGAGGAGCCGGACAGCTGAAGGCCGATCACGCCGAGGATCACCAGCGAGATCGAGATCAGCTTGAGCGTGGACACGACGTCGTCCAGGAAGACCATGCCGTAGATCGCGGTGCCCGCGGCCCCGATGCCGGTCCACACCGCGTAGGCGGGCCCGACGTCGAGCTTCTTCAGCGACATGGTCAGCAGCCCGAAACTGCCGAGGGCGAAGATGCAGAAGGCGATGGTCGGCCAGAGCCGGGTGAAGCCGTGCGACAGCTTGAGGCAGACCGCGAAGCCGGTCTCCAGAAGTCCCGCGACCACGACCAGCAGCCACGCCATCGTCAGTGCCCCTCCCGCGTAGGTGACCGCCCTGTACCGCTGGGTGTGATTGTGATTATGCACTTACCAATGGCGGGTGATCGCAAACGTGGCGGGGCCGGTCGCCTTCGCGTCGGTACCGGGCCGGTCGCCTTCACGTCAGTACCCGGCCCGTGGCCTTCGCGTCGGTCCCGGGCCAGGCGCCTTAACGTCAGGCGGGGCCGGTGGCCTTCGCGTCGGTCCCGGGCCAGGCACCTCTCGCGCAGCCTCCGGCGGACCGGGTCAGTCGCCTTCGCGCCGCTCCCGGGTGGACAGCAGCCGGCGCAGCGAGTCCAGCCGTGCCGGATCGGCGTGCCCCGCCTTCACCCAGGCATCCAGCGCGCATTCCGGTTGCTGGCTGTCGTGGGTGCAGCCGCGCGGGCACTCCTCGGTGCCGGGCTGAAGGTCGGGGAAGGCGTTGATGACGCGGGACGGGTCGATGTGGTGCAGCCCGAAGGAGCGGACACCGGGGGTGTCGATCACCCAGCCCCGGTAGTCCGGCAGCGGGAGCGCCAGCGCCGAGGTGGTGGTGTGGCGACCTCGCCCGGTGACCGCGTTGACGATCCCGGTCGTACGCCGTCTGTCCTTCGGCACCAGCGCGTTGACCAGCGTGGTCTTTCCGACGCCTGAGTGCCCGACGAAGGCGGTCACCCGGTCGTGCAGCTGCTCGCGGACCCGGTCGGCCGCATCGCCGTTCTCCAGTTCCTCACGGCTGGTGACGATGAACGGGACCCCCAGCGGGGTGTACGCCTCCAGCAGCTTGTCCGGGGAGGCCAGATCGGACTTGGTCAGCACCAGGAGGGGGGAGAGCCCGCCGTCGTACGCGGCGACCAGGCAGCGGTCGATCATGCGCGGGCGGGGTTCCGGATCAGCCAGCGCGGTGACGATCGCCAGCTGGTCCGCGTTGGCCACCACGACCCGCTCGAACGGGTCGTCGTCGTCCGCCGTCCGGCGCAGCACCGTCCGGCGCTCACCGATCCGGACGATCCGGGCGAGGGTGTCCTTCTCACCGGACAGGTCGCCGACGATGGAGACGGTGTCGCCCACCACCGCGGCCTTGCGGCCCAGCTCACGGGCCTTCATCGCGACGACCGTGCGGCCCTCGACGAGACAGGTGAGGCGGCCGCGGTCCACGGTGAGGACCATGCCCTCCTCGGCGTCCTCGTGCTTGGGCCGGATGTGCGTACGAGGCCGGTTGCCCTTGCGGTTGGGGCGGACCCGGATGTCGTCCTCGTCGGGGTTCTTGCCGTAGCGGCGCATGTCTCAGGCCCCGAGCATTCCGGTCCACATCTGCGGGAAGTCGGGCAGGGTCTTGGCGGTAGTCGCCACGTTCTCGATCTCCACTCCGGGGACGGCAAGGCCGATGATCGACCCCGCGGTGGCCATGCGGTGGTCGTCGTACGTATGGAAGGTACCGCCGTGCAGCGGCCGGGGCCGGATGTGGAGGCCGTCGGCGGTCTCGGTGACGTCGCCGCCCAGCTCGTTGATCTCCTTGGTGAGCGCGGCCAGCCGGTCCGTCTCGTGCAGCCGCAGGTGGGCGACGCCGCTCAGGGTGGAGGGGGAGTCGGCCAGGGCCGCGACGGCCGCGATGCCCGGGGTCAGCTCGCCGACCTCGCCGAGGTCGACGTCGATGCCGTGGATCCGGCCCGAGCCGGTGAAGGTCAGCCCGTGCTCGGTCAGTTCGCAGCTGCCGCCCATCGCGGTGAAGATCTCGCGCAGCGCGTCACCGGGCTGCGTGGTGCGCAGCGGCCAGTCCGGAACGGTGACCCGGCCACCGGTGACCAGGGCCGCGGCCAGGAACGGCTGGGCGTTGGACAGGTCGGGCTCCACGGTCAGGTCGCGGCCCAGCAGTGCCGAGGGGGAGACCCGCCAGACGTTCGGCTCGCCGCCCGTCTCCGGCTCGTCCACCTGGGCGCCGACGGCCCGCAGCATGTCGACGGTCATCCGGATGTGCGGCATCGAGGGCAGCAGGGCGCCGGTGTGACGTACCTCCACGCCCTGGTTGAAACGCGGCGCCGACAGCAGCAGCGCCGAGACGAACTGGGAGGACGAGGAGGCGTCGATCGCCACCGGGCCGCCGTCGAGCGCGCCGCCGCCGTGCACGGTCATCGGCAGGGAGCCGCGGCCGTCGTCGTCGATCCGGGCGCCGAGCACGCGCAGGGCGTCGATCACGCCCGTCAGCGGGCGCTCGTAGGAACGGGGGTCGCCGTCGAAACGGACCGGCCCGTTGGCCAGGGTCGCCACGGGGGGCAGGAAGCGCATGACCGTACCGGCGTTGCCGACATCGACGGTGACCGGGCCGTGCAGACCGGCCGGGATGACCCGCCAGGCCTCGCCCGAACCGTCCGGGCCACCGGCGACGGACGAGCTGGAGGACACCGTCTCCTCGATGCCGACCCCCATCGCGCGCAGCGCCTCGGCCATCAGCAGGGTGTCGCGGGAGCGCAGCGGGCGGCGCAGCCACCCGGGCTCCGAGGAGAGCGCGGCGAGCACCAGCGCGCGGTTGGTGACCGACTTCGATCCGGGCACCGTGACGGTGGCGTCGACGGCTCCGCTCGCGTGAGGGGCGGGCCAGAGGGCGGGGTGCACGGCACTTTCGGTCATGAGGTCACTTTAGAGCGTCGGGCAAACGGGGCGCGGCGGCGCGGGGCAGGGCTCACAGCCCCAGCAGCCAGCGGCCGCCGCCGATGAGAGAGCAGAGCGACACCGCGTGGAACAGGAACAGCCACAGCGCGGCCGGCACGTCCGTCAGCCGGGACAACTGGTCCGCGTCCGAGTCCGGTGCCCCGCCGTGCCGCCGCTTGGACTGCAGCTCGAACGCCGGACGCACGCCGCCCAGCAGCAGGAACCACACCGCGCTGTACGCGAACAGGGACTGCCAGGCGGGCGAGGCCAGCCATGACATCAGCAGGAAGAGCGATCCGGTGAGGATGACCGTCAGCGCCCCGTACACATTGCGGATCATGACCAGCATCACCGCGAGCAGGGCTGTGGCCAGCCACAGCAGCAGCGTGATCCGGCCGTTCACCAGCAGCCAGGCACCGCCCAGACCCAGCAGCGGCGGTGCGGTGTAACCCGCTGCGGCGGTCAGGACCATGCCGATCCCGGTCGGCTTGCCCCGGCTCACCGTCAGCCCGCTGGTGTCCGAGTGCAGCCGGATGCCCGAGAGCTGCCGGCCGGTGACCAGGGCGATCAGCCCGTGGCCGCCCTCGTGGGCGATGGTGATCGCGTTGCGTGACAGCCGCCATATGAAGTTCGGTACGACGGCGATGAGCGCGGCCGTGGCGGTCACCACCACCAGCCACTGCTCGGGGGCGGGCTGGGTGCCGAAGACGCGGTCCCACAGATTGCCGAGATCGGTGCTGTCCATGGTCTGGGCGGCTCCTTGCGGTATTGGCGTCATCGGTGTCCGGTCGGGATGACGGTCGTGGCAGTCTGGCACCTATGTGCGGACGGTATGCAGCGAGTCGGCGGCCCGAGGATCTGACCGGACTCTTCCAGGTGGAGAAGTGGGAACCGGCCGAGACGCTGGAACCCGATTACAACGTGGCGCCGACCAAGGAGGTCTACGCCGTACTGGAACGTCCTGTGAAGGACGCCGACGACCAGCGTCCGGTTCGCCAGCTGCGCGCCCTGAAGTGGGGGCTCGTGCCTTCCTGGGCCAAATCCCCGGAGGGCGGCGCCCGGATGATCAACGCCCGCGCCGAGACGGTCCACGAGAAGCCGTCGTTCCGCCGCCCCTTCGTCTCCCGGCGCTGCATCCTGCCCGCGGACGGCTATTACGAGTGGGTGACCGGCAGCGAGGAGCGGCAGCTGGAGGAGAAGGGCCGGAAGAAGCGGCCCCGCAAGCAGCCGTACTTCGTGACGCCCGCCGACGGATCGGTCTTCGCCATGGCCGGTCTCTACGAGTTCTGGCGCGACCGGACCCTGCCGGACGACCATCCCCAGGCCTGGTGGGTGACCTGCTCGGTGATCACGACCGAGGCGGAGACGGCCCCGCTGGCCGTCGCGCCCGCCGAGGGCCCGTCCGCGCTCGCCGACATCCACCCCCGGATGCCGCTGATGCTGACCCCGGACCGCTGGGACGACTGGCTGGACCCCTCCCGTACGGATGTCGAGGAGCTGCGCGGGCTGCTCGCGCCCCCGCCCGGCGGGCTCATGCGGGCCTATCCGGTGGCCACCGCCGTCAGCAACGTCCGCAACAACGGCCCCGAACTGCTCGACGAGCTGGCGGCGCCCGAGGTGAGCACGCTCTTCTGAGCGGACGAGCGGACGAGCGGACGAGCGGATGAGGGCAAGGGGACAAGCGGACGAGCGGACGAGCGGGTGACGCGCCGGAGTCCGGGCGGCCCGCCGCGGGTTGGTTGGATGGGGGTGTGAACGCCACCGAGACAGACCCCCGCACCGAAACGGTCGACACCGACGCCGGCCGGGCCCGGATCACCTGGGTGCCCGCGGCACGCCCCCGCCTCCTGCTCGCGCTCGGACACGGCGCGGGCGGCGGCATCGAAGCCCGGGACCTCAAGGCCCTCGCTGCCGCGCTGCCCGCTCACGAGGTGAGCGTCGCTCTGGTGGAGCAGCCCTGGCGGGTCGCCGGGAAGAAGCTCGCTCCCGCCCCGAAGACCCTGGACACCGGCTGGCGCGGCCTGTGGCCGGTGCTGGCGGCCCCGGGGCTCCCGGTCGTCGCAGGAGGGCGCAGCGCCGGGGCCAGGGTCGCCTGCCGGACCGCGGCGGGGCTCGGCGCCCGGGCGGTCCTCGCGCTCAGCTTCCCGCTGCACCCTCCGGGCCGCCCGGAGAAGTCCCGCGCCGACGAGCTCCTGGGCGCCGGCGTCCCCACGCTCGTCGTCCAAGGCGGCAACGACCCGTTCGGCAAGCCCGCCGAATTCCCGCCGGGGGAGTACCGGATGGCCGAGGTGCCGCACGGGGACCACGGCTTCGCCGTCCCCAGGCGATCCGGGCTGACCGAGGCTCAGGCGATGGAGATCCTCACCACGTCCGTGACCGGCTGGCTGGCCGGAATCGAGTGATCCGGGGCCGGTCCCGGACCCGGGAATGTTGAACGGGGGGCCGCTGTTGTTCGGGACGTCGGTACACCAACGTCGTATGTGGAGAGGGAGTCCGTCGCATGGGTTCGACCATCTGCCCGCGTCGCTCGAACGCCGCTGACCTGGAGTGGACGGTGCTGCATGCGGCCAAGACCACTCCCGAGCGGGCACTGAACGGATCGGATCGACAGCCCGCGTCGGACCAAGGTCGACTATTCTCCGATTCGAGCGGGTCCGGTTTCGGCTCCGCCACAGCGTTGGAGGAGGTGGGTCCGGTCACTGGGACCGACACAGGGACCGACGACGGCCGCCCGCAGGAGACGACCGCCGAGCGCAACGCGCGCTTCGAACGCGATGCCCTCGGTTTCCTCGACCAGATGTACTCGGCCGCGCTGCGCATGACGCGCAACCCCGCGGACGCCGAGGACCTGGTCCAGGAGACGTATGCCAAGGCGTACGGCTCCTTCCACCAGTTCCGTGAGGGCACCAACCTCAAGGCGTGGATGTACCGCATCCTCACAAACACGTTCATCAACTCGTACCGCAAGAAGCAGCGCGAACCCCAGCGCAGTGCGGCCGAAGAGATCGAGGACTGGCAGCTGGCTCGTGCCGAGTCGCACATGTCGACCGGTCTGCGCTCCGCCGAGTCCCAGGCTCTTGACCACCTGCCCGACTCCGATGTGAAGTCTGCGCTGCAGGCCATCCCCGAAGAGTTCCGCATCGCCGTCTATCTCGCCGATGTAGAGGGCTTTGCCTACAAGGAGATCGCGGACATCATGGGGACTCCCATCGGTACGGTGATGTCCCGGCTGCACCGGGGCCGCCGTCAACTGCGCGGCATGCTGGAGGACTACGCCCGTGACCGCGGGCTCGTCCCGGCGGGCGCCGGTGAGTCGGACGATCGGAAAGGCTCGGGCTCATGAGCTGCGGAGAGCCGCACGAGACGGAGTGCGCTGAGGTCCTCGATCACCTCTACGAGTTCCTCGACCGGGAGATGCCCGACAGCGACTGCAACAAGTTCGAGGTGCACTTCGGCGAGTGCTCCCCGTGCCTGGAGAAGTACGGCCTGGAGCAGGCCGTGAAGAAGCTGGTCAAGCGCTGCTGCGGTCAGGACGACGTCCCGGCCGACCTGCGCTCGAAGGTGATGGGCCGGATCGACCTGATCCGGTCCGGGCAGGCGGTACCGGAACAGGACGTCACGGTCTCCGACACCGAGCTGCCGGCCGCCGCCAACGAATGACGCATCACCCGAACGTGCTAATCGCAGCCGTCGGCACTCTGCCGGGGCGCCCAACTCGCTAGCCTGACGCCTCCATTGGCGATGCTGGGGGGTGTCCGAAAAGTATCGTCGTCCGCCCACGGGGCGGACCGGGCGAGACTTCGCGGACGCGACCTGGGGGCGGGCGGAACGGGTGAGAGCCACACGTGGCGCGGCGCGGGCGTACATCCTGGCCGTCGCGCTCGGCGCCGCCCTGTGCGTCCTGCCCGCGCTGCGTCCCGGCGCGGGCACCCCCTGGACCACCCTCGGACTGCTCACCGGGCTCTACCTCGTCTGTGAACTGCCCGGCCGCTGCCCCTTCTTCGGCAGTTCCGTGCCCATCAGCGCCGGATCGTTCTTTCCCCTGCTGCTCGCCGCGGCCTTCCTGCTGCCGCCCCCGGCCGCCGCACTGGTCGCGATCCCGGGCTCGCTCGTCGGGCGGGTGGAGAAGCCGCCCGCCGCGGCCCGCCGGATCTGGCGGGCCGGCCAGCTGGCCGTCACCGTCTGGGCGGCCTCGTCGGTGCACACCCTGCTCGGGGGCCCCGCCGCGCTCGGCGGTCCGGGGCCGGACCGGCTCCCCGACCTGCCGTACGCCCTGCTGCCCGCCTGCACCGCCGCGCTGGTCTTCAGCCTCGTCCTGACCGCCCTGGACGGCTCGATCCTCGCGGCGGCGGAACAGCTGCCCCTGCGGCGCGCCTGGAGCGGGCTGCTGCCGCGATCGCTGGGGCCGCACCTGGTGCACGGTCTCGCCGGGCTGATGATGGCGATCCTGTGGCACAGCTCGTACGGGCCGCTGGCCGCGCTCTTCGTCCTGCTGCCGATGTACATCTCCTGCTGGGTCTTCGCCCAGTACCACCGTGAGCACGCCGCGCACCGCGCCACGATCAGGGCCCTCGTGCAGGCCGTCGACATCAAGGACACCTACACCCGGGGGCACAGCGAGCGGGTGGGGCGCGCGTCCGTGCTCATCGCGCAGGAGCTGGGCATGGCGCAGGAGCGCATCGAGGTGCTCCGGTTCGCCGGAATCCTGCACGACGTGGGGAAGCTCGGGGTGCCGACGAGGGTGCTGCGCAAGGACGGGCCCCTGACCCCGGAGGAACGCCGGGTGATCGAACTGCACCCGGAGTACGGCCACGAGATCGTCCGCGGCATCGGCTTCCTCGGCGAGGCCAGGGCCGCGATCCTGCACCATCACGAGCGGCTCGACGGCAGCGGCTACCCGTACGGGCTGACCGGCCGCCGGATCCCCGAGTTCGCCCGGGTCGTCGCCGTCGCCGATGCCTTCGACGCGATGACCTCGACCCGCTCCTACCGGCCGGGGCGCCCGGTTCCGGTCGCCGTGGAGGAACTCAAGCGGTGTGCGGGCACCCAGTTCGACCCGCAGATGGTCCGGGCTCTGGCGCGGGGCCTGGAACGGCACGGGTGGTCGGGGGCCGCGACGGCGGACGAGGAGCGGGTTCCGGTGCCGCGGGGGCAGGACGAGGCCGGGGGCGTGGGCGCCGGGTCCGTCCGGGGGCCGGTCCGTCCCCGACCGGCCGACGGGCTCGGTCGCGGCGCCCCGGACCGTCCCCGGTGAGCCCGCGGTGGGTACGGCTGCCGCACGTCGTCCTGGCCGTCCGTGGCGCCGCCCTCGCGCTCGCCGCCGCCGGGCTGGCGCACACCCTGTGGCACGGCGTCCACGAACCCGGCCACGCCCTCGCCTTCGGCCTGCTCATCACCATCGGTGAGCTGGCCCGCTGGGGCGCCCAGCCGGGGGAACGGGAGCCCGCGCCGCTCGGCGCGGCCGGGGCGCTCGCGTACGCCCTGCTCGGGAGCAGCGCAGGGGAGCCGACCAGTCACGGGGTGCTCCAGGTGATCGCCGTGCTCGTCGCGGCGCAGCTCGTCGCCTCCGTGCCCCATGTCGCGCGCGGCAGCGGGCCCGGCCCCGACCAGGTGGCCCGCCGCGTCCTGACCGTCACCTTCGCGGCCGTCTGCTTCCAGCCGCTGTACAACTCCGGCCGGTCCGCGGACTGGTTCGGTGACGGCCCGTACTACGCGGCCTTCCTCCTCGTGCTGCTCGGCCTCACCGCCCTGTGCGACGCCGTGCTCGGCGCCCTGCTGCTGCGGGCCCGCACGCTGCCCCGCAGCCTCCGGGCGGCCGGGCTGACCCCCGTCCCGTACGGGCCACTGCTCCGCGACGAGCTGCGGGCGCTGGGCGGCATCGGGTCGGCGGTCTGTGCCACCGGTGCCGTGATGGCGCTCGGGGTCGCCGTCGCCGGGCTGTGGGCGCTGCCTGTCCTGTGCGTACCGCTGCTCCTCACCCAGGTGTCCTTCCGCCGGTTCGCCGCGGTGCGCACCACCTACCGGCAGACCATCGCCTCGCTCGCCCGGTCAACCGAGATCGCCGGGTACACCCCGCACGGTCACGCCCGCAGGGTGGCGGTGCTGTGCACGGCTGTCGGGCGCGAGATGGGCCTCTCCGGGCCCGACCTCACCGTCCTCGAGTACGCGGCGCTGATGCACGACATCGGCCAGCTCTCGCTCGTCGACCCGGTACCGGACGGGGCGACGGCCTCCCTGCCTGCCGCCGAGCAGCGCCGGATCGCCCTGCTGGGCGGGGCCGTGGTCCGCCAGACCGGGGTGGACACCGAGGTCGCCGTCGTCGTGGAACAGCAGGCGGACCCCTACCGCGAGCAGCCGCTGTCCGCCAGGATCGTCCGGGCGGTCAACGCATACGACGACCTGTGCGGGGAAGGGATCGGCGGGCCGCTCGGTGCCCTGGAACAGCTCAGGCTCGGAACCGGCCGTGATTACCAGCCCCAGGTGGTGGAATCGCTCGCCAGGGTTCTGGCCAGGGGCGGTCTGACCCCCGTCCCGCCGGGGTAACCCATGGGTAATGAGCGGGCGTCCGGCCGGGCATGGTTGGATGCGAAGAGAGCGGAAAACGAGGGTGTCCAGTCGGGACAGGCGGGAATCGTGAGGATCTTCGGGAAGGTACGGCATCGGCCCTCCGCCTCTTGGCGGCAGGCCACGGACCGCGCGTTCACGCTGATCGGCGACGGCCGGTACGAGGACGCGGGCGCGTTGCTGACGCGTGCGGCGGACCTGGAACCCTGGCTCTCCGAGTCATGGTTCAACCTGGCGCTGCTGCACAAGTTCCGGCACGACTGGGAACAGGCGAGAGCCGCGGGCCTGCGGGCCGTCGCGCTGCTCGACAAGGAGTCCGGCGCCCCCGACTGGTGGAACGTCGGGATCGCCGCCACCGCGCTCCAGGACTGGCCGCTGGCCCGCCGGGCCTGGCAGGCGTACGGGCTGAAGGTGCCCGGCGGCGGGCAGCAGACTCCGGCGGCGGGCAGCGAGCCGGTCGGCATGGAGCTGGGCAGCGCGGCCGTGCGGCTGTCGCCGGAGGGCGAGGCCGAGGTCGTCTGGGGCCGCAGGCTGGATCCGGCACGGATCGAGGTCCTGTCGATCCCGCTGCCGTCGTCCGGGCGGCGCTGGGGCGAGGTCGTCCTGCACGACGGGGTGCCGCACGGCGAGCGGATCACCGCGGCCGGGCCCTCCTACCCGGTGTTCGACGAGATCGAGCTGTGGGCCCCGTCCCCCGTCCCCACCTGGGTGGTGCTCCTCGAAGCGGCCACCGAGGCGGACCGGGACGCGCTGGAGCAACTGGCGTCCGACGCGGGTTTCGCCGCCGAGGACTGGTCCTCGTCCGTCCGGTTGCTGTGCCGGGCCTGTTCGGAGAGCCGGATGGAGAGCGACGAGGGCGACGGCGAGCATCTCGACCCGCACGACCACAGCGAGCCGGGCCATCCCGGCCCGCTGGGCCACCGCACCGCCGGCGAACTGTGGGTGCCCGAGCGCGAGTGCGGTCTCGCGGCGCCCGCGGGGCTCGTGCGCGGGCTGCTCGACGGCTGGGTGGCGGACAGCCCGGACAGCCGTGAGTGGCGGGATCTCGAAGAAGTCTGCTGACGTCCGGAAGAAGTCGGCCGACGGGTGCCCGTAGGCTGTACGCGCACCGATTCCGGTGCTCGGGCGCCCGGGTCTCGCGAGCCGCGGATCCCGGGTTTCACGTTGTGAGGAAGGCGTACGGCGGACATGGCGCAGCAGGAGACGGACGAGCAGATCAGCGTCGACGAGGACGGGTTCCTCATCGACACCGAGGACTGCGAGGCGCGTGAGGCGGCACACCGCGAGCGCGGCACCTCGCGCCCGATCACGGTCGTGGGCAACCCGGTCCTGCACAAGGAGTGCAAGGACGTCACCGCGTTCGACGACGAGCTGGCCCAGCTGATCGACGACATGTTCGCCAGCCAGCGGACGGCGGAGGGCGTGGGCCTGGCCGCCAACCAGATCGGGGTCGACCTCAAGGTCTTCGTCTACGACTGCCCGGACGACGACGGGGTCCGGCACACGGGCGCCATCTGCAACCCGGTGCTCGACGAGCTGGCGCCCGAGGAGCGCGTCCTGGACGACTCCAACGAGGGCTGCCTCTCCGTCCCGACGGCGTACGCCTCGCTGGCCCGCCCGGACTACGCGGTGGTGCGCGGCCAGGACGCCCGGGGCAACCCGGTCAAGCTGCGGGGCGACGGCTACTTCGCCCGCTGCCTCCAGCACGAGACGGACCACCTGTACGGCTACCTGTACATCGACCGCCTCTCCAAGCGCGACCGCAAGGACGCGCTGCGCCAGATGGCGGAGAACACCCCGCGCTACGAGGTCGTCCCGAACGACTGATCCGGCCGGCGCGCAGCTGTGCGGGGCCCTGTTCCGGTACGCCGGGACAGGGCCTCCGGCATGTCTCGGGGAAGTCAACTGCCTTTCTTCCATGCATAGTTGACGCGCGTCGACTCGTCCGACAGGCTGTCGCTCCACACCTTCACCGTGGTAGGGAGCCCCCCCCCATGCTCAGACGTTCCGCACGACTCCTGCTCGGCCTTGTCATGACCATGGCATTCGCGTTGGGCGGGGCGGTCGTGACCGCCGGTACCGCACAGGCCGACGACTGCTACACCTGGACCCGCACCCTGTCCTCGGGCGCCACCGGCAACGATGTCGTCCAGCTCCAGATCCGGGTGGCCGGATACCCCGGATACAACTCCGTACTCGCCATCGACGGCTCCTACGGGCCCGCCACCACCGCCGCCGTCAAGCGCTTCCAGGCCGCCTACGGACTGGCTGCCGACGGCGTCGCCGGCCCGGCCACCCAGTCCAAGCTCTACGCGCTCCAGGACAGCGACTGCACGCCCGCCCACTTCACGTACGCCGAGCTCAACCACTGCAACAGCACCTGGGCGGGTGGTGCCGTCGCGGCGGGCACCGCGAAGGCCAACGCGCTGAGCACCATGTGGAAGCTGGAGGCGCTGCGCCACGCGCTCGGTGACCGGCCCATCACCGTCAACAGCGGTTTCCGCTCCACGTCCTGCAACAGTGCGGTCGGCGGTGCGTCCAACAGCCGCCATCTGTACGGCGACGCGGCCGACCTGGGCGGGATCGCCTTCTGCACCCTGGCCCAGCAGGCCCGTAACCACGGGTTCAACGGGATCCTCGGCCCGGGCTACCCGGACCACAACGACCACGTCCACGTGAACCAGGGCCCGAGCCACTACTGGTCGGCGCCCAACTGCGGCATCTGACATGTCTGTGGGGCCCGCCGTCGCCGGCGGGCCCCACAGCTGCTCCCGAGGTCAGGCGGACTTCGCCGTCAGGCGCGTCCCGCCCGTCGTCTGCACCGCGGCACCGTCCGTGGCCCGCTCCGTCAGCCGGAGCTGCGAGACGGCGTTGCGCAGGACCAGCGCGCCGGCTCCGGCGTCGAGCTGCCAGCGCTGCGTACGCGCGCCCGCCGCGCAGGTCCCGAGCGACAGCTCGGCCCCCACCTCCAGCGGAGCGCCCAGGTACTTCTTCCCGCGCGCCGCGTCCAGGCACAGGCCGCTCTCCGCGGACTTCACGGTGTAGTAGCCGTCCGCGGTCGCCGTCAGCGTCCAGGCCGCCTTCGCGTTCCGGGCCAGCGACACCCCGGCGTCCGCGCCGGGCGCCAGCGTCCCCGCGCCCGCGCTCAGGCGGTACGTACCGTCGGCCAGCGGGGCGCGGTCGGTGTTCTCCCAGCCCGGGGCGTGCCCGATCCGACGGGCCAGCGCCTCGAAACCGGCATACGTCCCACTCGGCTTCGGGCCGCCCCAGGTGGCCTGCGCGATGAAGCGCAGCGGCATGAAGACCTTCGCCTCGACCTCGTTCTCGGTCTCGGCCGCCGCACTGTCCGGCCACAGGCTGATCTTCGCGCCGGTCAGGTTCGCCGCCGTGGCCGGCAGTGTCTGGCCCTCGAAGCGCAGGGGCGTCCAGTCGCTCTCGTACAGCTTCTGGGTCTGCATCGTGTAGCCGCCGCGCACCAGGTAGAGCGCGTACGCGGAGTTCATCACCGGGCGGCCCTCGGCCAGCAGCGCGGACGGCTGCTGGATGGCGCCGCCGCCCAGCCAGTGCTCGACGGTGATGTCACGGTCGAGGGGGACGACGCCGTTGCGGCCCATCAGACCGTCGTTCCAGATCCGCAGCGACCGGCCGTCGGCCTTCACGTGGGCGTTGACCTGGTTGATGAAGTCGGCGAAGAGATCGTCGGGGGTGGCCGAGGCGCCGAACTTGGCGGCGGCGGCCGTCTGCAGCTGCGGATAGTTCGGGTACGAGGAGCCGATCATGTACTCGTCGGCGCCCATGTGCCAGGTGCGGGTGTCCCACACCTCCAGGGCCTCGTCGACCATCGAGGTGTAGTACGTCAGGGCCTCGGGCCGTGAGATGTCCAGCCGGGGCGGCGAGGCGACGCCGTCCTTGTCCTTGAGCTGGAGCTCCGGGTGGTTCTCCAGGTAGGTGTCCATGTGGCCGGGGGAGTTGATCTCCGGCACGAGGTCGATGTGGTACTTCTTCGCCATCGCGACCAGGGCCCGTACCTGCGGCTTCGTGTAGTAGCCCCAGAACGCCGACTCGGGGTCGACGTCGCTCCTGATCTTCGCCTCGATCCAGAGCTGGTTCAGCTTCTGCGAGGCCATGTCCTTCATCAGCCGCTCGAACCAGGGCAGCGAGACGTTGATGTAACAGGCACACACCCCGACTCCGCGCTCGCGGTACGCGGGCACGTCGGTCGCCGAACCGCGCGCGGCCCGCCCGTCGTCGTTCAGCAGCTGGAGCACCGTACGCGAACCGTAGAAGACGCCCGCCGACGTCGCGGCGGTGACCGTGAGCCGGTCGCCGACGTCGAGGCGGTAGCCCTCCGCGCCCAGCGATCCCTTCAGGGAGGCGTCCTGGCGCAGCACGATGTCACCGGCGCGGGCCCTGCCCCGCGAGACCGGGGCCTTCCCCGCCAGCTCGCCCGCGAACCGCGCCGCATCGGCGGCCGTGCGCTGCTCGCGCACCCCGTCCAGCACGATCCTCGCCCGGTCCGTGAGGGTGAACTCCCCTTCGCCGGGCTGCCACTGCCGCAGTGACGGCAGCACCTCGGGCGGCGGCGCGGCGGCGGACGCCCCGTCCTCGGCCGAGGCGCTCTGCAGGGGCAGCAGAGTGGCGGCGAGCGCGGCCACCACGGCCCCGACGGTCCTTCGTTTAGCCATCCGGATGTCCATGCGCCCGACCCTGACGTGCCGGGGCGGACCCGGTCCATGGACTCGCGGGGGAATCAGTTGGACGAATGGTCCGATGTAAGCCCCGTAAGTGATCAGGCTACTTCGGTCAATTCGGTCGGGCCGCGGAAGGTCCGGCGATACGCGTTCGGCGTGGTACCCAAGGAGCGTACGAACTGATGGCGAAGCGCCGCGGCGTTCCCGAAACCGGTCTGTCCGGCGATCGTATCCATTGTTTCATCGGATGTCTCCAAGAGGTGCTGCGCCAGGAGTACGCGCTGGCGCAACAGCCAGCGGTACGGCGTGGTGCCCGTCTCCTGCTGGAAGCGGCGGGCGAACGTGCGTGGTGACATGTGTGCCAGGGCGGCGAGCTGTTCGACGGTCATCTCCTGGTCGAGGTGACGTTCCATCCAGGCGAGCGTGTCGCCGACCGTGTCGCAGCGGTTCCGGGGCAGCGGGCGCTCGATGTACTGCGCCTGCCCGCCGTCGCGGTGCGGCGGTACCACCATGCGGCGGGCGATCGTGTTGGCGGCGGCGGTCCCGTAGGCCTGGCGGACCAGGTGCAGACAGGCGTCGATCCCCGCCGCCGTGCCCGCCGACGTGATAACGGAACCCTCGTCCACGTACAGCACGTCCGGTTCGACGATCGCACGCGGGAAGCGACGGGCCAGCTCGGTGGCGTGGCGCCAGTGGGTGGTGCAGCGCCGCCCGTCCAGCAGGCCGGCCGCGCCGAGAACGTACGCCCCCGAACAGACGCTGAGCACCCTGGCCCCGCGCCCCACTGCCCGGCGCAAGGCCTCCAGGACGTCCTCGGGGTACTCCCGGTCCACGAAGTGGGTGCCGGCGGGGACCGCGATGAGGTCGGCCTCCTCCAGGCGGTCGAGGCCGTGGGGGGTGGTGATGGTGAATCCGGCATGGGTGCGGAGTACCGGGCCCTCGGCGGAGACCACGGCGAAATCGTGCACCGGCAGTCCCTCCTCGCTGCGGTCGAGGCCGAACACCTCGCACAAGACACCGAGTTCGAAGGGGTTCACGTCGTCGAGCAGCAGGGCGGCCACATTCTTCAGCATGCCCCCAGTGTGGCAGTAATTCGATGCCCCATGACAGTCCTGCCACTGCCGCGATCGGCCGGGACCGGCGAGAGTAGAGACATGAACACATTCCTGAACTACCTGGGCACAACAGTCGTTTTCGCACTTTTCCTGGCGCCGACGCTGGTCGGCATCGCCCGCGAACGCCGCATCGACCGCCAGCTGCGGGAAGCGGAACGGGCGCGGAGCGCCGAACCCCCGCAAACGGCGGACGCCGCACGACCGGTGAGGGCCGCACGGCGTCCGTACGTCAGGAGCTGGGCGAGGATCTGAAGGGCTAGCTGTTCTGTCCACGGAGGTTGGGTGCGGTGACAGCGATCACCGTCTTGGGATCTTGAACGAGTGAGGGCCTTCCGGGTTCGGTGTGGATTGCGACGTCTACACCAGCCCGAAAGGCCCTCATGCCCCACCGTAATGCACCCTTGACCGAGACCGGACGTCTGCGGCTGGCCCGCTGTGTGGTCGATGACGGATGGCCCCTGCGCCGGGCAGCGGAGCGGTTCCAGGTCTCGCCGACCACGGCCCAGCGATGGGCCGGGCGTTACCGCCAGCTCGGCGAGGCGGGGATGAGTGACCGTTCCAGCCGCCCCCACCACAGCCCCGGGCGCACGCCGACCCGGACCGAACGCCGGATCATCAAGGTCCGCCTCGCACGGCGGTGGGGACCGGCCCGCATCGCGCACCTGCTGGGCCTGGTGCCCTCCACCGTGCACCGAGTCCTGCTCCGCTTCGGCCTGGCCCGGCTCAGCCATCTCGACCGGGCCACCGGCCGCGTCATACGCCGCTACGAACGCGACCGGCCCGGTGAACTGGTGCACGTGGACATCAAGAAACTCGGCAACATCCCCGACGGCGGCGGCCACAAGGCCCTCGGCCGCCAGGCAGGCCGCAAGACCCGCTCCGGAGCCGGCTACAGCTACATCCACACCGCCGTGGACGACCACTCCCGCCTCGCCTACAGCGAGATCCACACCGACGAGAAGAAAGAGACCGCCACCGCGTTCTGGACACGCGCACACGCCTACTTCACCGGCGCCGGGATCATCGTCGAACGGGTCCTGACCGACAACGGCGCCTGCTACAAGTCCTACCTCTGGCGCGAGACCCTGACGGCGGCCGGGATCACCCACAAGCGAACCCGGCCCTACCGGCCACAGACCAACGGCAAGGTCGAACGCCTCAACCGCACCCTGCTCGACGAATGGGCCTACGCAAAGCCCTACCGATCAGAGCAGGAACGACGCGACGCGTTCCCCCACTGGCTGCACTCCTACAATCACCACCGCGGACACACCGCGCTCGCAGGCAGACCACCCGCCAGCCGCGTCCCCAACCTCACCGGTCAATACAGCTAGCGCCGCGGTAGGCAACGTTTGCCCCGTCGCGGTACTAGAAGTCGTCGTCGAAGCCGACCGTGCCCTCGACGGCCACCTGGTACGCGGACGGGCGGCGCTCGAAGAAGTTCGTCAGCTCCTGGACGCCCTGGAGCTCCATGAACGAGAACGGGTTCTCCGAGCCGTACACCGCGGGGAAGCCCAGCCGGGTGAGCCGCTGGTCGGCGACGCACTCCAGGTACTGGCGCATCGACTCGGTGTTCATCCCGGGCAGGCCCTCGCCGCACAGGTCGCGGCCGAACTGCAGCTCCGCCTCGACAGCCTCCTTCAGCATGTCGGTGACCTGCTGCTGGAGCGCGTCGTCGAAGAGGTCGGGCTCCTCCTTGCGGACGGTGTCCACGACCTCGAACGCGAAGTTCATGTGCATCGTCTCGTCACGGAACACCCAGTTGGTGCCCGTGGCGAGGCCGTGCAGCAGCCCGCGGGAGCGGAACCAGTACACGTACGCGAAGGCGCCGTAGAAGAACAGCCCCTCGATGCACGCCGCGAAGCAGATCAGGTTCAGCAGGAAACGGCGGCGGTCGGCCTTCGTCTCCAGCCGGTCGATCTTCTCGACCGAGTCCATCCACCGGAAGCAGAACTGCGCCTTCTCGCGGATCGACGGGATCTCCTCGACCGCGTCGAACGCGGCCGCCCGGTCGTCCGGATCGGGCAGATACGTGTCGAGCAGCGTCAGATAGAACTGGACGTGCACGGCCTCCTCGAACAGCTGCCGCGACAGGTACAGCCGCGCCTCGGGGGAGTTGATGTGCTTGTACAGCGTCAGCACGAGGTTGTTGGAGACGATCGAGTCGCCGGTCGCGAAGAACGCCACCAGCCGGCCGATCAGATGCTGCTCGGCGGGCGACATCTTGGCGAGGTCCGCCACGTCGGAGTGGAGGTCGACCTCCTCCACGTGCCAGGTGTTCTTGATCGCGTCCCGGTAGCGCTCGTAGAAGTCCGGGTACCGCATCGGCCGCAGGGTCAGTTCGAAGCCCGGGTCCAGCAGGTTCTTGTTGTCGTTGGAGCTCATTACTGGCAGGCCTCGCAGGACTCGGGGTTCTCCAGGGAGCAGGCGATCGCGTCCGCGTCGGGCGCGGGTGCCTGCTCGGGGACGGTGGCGGCGGACGCGGCGCGGGCGATCCGGGTCGCCGGGCGGGAGCGCAGGTAGTACGTCGTCTTCAGCCCCTGCTTCCAGGCGTACGCGTACATCGAGGAGAGCTTGCCGATCGTCGGCGTCTCCAGGAACAGGTTCAGCGACTGGCTCTGGTCGAGGAACGGCGTACGGGCCGCCGCCATGTCGATCAGGCCGCGCTGCGGGATCTCCCACGCGGTGCGGTACAGCGCCCGCACCTCCTCGGGGATCCACGCGAAGCCCTGCACCGAGCCGCTCGCCTCGCGCAGCGCCTCACGGGTCCGCGCGTCCCACACGCCGAGCTGCTTCAGCTCGTCCACCAGATAGCCGTTGACCTGGAGGAATTCCCCGCTGAGCGTCTCGCGCTTGAAGAGGTTGGAGACCTGCGGCTCGATGCACTCGTACACGCCTGCGATCGAGGCGATCGTCGCCGTCGGCGCGATGGCGAGAAGCAGGGAGTTGCGCATCCCGCTCTTCGCGACCCGGGCGCGCAGCGCGTCCCAGCGCTCCGGCCAGTTCAGCTCGGTGTCGTAGTGGTCCGGGTGCAGCACGCCGCGGGCGGCACGCGTCTCGGACCACGCGGGCAGCGGGCCCGAGCGCTCCGCGAGGTCGCACGACGCCTCGTACGCCGCGAGCATGATGCGCTCGGAGATCTTCGTCGACAGGGCGCGGGCCGCGGGGGAGTCGAACGGCAGCCGCAGCTGGAAGAAGACGTCCTGGAGACCCATCGCGCCCAGACCCACCGGCCGCCAGCGGGCGTTGGACCGGCCGGCCTGCTCGGTCGGGTAGAAGTTGATGTCCACGACCCGGTCGAGGAAGGTCACGGCCGTACGCACGGTGGCGTCCAGGCGCTCCCAGTCGATCGTGCCGTCGGCGACGAACGCGCCGAGGTTGACGGAGCCGAGGTTGCAGACGGCCGTCTCGCCGTCGTCCGTGACCTCCAGGATCTCCGTGCACAGGTTCGAGGAGTGCACGACGCGGCCCGGTTCGGCGGTCTGGTTCGCGGTCCGGTTGGAGGCGTCCTTGAACGTCATCCAGCCCTGGCCGGTCTGGGCGAGGGTCCGCATCATGCGGCCGTAGAGCTCACGGGCCGGCATCGTCCTGCGGGCCAGGCCCTTGGCCTCCGCGGCCCGGTACGCGGCGTCGAACTCGTCGCCCCACAGGTCGACCAGCTCGGGCACGTCGGCCGGGGAGAACAGCGACCAGGTGCCGTCCGTGTCGACCCGGCGCATGAACTCGTCGGGGATCCAGTGCGCCAGGTTGAGGTTGTGCGTACGCCGCTGGTCCTCGCCCGTGTTGTCGCGCAGCTCCAGGAACTCCTCGATGTCCGCGTGCCACGTCTCCAGGTAGACGGCGGCGGCGCCCTTGCGCCGGCCGCCCTGGTTGACGGCGGCGACGGAGGCGTCGAGCGTCTTCAGGAACGGCACGATGCCGTTGGAGTGCCCGTTCGTGCCGCGGATCAGCGAACCGCGGGCACGGATACGGGAGTACGAGAGGCCGATGCCGCCCGCGTGCTTGGACAGGCGCGCCACCTGGTGGTAGCGGTCGTAGATCGAGTCCAGCTCGTCCAGCGGGGAGTCCAGCAGGTAGCAGGAGGACATCTGCGGGTGCCGGGTACCGGAGTTGAAGAGCGTGGGGGAGGAGGGCAGGTAGTCCAGCCGGCTCATCAGCCCGTACAGCGCGGCGACCTCGTCCAGGGCGCGCGCGGAGGTGTCCTCGGCGAGCCCGGCGGCGACGCGCAGCATGAAGTGCTGCGGGGTCTCGATGACCTCACGGTTGAGCGGGTGGCGCAGCAGATAGCGGCTGTGCAGGGTGCGCAGTCCGAAGTAGCCGAAGCGGTCGTCGGCCCCGTCGGCGAGCGACTGCCCGACCAGTGCGTCCAGGGCGGCCGCGTGGAGGGTCACGAACGCGGCCGTGCGGTCCGCGATCAGGCCCTCGCGGTGCCCGACGGCGACCGATGCGGAGAACGACGTCGCGCCCTGCCCGGCCGCCTCGTCCGCGATGGTGCGGGTGAGGAGCCGGGCGGCGAGGCGGGAGTAGGCGGGGTCCTCGGAGATCAGGCCCGCGGCGGCCTCGGTGGCCAGCGAGCGCAGCTCGGCCTCGTCCGACCGGGCGTTGCGGCCGCGCAGCGCTGCGGCGGCGACGCGTCCGGGGTCGGTGTCGGGCAGATCGGCGGTGAGGTCGGTCAGGGTCCGCAGCAGTGCGGTTGCCGGTCCGTCGCTCGTGGTTCCCGCTGATTCGGCCGCTGAAACCGGATGGGCTGGCGCGATGGTCACGCGGTGCTCTCCTCGCTCGGCTCGGGGCCTTGGGGGGAGCGGAGGGCGGCCGGGCGGAGCGCGGCAGGGCGGCGCTCCGTGCGGCGTCCACCGGCCCATCCACGAGGCCCGGACGTCTGGGCATCCGGATCGGTCGAGCCGGATGCGCTGTCGGCAGGACCTCGGACTAGGGGGTGCAAAAGCACACCGAGTACACCGTTGCGGGACAGTTCCGGATTCGCACCGGATTTCCCTGCGGCGACAGCGAGCACGAGCATACATGTGGGGGCTGCCGGATGCGGCAGCCCCCACATGTTGTGTCGTGCTCACCCTCACACCGAAGGGCGCAGCTCCAGACGGAACGTCAGCAGCGTCAGGTCGGCGACGGGGCTCCAGTCCCTGTCGGGCGTGCGGACGAAGCCGAGCCGCCGGTAGATCCGGTGGGCCCCGTGCATCGCCGGCTGAGTCGACAGGACGATCCCCGCGACCCCCGTGGTGGCCCGTGCGCGGTCGATACAGGCCCGGACGAGCGCCTCCCCGGCTCCTGCGCCCCGGGCCTCGCGGGAGACCGCCAGCGTCCGGAATTCCGCCTCGTCCGCCGCGGCGATGTCGGCCCACGGGTTCCCGGGGGCCGCGTAGGTGACCCCGCCCAGGACACGGCCCCCCGCGTCGGCTGCCACCAGCACCTCGGCCTCCGCCGCCCGGCGCGAGATGTCGCGCAGCCGCGCCAGGTACGGATCGTCGTCGCCGAAGGCCAGGAGGCCGTCGCCGAGATAGGCCTCGGCGGTGATGTCGCCCAGGAGCGCGTGCTCGGCGGGCTCGATCGGCCGGATCGTTATGTCCATGGGGCGAAGTCTGCCGCACGGGCGGGCCGTGGCCGCAAGCGATTTCTGCGGACGTGCGAACGGGCCGCCGCACCTCTCCGGGGAGGGGTGCGGCGGCCCGTTCACGCAGCGGGTGGTCAGTGACCGCCCGGAGCGCCGGCGGTGGCCGGCGGGAGCTCCGTCTTCACGCCCGGGTCGCCCGCGTCCGCGGTGTAGTCGCCCGGGGAGGTCTCGTCGACCCCGGCGGGCGCCTTCACGGCGTTCAGGACGAAGGTGAGGACGACGACGACCACGACGTTGAGCACGAAGGCCGTCAGGCCGATGTAGCCGATCTCGCCGATTCCGGGGATCTCCTTGGAGGACCCGCCGAAGTGCTTCTGGGTCGGGCTGGCGACCCCGTACGCGGCGATCGTCCCGTACAGCATGCCGACCGCCCAGCCCGCGAGCAGCGCCCAGCGGTGGAACCAGCGGGTGAACAGCCCGCCGACCAGGGCCGGCATCGTCTGGAGGATCCAGATCCCGCCGAGCAGCTGGAAGTTGATCGCGACCGTCTTGTCCATGGTGAGGACGAAGGCGAGCGCGCCGACCTTGACCAGCAGCGACACCAGCTTGGAGACCTTGGTCTCCTGCGCGGGTGTGGCGTCGGGCTTCAGGAAGTCCTTGTAGATGTTGCGGGTGAACAGGTTCGCCGCGGCGATCGACATGATCGCGGCGGGTACCAGGGCGCCGATACCGATGGCGGCGAAGGCCACGCCCGCGAACCAGTCCGGGAACATGTTCTCGAACAGCTGCGGGATCGCCAGCTGACCGTTGTCCACCTTGACGCCGGCGGCGATCGCCATGAACCCGAGCAGCGCGAGCAGACCCAGCATCAGCGAGTACAGCGGCAGGATCGTCGTGTTGCGGCGGATCACGTCACGGCTGCGGCTGGAGAGCGTCGCCGTGATCGAGTGCGGATACATGAAGAGAGCCAGCGCCGAGCCGAGGGCCAGGGTGGCGTAACCCCACTGGCCCGCCTCACCCGGAGCGAGACCGGCCACCGGTTTCCCGGCCGCCTCGTTCTTCGCGGAGAACGCCTCGCCCGCCTTGGCGAAGATGTCGTCGAAGCCACCGAGCTTGATCGGGATGTAGATGATCGCCACGGCGATGACCAGGTAGATCAGCCCGTCCTTGACGAACGCGATCAGCGCGGGGGCGCGCAGCCCGGAGGAGTACGTGTACGCGGCGAGCACCGCGAACGCGATCAGCAGCGGCAGGTCCTTGATGAACCAGTGCGTGTTCTCGCCGCCGCCCACGCCCATCACATCCAGCACCGCCTGGATGCCGACGAGTTGGAGGGCGATGTACGGCATCGTGGCGAGGATGCCGGTGACGGCGACCGCCAGCGAGAGCCCCTTGGAGCCGAAGCGGCCGCGGACGAAGTCCGAGGTGGTGACGTAGCCGTGCTTGTGCGACACCGACCACAGCCGCGGCAGGAACGTGAAGATCAGCGGGTACACCAGGATGGTGTAGGGCACCGCGAAGAAGCCGGCCGCGCCCGCCGCGTAGATCGCCGCGGGAACGGCGACGAAGGTGTACGCGGTGTAGAGGTCGCCGCCGAGCAGGAACCAGGTGACCCAGGTGCCGAACGACCTGCCGCCCAGCCCCCATTCGTCGAGGCTGGCCTCGTTCTCGGCCTTGCGCCACCGGGCGGCCATGAAGCCGACGACCGTGACGGCCAGGAAGAAGAAGATGAAGACGCCGAGCGCGACTCCGTTCACGCCGTCCTTCATGCTGACGCACCCCCCTTGCGGGCGCGCTGGTCACGCTGCCACAGCTTGTACGCGACCATCGTGAGCGCCGTCGAGATGAGCACCCAGAGCATCTGGTACCAGTAGAAGAACGGGATCCCGATGAAGGTCGGGTCGACCTTGGCGTACGAACTCACCCAGAGCATCGCCACGAACGGCGCGATGAGACACAGGGCGATGACCACCCGCACGGGTGTGACGGTGGGTGGTTTTCCTTCTGGTTCTTCCGGCATGGCGGCGACTCCGTCCCCTCACTGATCACCTGTTGTAATGCGCAGGAAATCTAGGCGAGGGTTCCGGCCAGCGTCACCCCCTGTCCGCATTGCGGTCCGGCAACGGTCGTGCGGCGTCGGACGTCTGGCCGAAATGCCATCAAACGTCGGGGTGTTGGTCCAGGCCAATCGCGGGTGAGGGGGCGCCGGGCAGCGAACAGCCCCCGTGGGAACGCTTCCACGGGGGCTGTCCGGGGCTGCCGGCGCCTTCAGTCCAACGGACGCTTCAGGCGGGCCACGAACTTGTAGCGGTCGCCCCGGTAGACCGAGCGGACCCATTCGACCGGCTCGCCCTGTCCGTCCAGTGAGTGCCGGGACAGCATGAGCATCGGCAGGCCCACGTCCGTGCCGAGCAGGCCGGCCTCGCGCGGGGTGGCGAGGGAGGTCTCGATGGTCTCCTCGGCCTCCGCCAGCCGCACGTCGTACACCTCGGCCAGGGCCGTGTACAGGGACGTGTACTTGACCAGTGAACGCCGCAGCGCGGGAAAGCGTTTGGCCGAGAGGTGGGTGGTCTCGATCGCCATCGGCTCACCGCTCGCCAGGCGCAGCCGCTCGATCCGCAGCACGCGCCCGCCCGCGCTGATGTCCAGCAGTCCGGCGAGCGTGTCGTCGGCCGTCACGTAGCCGATGTCCAGTAGCTGGGACGTCGGTTCCAGCCCCTGGGCCCGCATGTCCTCGGTGTACGAGGTGAGCTGCAGGGCCTGTGAGACCTTCGGCTTGGCGACGAAGGTGCCCTTCCCCTGGATGCGCTCCAGCCGGCCCTCGACGACCAGTTCCTGGAGCGCCTGGCGCACGGTCGTGCGCGAGGTGTCGAACTCGGCGGCCAGGGTCCGTTCCGGGGGCACGGGTGTGCCCGGCGGCATCGTGTCCGTCATGTCGAGCAGATGCCGCTTCAGCCGGTAGTACTTCGGGACGCGCGCGGTACGCGTACCCGCGCCCGTCTCGTTCCCGGCACTGCCCCCGTCGGCACCCATGGCCCGCCTTCCCGACTGCTGCGTTGCTGCCGTCACCGGCTCCTCCGTCTGTCGCGGCTCACATGGTGGCACGGTCCGGTCACGGCTCGTCGCCCTCCCTCAGGTGTCGGTCCTATAACGGACGCGAGTGCACTTCTTATACACCCTTGACACCCCTAAAGGTCTAGGCCAAGCTCCCGGTACTGGTCTAAACCATTAAAGACCAGGTCCCAGCCCCACGGGCAGTACCCGGCGCATGCGATTGTGCGTCGGACGGCGTTCTCGGGTGGTGGGGGGAATTCTCTTGCAGCCCTGAGGAGGGTGTCGTGAAGCGCGGACTCATCGCGGCCATTGGCGTCGTGGCTCTGTTGGCCGGTGCCACTGCCTGTGGCTCGGACGACAAGGCTGACAGCAGCAGCAAGAAGACCGGCCCCGACAGTTACAAGGGCCAGACGCTGACTGTCTGGGCCATGGACGGCTCGACGCCTCCCGGCTGGACCAAGGATCTGACCGCTGCCTTCGAGAAGAAGACCGGCGCCAAGCTGAAGTTCGAGACCCAGAAGTGGGACGGCATTCAGCAGAAGATCACCACGGCTCTCTCCGAGTCGACTCCGCCGGACGTCATCGAGGTCGGCAACACCCAGACCCCGGCGTACGCGGCCACCGGCGGTCTCTCCGACCTGAGCGACCTCAAGAAGGAGATCGGCGGCGACTGGGTCGAGGCACTCAACGAGTCCTCGGTCTTCGACGGCAAGCAGTACGCCGCCCCGTGGTACTTCGCCAACCGCGTCGTCATCTACAACAAGAAGGTCTGGGCCGACGCCGGCATCAAGGATACCCCGAAGACGCGGGACGAGTTCTTCAAGGACCTGGACGCCATCAAGGCGAAGGGCAAGGCCGAGCCGATCTACCTGCCCGGCCAGAACTGGTACTTCTTCGACGGCCTGACCATCGGTCAGGGCGCTGACCTTGTGAAGAAGGAAGGGGACAAGTACGTCTCCAACCTCTCCGACCCCAAGGTCACCGCGGCCATGGAGCTCTACAAGAAGTACCAGGCCTACTCCAAGGCTCCCAAGGACAAGGACGAGGCCACCCCGCAGCAGGCCGAGGTCTTCGCCAAGGGCAACGTCGGTGCCTTCATCGGCATGGGCTGGGAGGCCGGCACGGCCATCGCGGCCAACAAGAAGATCGAGAGCGACATCGGCTACTTCACCATCCCGGGTGAGACCGCCGACAAGCCCGAGGGTGTCTTCCTCGGTGGCTCGAACTTCGCGGTCGCCGCGGGCAGCAAGAAGCAGGACCTCGCCAAGGAGTTCCTGAAGCTCTCCCTGTCCGACCAGTTCGAGGGCCAGCTGGCCAAGGAGAACGGCGTCATCCCGAACAAGGAGTCGCTCAACTCCAACCTGACCGGAAACGGCGCTGCCGAGGCCGCCGCCCCGGCCGCCGCCGTCGGCGGCACCACCCCGCTCATCCCCGAGTGGGCCGCTGTCGAGAACGCGCCGAACCCGATCAAGAGCTACATGACCGCGGTTCTGAACGGAAAGTCCCCGGCCGACGCCGCCAAGGCGGTCGAGTCGGAGATCAACAAGCGTCTCTCGCAGAAGAGCTGATCGCACGCGCCGGGGGGCGGACAGCAACCGCCCCCCGGCGCACCCGCGTGACTCGACCGTACGGCCCAAGACAGAGATGGCGAGCATGTCAGTGCAGACCGAAAAAGCGGACTCGGTCCCGGCAGCCGGCGTCCGCAAGGACGATGCCCCTTCCGGCGGCCCCGCCGCATCGAGCAGAGGGCGGGCCGGTGGCTCAGCCCCTTACCTCCTCCTCGTGCCCGCACTGCTCGTCACAGCGGTGCTCCTGGGCTACCCACTGGTCAAGAACGGCATGCTGTCGTTCCAGAACCTCAACCCGCGCCAGTTGATCCTCCACCTGACCGAGTGGAACGGTATCGACAACTACAAGGAAGTCCTCGGCGGCTCGGACTTCTGGAGAGTTGTCGAGCGGTCGGTTCTCTTCACCGCCGCCAACGTCGTCCTGATCATGGTGATCGGGATGATGGTCGGTCTTCTGCTCGCGCGGCTGGGCAAGAAGATGCGACTGGTGCTCATGCTGGGCCTGGTGCTTGCCTGGGCCATGCCGATGATCGCGGCTACTACGGTCTACCAGTGGCTGTTCGCCCAGCGGTTCGGAGTCGTCAACTACGTCCTCGACAGCCTCGGCTGGCACTCGATGGCCGACTTCAACTGGACGAGCAGTCAGCTGTCCACCTTCTCGCTGGTCACCCTGGTGATCGTCTGGCAGTCCATCCCGTTCGTGGCGATCAATCTGTACGCCGCGTCGACGACGATCCCCAAGGAGCTGTACGAGGCCGCCTCGCTCGACGGCGCCAACTCCTGGAAGAGCTTCACCCTGGTGACGCTCCCCTTCCTCAAGCCGTTCCTGCTGGCCACGACGTTCCTCGAAGTCATCTGGGTCTTCAAGTCCTTCGCCCAGCTCTTCGCCATCAACGGCGGCGGCCCGGACCGGCTCACCGAGACCCTGCCCGTCTACGCGTTCGTCGAAGGCGTCGGCAACCAGCACTTCGGTATGGGCGCGGCCATCTCGTTCCTGACGATCATCGTCCTGCTGGCGATGACCGCTTACTACCTGCGCACCGTACTCAAGCAAGAGGAGGACGAGCTGTGAAGCGCTCACTGTTCGGCCGGATCTGGCCCAACCTGACGGCTGTCGTCCTCTTCATAGGCTTCGCTTTCCCCGTCTACTGGATGTTCAGCACGGCCTTCAAGCCGACCGGCGACATCATCACGGACACCCCGGTGTGGTTCCCCACCGACATCACCTTCGAGCACTTCAAGAAGGCGATGGCGGCCGACCACTTCTGGACCCTGGTCCGCAACTCGTTCACGGTGACGATCGTCTCCGTGGTCGCCTCGCTGGTGATCGCGCTGCTGGCATCCTTCGCGATGGCCCGCATGCGCTTCAAGGGCCGCCGGGGCATCCTGCTGACGTTCATGATCGCGCAGATGGCGCCCTGGGAAGTCATGGTCATCGCGATCTACATGCTGGTCCGCGATGCGGACATGCTGAACAGCCTGGTCCCGCTGACGGCCTTCTACATGATGATGGTCCTGCCCTTCACCATCCTGACGCTGCGCGGCTACGTCGCCGCCGTGCCCAAGGAGCTGGAGGAGTCCGCCATGGTCGACGGCTGCACCCGCCCGCAGGCGTTCAGGAAGGTGATCCTGCCCCTGCTCGGCCCCGGCCTGATGGCGACCTCGCTCTTCGGTTTCATCACCGCCTGGAACGAGTTCCCGCTCGTCCTCATCCTCAACAAGGACATCGAGTCCCAGACCCTTCCGCTCTGGCTCTCGCAGTTCCAGACCGCGTTCGGGGACGACTGGGGAGCGACCATGGCAGCCTCCTCGCTCTTCGCGATCCCGATCCTGATCCTCTTCATCTACCTGCAGCGCAAGGCCGTCAGCGGTCTCACCGACGGCGCAGTGAAGGGATAACGACTTCCATGACCACCCTCGTATCCACCACGGACACCGTCACCCGCGACGCCCTCGCCGTCCTGCAGCCGGGTTTCACCGGCACCACGGCACCGGACTGGCTGCTGCGCCGGGTCGGCGAAGGCCTCTCCTCCGTCGGGCTGTTCGGCCGCAACATCGAATCGCCCGAGCAGCTCGCCGCGCTCACCGCCCAGCTCCGTGCCGAGCGTGACGACGTGCTCGTCGCGATCGACGAGGAGGGTGGCGACGTCACCCGTCTGGAGGTGCGGCACGGCTCGTCCTTCCCGGGCAACCTGGCGCTCGGCTCCGTCGACGACGTCGCCCTGACCCGTGCCGTCGCCCAGGAGCTGGGCCGCCGGCTCGCCGACTGCGGCGTCAACCTCAACTGGGCGCCCTCCGCGGACGTCAACTCCAACCCCGGCAACCCGGTCATCGGGGTGCGGTCCTTCGGCGCCGACCCCCACCTGGTCGCCCGGCACACCGCCGCATACGTCGAGGGCCTCCAGGCCGCCGGCGTCGCCGCCTGCACCAAGCACTTCCCGGGGCACGGCGACACCGCGGTCGACTCGCACCACGCGCTGCCCCGCATCGACGTGGATCTGGAGACCCTGCACGCCCGTGAGCTCGTGCCTTTCCGGGCGGCCATCGCAGCGGGTTCCAAATCGGTGATGAGCGCGCATATCCTGCTTCCCGCGCTCGACCCGCACCGCCCGGCGACCCTGAGCCCGCAGATCCTGACCGGTCTGCTGCGCGAGGAGCTGGGCTACGACGGCCTGATCGTCACCGACGCCGTGGAGATGCAGGCCATCGCCTCGACGTACGGGATCGAGCGCGGCTCCGTCCTCGCGATCGCGGCGGGTGCCGACGCGCTCTGCGTCGGCGGCGGCCTCGACGACGACAGCACGGTCCTGCGGCTGCGCGACGCGCTGGTCGCGGCGGTCCGGGCCGGCGAACTGCCCGAGGAGCGGCTGGCGGACGCCGCCGCCCGGGTACGGGCCCTCGCGTCGTGGACGCGCCGGGCCAGGGGGGCTGTCTCGGAGCCGGGCGCGGCAGTGCAGGAGGGGACCGCGCCCGGCACCGGACACAGCACGGGCATCGGTTCGGACGTCGGCCTGACCGCCGCCCGCCGCGCAGTGAAGGTGACCGGCACGGGCGAGCCGCTCACCGAGCCCCCGTACGTCGCCGCGTTCACCCCGGTCGCGAACATCGCCGTCGGTGACGAGACACCATGGGGCGTCGCCGCCGAACTGACCAGGCTGCTGCCGGGCACCGAGACCGGTACGTACAGCGGCGAGACCGAGGCACCCGGGACCGGGGCGCTGCGGGCCGCGGGGGAGCGGCGCATCGTCGCGGTCGTCCGCGACGCGCACCGCCACCCGTGGATGACCGAGGCTCTCGACGCGGTGCTCGCGGCGCGCCCGGACACGATCGTGGTCGAGATGGGCGTCCCCCAGTCCGACCCCAGGGGCGCCCTCCACATCGCCACCCACGGCGCCGCCAGGGTCTGCGGCCTCGCAGCCGCGGAAGCGATCGTGTCGCCGAAGTAGAACCAGGGCACGATCAAGCCCGTCCGGGCACGACCGAGCCCAGCCGGGCAGAATCAAGCCTGTCCGGCGATTGAGGACAAAGCCCCCACAGGACGGGCGGGCCGTCACATTCGAGCCCGCCCGGCGATCGAGGGCGGAAGGCCCACGCGGGACGCCCCCGCACACAAGAGGGCCGGGACACCACACGGTGCCCCGGCCCTCCCGCGTACCGATAAGAACCAGAACTAAATACCCTGCCACAGCGGCTTCGCCGCATAGGTGGCGCGGAAGTAGTCCGCCAGCTTCAGCTTGGACGCCGCCGCCTCGTCGACCACGACCGTCGCGTGCGGGTGCAGCTGCAGCGCCGACGCGGGCACGATCGCGGCGACCGGCCCCTCGACCGTCTGCGCCACGGCGTCCGCCTTGCCCTCGCCCGTCGCGAGCAGGATCGGGTGGCGGGACTCCAGGATGGTGCCGATGCCCTGGGTGATGACGTGGTGCGGCACCTGCTCGATGTCGTTGTCGAAGAAGCGCGCGTTGTCGACCCGCGTCTGATCGGTCAGCGTCTTGATGCGGGTGCGCGAGGCGAGTGAGGAGCACGGCTCGTTGAAGCCGATGTGCCCGTCCGTGCCGATGCCGAGCAGCTGGAGGTCCACCCCGCCGGCGTCGGCGAGTGCCTGGTCGTACGCCTCGCAGGCGGCCTGGACGTCCTCGGCGGAGCCGTCGGGGCCCATGAACGACGCCTCGGAGAGCCCGAGCGGCTCGACGACCTCGCGCAGCACCACGGAGCGGTACGACTCCGGGTGGCCCGCCGGCAGCCCCACGTACTCGTCGAGCTGGCAGATGCGGGCGCGCGACGCGTCCACCGCGCCGGAGCGGACCTTCTCGGCCAGCGCCCGGTAGATGGGCAGCGGGGTCGATCCGGTGGCAACGCCGAGAAGGGCGTCGGGCTTACGGCTGAGCAGGGCGCCGATGGCCCCCGCGATCAGTTCGCCGCCTGCCTTGGCGTCCGGGACGATGACAACTTCCACGCGGGGCCTGCCGATCTAGAGTGAAGACATGTGGTATAGACCAATCTAAGTCCTAATCTAGCAGAACTCCCGCCCCTGGACACGGCCCCCGGGCGTCTGCCGGCCATACGTTTCGGGGCGCGCGGGCGCGTCCCCGCCGGGGCTGTCCGCTGGCGGGCCCGCGGTGCCCCGTGTTGACTTGACCGACGCACCGCGACACCCCGGGAGGCACCAGACATGTCCGCCACGTACCCGGCCGACGAGGGCGAGCAGCCCGGCCGGATCATGTCCGGCGAGATGGCCGAGCAGCCCGAGATGCTGCGGCGCATCCTCGACCGCGGGGCACCCGCCATCCGGGCGGTCGCCGCCGAGATCGCGGGCCGGAAGCCACGCTTCGTCCTGCTCACCGCCCGCGGCACGTCGGACAACGCCGCGCTCTATGCGAAGTACCTGCTGGAGATCACGCTCGGTCTGCCCTGCGGCCTGGCCTCGATGTCCACGACCACCGCGTACGGCGCGAAGCCGGACCTCAGGGACGTCCTGGTCATCACCGTGAGCCAGTCCGGCGGCTCGCCCGACCTGGTGGCCTCGACGAAGGCCGCCCGGGAGGCCGGCGCGGTCACGCTGGCGGTCACCAACAGCCCGGACTCACCGCTCGCCGCGGTCTCCGAGTACCACATCGACATCCTGGCGGGGCCGGAGAAGGCCCTGCCCGCCACCAAGACGTACACCGCCTCCCTGCTCTGCCTGTACCTCTTCGTGGAAGGGCTGCGCGGCGGCGACGGTGCGGCGGCCGCGATCCTGCCGGAACTCGCCGGGGCGATCCTGGCGCGCAAGGACGAGGTCAGGGTCCTGGCGTCCCGCTACCGCTTCGCCGAGCGCATGGTCATCACCTCACGCGGATACGGCTATCCCACAGCCAAGGAGGCCGCCCTGAAGCTGATGGAGACGAGCTACATCCCCGCCCTGTCCTACTCGGGCGCCGATCTGCTGCACGGTCCGCTCGCCATGGTCGACAACATCTCCCCGGTGATCGCCGTGGTCACCGACGGCCGGGGCGGCGAGGCACTCCAGCCGGTGCTCGACCGGCTGCGCGGGCGTGGTGCGGACCTCTTCGTGGTCGGCCCGAAGGCCCAGGTGGAAGCGGCCTCCGCGGGCTTCGTGCTGCCGACGGCCGGGGTCGCCGAGGAGGTCCAGCCGATCCTGGAGATCCTGCCGCTGCAGATGCTGGCCTACGAGGTGACGATCGCACGCGGCCAGGACCCGGACGCGCCGCGCGCGCTCGCGAAGGTCACGGAAACCCGCTGACCCGCCGAAACCGCCTCCGGAAACACCCGCGGGCCGCGGCGCCGGGCCGGGACCCTCAGCCCGACCAGCACCGCAGCCCGGAGTAGGACCGCCCGTTACGGGCGATCGGCTCGGCCGGCGGTGTGCGGTGCCCCCGGCCGGGGAGAGGCACCCGGCGCAGTCAGGGCAGAGAGCGCGGGTACCTCGTTCCGCTCTCCTGTGCGGGGAGAGCGGAGGCTCTGTCTACAGCATTGTGGACTAGACCACTCGCGCTGTCCATCCACGGGGCACGGTGAATTCCGGCCCTTCCTCCTTGCACGTACGGGTGGGCCGTCCGGTTCGGAACCTGTCCGCATCCACAGGTACGCTCGCACACGTGCCCTCCATGAACGACCTCGTCCGCCAGCACACCGCCCTGAGTGACACCGACCTCGAGTGGCTCCATCTGCTGGTCTCGGAGTGGCAGCTGCTCTCCGACCTGTCCTTCGCCGACCTCGTTCTCTGGGTCCCCACACGTGACGGAACGCGCTACGTGTCCGTCGCCCAGATGCGGCCCAACACCGGCCCCACCTCCTACCAGGACGACATGGTCGGCCATCTGGTGCCGCGCGGCCGCCGTCCGCTGCTGGACGCGGCGCTGGACGAGGGCCGGATCGTGCGCGAGGGCGACCCGGAGTGGCGGGAGGAGGTCCCCGTACGGGTCGAGTCGATCCCCGTACGCAGGGAGGGCCGCGTGCTGGGTGTCATCGCGCGCAACACCAACCTGCTCACGGTCCGCACCCCGTCCCGGCTGGAGCTCACCTACCTCCAGTCCGCCTCCGACCTGGCGCAGATGATCGCGGCCGGCTCCTTCCCGTTCCCGGGCCAGCAGGTCGACATGGACGCCTCGCCGCGGGTCGGCGACGGACTGGTCCGGCTCGACGCCGACGGTGTCGTCCAGTACGCCAGCCCCAACGGCCTCTCCGCCTACCACCGCCTGGGCCTCGCCTCCGACCTGGTCGGACAGCACCTCGGCGGGATCACCGCCGAACTCGCGCCCTCCCGCGGCCCGGTGGACGAGGCGCTGGTCAAACTGGCCAGCGGTTACGCGCCACGGGAGTTCGAGGTCGAGTGCGCGGGCGGCGTGATCCAGCTCCGGGCGATCCCCCTCAAGCCCAAGGGTGTCCGCATCGGCTCGCTGGTCCTGCTGCGCGACGTCACCGAACTGCGCCGTCGTGAACGTGAGTTGATCACCAAGGACGCCACCATCCGGGAGATCCACCACCGGGTGAAGAACAACCTCCAGACGGTGGCCGCCCTGTTGCGTCTCCAGGCCCGTCGGATGGACTCCCCGCAGGGCCGCGAGGCGCTCAACGAGGCGGTGCGGCGCGTCGGTTCGATCGCCATCGTCCATGAGACGCTGTCCCAGAATCTGGACGAGCGGGTGGAGTTCGACGAGATCGCCGACCGGGTCATCGCCATGGTCGCCGAGATCTCCCCGGGCAAGGTCACCTGCCGGCGCACCGGACGTTTCGGCGTCCTCGACGCCGAAGTGGCCACTCCGCTGGCGATGGTCCTCACCGAGGTGCTGCAGAACGCCCTGGAGCACGCGTTCGGCGTGGCCGAGTCCGGCACGGTCGAGGTCTCCGCGGTGCGCGGCGGTTCGCCCACGGAAGGGCGGTTGCTGATCACCGTTCAGGACGACGGCTGCGGCCTGCCCGAGGGATTCGACCCGCAGCGCGCCGGGAATCTGGGCCTCCAGATCGTGCGGACGCTGGTGGAGGGCGAGCTGAGCGGCTCGTTCGGCATGGTGCCGGCGCCCGAACGCGGCACCCAGGTCGTCCTCGACATCCCGGTCCGCGCCGACAAGTAGCGCGGAGGAGCGCAGCCCCGGTCCGCGCCGGCAAGCAGCACGTAAGAACGCGGCCCCGGTCAGCGCCGATGGCTAGCACGTGAGAACGCACAGCAGAGAGCCCGGACCGTTGGTGAACGGTCCGGGCTCTCTGGTCAAGCATGCGCTTCGTGGGGTACTGCGCGCTGCGACTCGGGGGGCGGGGTGATGCGTACGCTCTGTACGCGCCGCCTGGCTGAGGTTCGTAGCGGTGGCGTCGGTCAGGCGCTTGCGTTACGCGCCCGGTTGCGAGCGGCGCGGCGCTTCATTGCGCGGCGCTCATCCTCGCTGAGGCCACCCCAGACGCCGGAGTCCTGGCCGGACTCGAGCGCCCACTGCAGGCACTGCTCCATGACGGGGCAGCGACGGCAGACGGCCTTGGCTTCCTCGATCTGCAGCAGCGCAGGACCGGTGTTGCCGATGGGGAAGAACAGCTCCGGGTCTTCCTCACGACAAACGGCGTTGTGACGCCAGTCCATGGCTGCTACCTCTCCTTGGTATACGTACTGTGGCTTGTGAATGTGAACGCTTTCACGAACCCCTCCGTACGTGTAGGGCCGACGCCCAGAAGAACTGGTTGTGGTCCTGTGTGTGAGGAGGGATTCTGGCTTTCAGTGGAGGCCGTTGTTGCGGGCCGTCCCGATCGCCATGTAGAGATTCCCAAACCTCGGCGACGGATACAACCCCTTCTGGAAAGTTTTTTTTGATTCCTCGGTGTCGGCTAGGTCACAGCCGTACTTCTAGAGGGTGGAAGCCAGTCCAAACGTTCGAGTTAAAGGACTTTGGTCCCTTCCACTCACACAATCACACGCAGTGCACGGCGTACGCCTGTGAACGTCACACTTGTACGCAGCCCCAGGTGGTCACCGTCCATCTGGAGGGGCAGTGGGGCCTTTGAATGCAAGGTGAAGTCCGTGAGGTCATGCAGTGAAACTGCGTGCTTGCCCCGCGGACCCTTTTCCGGGCTCGAGGTGAGCAGCTGTGTGGCGTACCGGGTGACGGCCGGGGTGGACAGTCGCTGCAGGCCGAGGATGTCCAGGGCGGTGTCGAACGACGCCTTCGGGGAGGCGTAGATCGGCCGGTTCCCCAGGTACGTCCAGGGAGCCGTGTTGCAGATTATGGAGAGCGCGAGGTCGGTGACCGGGTCCTGGCCGGGCACCTCCAGCGTGATGATTCCCTGCCGCCGATGCGGTTCATCGAGGAACTGGCGCATCACCTGGCGTACGTACAGCGCATGGGTCGAACGCTTGCCGCGCTCGCGCTGCTGTTCGACGCGACCGATCACACCGGCGTCGAATCCGAGGCCGGCGCAGAAAGTGAACCAGCGCTCCGGAACCGATTCGTCCTCCGTGCCGGGGGTGCCGGCCGCCAGGCCGAGGCCGACCGTCCGTTCGGTGCGGTTGGCCAGTGCGTCCAGGATGGCGCCGGTCGCCTCCACCGCGTCGTTCGGGAGGCCGAGGGCGCGGGCGAAGACATTGGTCGAGCCGCCGGGGACCACGGCGAGTTTCGGCAGGTTGTCGATGTCGGGGCCCTTGTGGAGCAGGCCGTTCACGACCTCGTTGACCGTGCCGTCTCCGCCGAGCGCGACCACGAGATCGATGTCGTCGCTGTCGGCGGCCCGTCGTCCCAGGTCACGGGCGTGTCCGCGGTACTCCGTGGACACGGCCTCCAGCTTCATTTCGCTGGCCAGTGCATGAATCAGCACGTCACGGGTCCGCGCACTGGTGGTGGTAGCAGCTGGATTGACCACAAGAAGTGCGCGCATGACCGCCAGACTACCTACCGCGAGGTATCGGCCTGAAGTCCTGCCCGGATGCCTTCACGCAGAGTGACGACGTGGGCGCGGCGTGCCGGTCCGTGCGTGGTGTCTCTCCGGCCGGCCGAAGACGTTCCGACCCCGGCTTCGCTTTCGTGTGCCGGGGATGCCAACCTGCAGGGGTGAGTACTCAGCAGAACGCGCCCTCGCCGACGCCCTCGGCCGAACCGCCGAAGCCGGCCAGGCTCGCGCTCGTGGCCGGCCTCAGCGCCCTCGAAGGGGCGGCCCTCGTCATCGGCGGTGTCTCCATGCTGGTGATGGGACTGCTCGGCAGTCCCGACAGCCCGCAGCAGGCCGAAATGGGCGGCCTGACGGTGATCGCCCTGGGGCTGATCCCGCTCTTCGCCGCCCGCGGGCTCCTTCGGCGCCGCAGCTGGAGCCGCGGACCCGCACTCATCACGCAGATCATCGCGCTGCCGGTGGCCTGGACGCTGCTGCGGTCCCAGGGTGCGCTGATCCCGGCCGGCATCGTGCTCGCCGCTGTGGCGCTGACCGCGCTGTACCAGCTGGCCCGCCCGGCGACCATCGAGGCGCTCGGCATCCGCAGGCCGGGCGCGACGCCCGACACGGACAGCGCCGACGCCTGAGGCGCGGTACGGCAGCCTCGGGCCGGCCGGACGGGTGCCGTCCGGCCGCCCCTTCGCCCGCCTACTCCTCGACGAGCAGCCGCTCGCGCAACTGGGCCAGGGTGCGGGCCAGCAGCCGGGAGACGTGCATCTGCGAGATGCCGACCTCCTGGGCGATCTGCGACTGGGTCATGTTGCCGAAGAAGCGAAGCAGCAGGATGCGCTTCTCACGCGGCGGCAGGTCCTCCAGCAGCGGCTTGAGCGACTCCCGGTACTCGACACCCTCCAGCGCCTCGTCCTCGGAGCCGAGCGTGTCCGCGACCGCGGGGGACTCGTCGTCCGTGTCCGGCACGTCCAGCGAGAGCGTGCTGTACGCATTGGCCGATTCCAGGCCCTCCAGGACCTCTTCCTCGGAGATGCCGAGCCGCTCCGCCAGCTCGTGCACCGTGGGCGAGCGGCCGTGCTGCTGGGACAGCTCCGCCGTCGCCGTGGTCAGCGAGAGCCGCAGCTCCTGGAGCCGGCGCGGCACCCGCACCGCCCAGCCCTTGTCGCGGAAGTGCCGCTTGATCTCGCCGACGACCGTGGGGGTCGCGTACGTCGAGAACTCGACGCCGCGCTCCGGGTCGAACCGGTCCACCGACTTGATCAGACCGATCGTGGCGACCTGGGTCAGATCGTCCAGCGGCTCGCCGCGGTTGCGGAAGCGCCGCGCCAGGTGCTCCACCAGCGGCAGGTGCATCCGCACCAGCCGGTTGCGCAGCTCCGCCTTCTCGGGTGACCCGTCCGGGAGCTTGCCCAGCTCGATGAACAGCGCCCGCGCCCCGCTGCGGTCGTGTGGATCGTGGTGCCCGTGCTCGCTCATCTGGCCCGCCCGCTCCGCCTGCGACTTCTCCACCGCGACCGTAATGCCGGCGGGCCCCTGTGCCCCGTCCACCGCACGGGGCAGGTCCGCCCCGTCCACCGGATGAGGCAGGGCCTGCTGCTCCGGGATGCCTGCTGCGCGCACCACCCCTGGTCGGATCGTCTCGTCCCGCACAGGACCGTCCCCGTTCCCGTTGCTCACGCCGGCCCGGGTCCCGCGCCGCGCTGTTTGTACAGGCTGATGCTGACCGTACGGTCATCGGCGACCGAGGAGTCGACCTTTCCGGCCAGTGCGGAGAGCACCGTCCAGGCGAACGTGTCGCGCTCCGGGGCCCGGCCGTCCGTCGTCGGGGCCGAAACCGTCACCTCGAGAGAATCGTCGACGAGCCGGAACACGCAGCTGAGGACGGAACCCGGCACGGCCTGCTGGAGCAGGATCGCGCAGGCCTCGTCGACCGCGATACGGAGATCCTCGATCTCGTCGAGAGTGAAGTCCAAACGCGCTGCGAGACCGGCCGTGGCCGTACGCAGCACCGACAGGTAGGCACCCGCAGCGGGCAGCCGGACCTCTACGAAGTCCTGATTCCCGGGCTCGCCTGCGATCTGGGACACCCTCACCTCCAAGGTGGCACAAACTCTTCGAGGATCCGGGAAGGGTCGCCCGGAGCCATGCGGTACGTCTTCGGTTCTTGGTCCGGCGACGCTATCGCGATCCATGATGCCGTGTCGCCGAGACCCCGTCCCATGACTGTCACTCATGGTAAGCCCACGAGTACGCACAGTGGCTAGGGGTCTGCGACGGTCAATTACGAACAACAGGCGCCGGTTTGACGTACCCAGACGTCAGACGATCGAACCGTCCTCGAAGCACCAGCGCCAGCTCTCGCCGGCCTCGAAGCTCCGCATCACCGGATGACCGGTCTCCTTGAAGTGCCCCGTCGCGTGCTGGTGGGGCGACGAATCGCAGCAGCCGACATGCCCGCACATCAGGCAGAGTCGCAGTTGCACGGGGTGGGTGCCCGCCGCCCGGCATTCGAGACAGGTCTCGGAGAGGGCTGCGGGCTCGGGGCGCGGCAGGTCCGGTACATGCGGGCACTCGCTCATGATGGCCAGGTTACGACGGATGCGAGGACCGTGAGATGGACGCATTGCCACTGGTGGCACTGGTGGCGGCCAGTGCGGCGACAGCCGGTCTGGCACGCCGGACGCCGGTGCCGGCCCCGCTGCTGCTGGTGGCCCTCGGGCTGATCGGCTCGTACGTGCCCGGGGTGCCGACGTACACGCTGGACGCGCACATCGTGCTGCCGCTCCTGCTGCCGCCCTTGCTCTACACGGCGGCCGTGGACAGCTCGTACCTCGACCTGCGGGCCAACATCCGCCCCGTCGCGCTGCTCTCCGTCGGCTACGTGCTGTTCGCCACCGTCGCGGTGGGCTGGCTGGCGTACCGGCTGGTGCCCGACCTGCCGCTCACGGCCGCGCTGGTGCTGGGCGCCGTCATCGCCCCGCCGGACGCCGTCACCGCCGCGGCCATCGCCCGCCGGGTCGGCCTGCCCGCCCGTGTCACGACGATCCTTCAGGGCGAATCCCTGGTGAACGACGCCACCGCGATCACCGCCTACAAGGTGGCGCTCGCCGCGGCCGTGGGCGAGGGCATGAGCTGGGGCGGCGGGATCGGCGAGTTCCTGCTGGCCTCGGTCGGCGGTGTCGGCGTCGGACTGGTCCTCATGGTCCCGCTGCACTGGCTCCGCACACACCTCAAGGAACCGCTGCTCCAGAACACCCTGTCGCTCCTGATCCCGTTCGTGGCTTACGCGGCCGCCGAACGCGTGCACGCCTCCGGAGTGCTCGCGGTCGTCGTCGTCGCGCTCTACCTGGGCCACCGCGCCTGGCAGGTCGACTTCGCCACCAGGCTCCAGGAGGCCGCCGTCTGGAAGATGGTCGCGTTCATCCTGGAGTCCGCCGTCTTCGCGCTGATCGGCCTTCAGCTGCCCTTCGTACTGAAGGGGCTCGGTACGTACGCCGTCACCGAGGCCCTCTGGTACGCGGTGGCGGTGTTCCTGGCGGTCGTCGTCGTCCGGTTCATCTGGGTCTATCCGGCGACCTATGTGCCCCGCCTGCTGTCGAAACGCATCCGGGAACGGGAACCCGAGACCGACTGGACCTCACCGCTGATCGTCGGCTGGGCCGGGATGCGCGGCGTCGTCTCGCTCGCCATCGCCTTCTCCATCCCGCTGGTCACGAGCGACGGCGACGCGTTCCCGGCACGCAACCTGGTGCTGTTCCTGACCTTCACCACGGTCATCGGCACGCTGGTCGTCCAGGGGCTCACGCTGCCGGTCATGGTGAAGGTCCTGAAGCTCCCGGGCCGCGACCGGCAGGCCGAGACGCTCGCCGAGGCGCAGGCCCAGAGCGAGGCGTCCACGGCCGCCGAGGCCCGCCTGGAGGAACTGCTCACCGACCGGCGCAATTGCCTGCCGCAGCCGCTCACCGACCGGCTGCGCACCGTCCTGGAGCGCCGCCGCAACGCGGTCTGGGAGCGCCTCGGCGCGGCCAATCCGGTGACGGGGGAGTCGGCGGACGACACCTACCGGCGACTGGCCGGCGAGATGATCGAGGCCGAGCGCGAGGTCTTCGTACGGCTGCGGGACGAGCGCAGCATCGACGACGAGATGATGCGGACGCTGCTCAGGCGCCTCGACCTGGAGGAGGCCGCGGCCTACCGGGAGGAGTCGGACTGATCGTCCGGGCGCCCCGTGATCACGGCCGCGACCGTGGTGCCCGCGGCGAACGCGCCCTCACCGGCCAGCACGGTGAGCGCGTACAGGAGTTTGGCCACATAGAGGCGCTCGACCGGCAGCCCGTGGCGGTCCTCGAAGTCGTCGGCGAACGCGTGCAGGGCGGGTGTGGTGCGGGCGTACCCGCCGAAGTGGAAGCGTTCGTCCAGGGACCACGTGCCGGCCGGTCCGCCGAACGCCTCCCGCTGGAGGTCCCGGACCGCGTCCCCGAGGAAGCCGCCCCGCAGGACCGGGATCCCGAGGGCGCGCTGTCCGGGCGCCAGTCCCGCGGCCAGTCCGGCGAGGGTGCCCCCGGTGCCGCAGGCCACCGCCGCCACGCCGGCCGTCCCGCGCAGCTCGCGGCCGAGCTCTGTGCAGCCCTGTGCGGCCAGGGCGTTGCTGCCGCCCTCCGGGATGACCTCGCACTCTCCGTAGGCGCTCAGCAGCCCAGCCAGAACCTGCGGATCGGCCTTGGCGCGGTACGTCCGGCGGTCCACGAAGTGCAACAGCATTCCGTCGGCCGCGCACCGGGCCAGCGAGGGGTTGAGCGGGCGGTGGGCGAGTTCGTCGCCCCGGACCACGCCGATGGTGCGGAAGCCCAGCAGCCGGCCCGCGGCGGCCGTGGCCCGCAGGTGGTTGGAGTAGGCGCCGCCGAAGGTGAGCACAGGCCGGCCGGCCGCCGCACGGAGGTTCGGGGCGAGTTTGCGCCACTTGTTGCCCGGCAGGTCCGCATGGATCAGATCGTCGCGCTTCAGGAGCAGCGTCACGCCGTGACGCGCGAAGCGCTCGTCCCCGGCCGGCTGCAGGGGCGACGGGAGCACCGGCCGCAGCCGGGAGAGGCCGGGGTCCTGTCCGGAGTTCCCGGCAGGACCCGGCGCGTCGGAGGGCGTGGAGGGCATGGCTCCATTGTGGCCGTGCCCCTGCCGGAGCGGGCTCCGGGCTACTTCAGGCGGTCGTGGATCCGTGCCCGCATGGAGGTCATCGAGAAGCCGCGCGGGTCGACCTTGCCGGGCTGCCACTCCCGGTGGCCGATGACCGAGCGGGAGGTCCAGTTGTGGTGGCGGCAGACCGCGGCCGCCGCCTTCTCGATGGCTTCGAGCTGGACGGCGGGCCAGGGGTCCTTGCCGTTGCCGAGGTTCTCGCACTCGAAGCCGTAGAAGTGCCGGTTCCCGTCGGTGTTGGCCTCGTTGTCGGACGGCAGGCCCTTCTCGGCGATGACGGCGCGCAGGACGTCGTCGTCGCCGAGCCCGGCGTGGTTGGTCCGTCCGTAGCCGACCAGGTGGATCCGGCCGTCCTTGGCGATGACGCCGTGGCACAGGGGTCCCGGCAGCGCCGCGTGGCCGTCGCGGCAGATCCGGACGGTGGCGGCGGTGCCCTTGGTGACCGTGTGATGGATCATCACGCCGTTGACCGGCCCCCAGGGGCCCTTGTGGTTGCGGTTGTGCGTGCGCCAGTCGCCGACCTGGACGACGGTGAGCCCTTCGTCCTTCAGTGCGTCGAGAAAGGCGCTCGCGGACATGGGTGAGGACATGACCGACTCCTTCGTGCGTGGGGGGAGTGTGTCCGTACAGCGCTTGTACCCGACGGACGGGGTCCCGGACCATTCACGGGGGGATTCCGGGGCCCTGTTCGGACGGTGTGCGAGCCGATCCGGTCAATTCCGCGAGCACCGGCCGCCGCTCAGCCCTCGGCGAGCCACAGGTCGGGGCCGAACACCTCGTAGTGGATGTCGGCCGCCGGGACGCCCTTGGCGAGCAGCTGGGTGCGCACTGCCCGCATGAAGGGCAGCGGACCGCAGAGGTAGGCGTGGGTGCCGGACGGGATCGCCACGCCGGTCAGGTCGACGAGACCGGTGCGGTCCGCCGGGTGGCCCTGCTCGGGGTTCTCGTACCAGAAGTGGGCCGCGGCGTCGGGGAGTTTGGCGGTGAACAGGGCGTGGTCGGCGCGCAGCGCGTGGTCGGCGGGGGAGCGGTCGCCGTGCACCACTGTCACCGGCGCGCGGTGGCCGGAGTCCGCGAGGTGCTCCAGCATCGACAGCATCGGGGTGCAGCCGATGCCCGCCGAGGCGAGCAGGAGCGGGGCTTCGGCGGACTTCAGTACGAGGTCGCCGTACGGGGCCGAGACGCGGAGCCGGTCACCGGCGCGGACGTGGTCGTGCAACTGCCGTGAGACCTCCCCGTCGGGGGCGCCGCCGCCGTGCACCCGCTTGACGGTGAACGAGCGGAGCGCCGAACCCGGGGCGCAGGAGAGGCTGTACTGGCGTATCTGGCGGGCGCCGTCGGGGAGTTCGACCTGCACGGACACGTACTGGCCGGGACGGAAGGCGGGGGCAGGGGCGCCGTCGGCCGGACGGAGCTGGAACGTGGCGACGTCCGCGGTCTCCTCGGTGCGCGAGACCACCTCCCACGCGCGCCAGACGTCGCCGGCGACGACGCCCTGCTGTGCGTACAGGCGCTCCTCGATGGCGATCAGGGCGTTGGCCATCAGCCAGTAGACCTCGTCCCAGGCGGCTGCGACCTCGGGGGTGACCGCGTCGCCGAGCACTTCGGCGATGGCCGCGAACAGGTGGGTGTGCACGACGTCGTACTGGGCGGCCGTGACGCCGAGCGAGGCGTGCTTGTGCGCGATGCGGTCGAGCATCACGTCGGGACGGGTCCCGGGGTGCTCGACCAGCTGGGTCGCGAACGCGGCGATGGAGCCGGCGAGCGCCTGACGCTGGGCGCCGGAGGCCTGGTTGCCGCGGTTGAACAGGTCGCGCAGCAGCTCGGGGTGGGCGTCGAACAGCTTGCGGTAGAAGAGATCGGCGATGTCCCCGATGGCCGCGCCCACGGCGGGAAGTGTGGCACGGACGGTGGCGGTCGACGGCTCGGAGAGCATCGTTAACTCCTCGGATTCAGAATTTGCATCTCAGATGCGCATTTAAAATCAGTGTAGGAACCGGGCCGTGGGCCGGGTCCGGCGGGGGGTGGTTCAGGCGTCCGCGGGCGGTCTGCTGCTGATGCCGATCAGCAGCGGGCCGGTCGGCGAGGAGACCAGCTCGGTGACGGTGAGCGGGTCGAGCGAGACGTAGAAGGCCTCCGAGGCCGCACGCAGGGCGTGGCGCAGACGGCAGTCCGACCGCAGCGGGCACGGGGTGGCGCCCTCGCACTCGACGACGTCGCCCGGGCCCTCGAGCTCACGGACGAGCTCGCCGATGGAGGCGGAGCGGCCGGCCGGGGTGAGGGCGAGTCCGCCCCCGCGGCCCCGTCGCGCCTCGACCAGGCCGAGGTGCTGGAGGCGGGCCACGACCTTCGCGGCATGGGAGTACGGCACCTGCATGGTCGCCGCCACCTCGCGGGTGGTCGGCGGGTCCTCGTTCTCCACGACGGCCAGACGCATCAGCACGCGCAGTGCCACGTCGGTGAATCTCGTCAGCCGCATGGCAGTCACGGTAGGTGAATTTGCATTCCGTATGCAAATTAACTGGGCCGGCGGGCATCGCGCAGCGTTGTGCCCAGCCCAAAGCCCGATTAGTCACACTCTTTTGTGTAATGGCGCGGCGAGTCCGCATGCTGAAAGGTTCTTCTCGCAGGTCAGCCGATGAATCGAGAGGACGACAGATGTCCGTTGGCGAAGAGGTTCAGAACGTGCAGGCGCCGCCGCAGCAGAGTCTTGGTACGGCAGCCGCGCGGAACCTCGCGACGACCACCAAGTCCGCTCCGCAGATGCAGGAGATCAGCTCACGTTGGCTGCTGAAGATGCTTCCGTGGGTCCAGGTGCAGGGCGGCACGTACCGGGTGAACCGCAGGCTGAGCTACTCGGTCGGAGACGGCAGGGTGACCTTCGTGCAGACAGGGGACCGGGTCTCCGTGATCCCCGCCGAGCTCGGTGAACTCCCGGCTCTGAGGGACTTCGGGGACGAGGAGGTGCTCGCCGAACTCGCCAGGCGGTGCGAGCAGCGCGACATTCCCGCCGGGCAGCTCCTGGCAACGGCGGGCGAGGCGGCGGACCGGGTCTTCCTGCTGGCGCACGGAAAGGTCGAGAAGGTCGGCACCGGGCCCTACGGGGACGAGACGGTGCTCGGAGTCCATGCGGACGGCGCCTACTTCGGAGACCACTCCCTGATCGAGGGCGACGCCCTCTGGGAGTACACGGCCCGTGCCGTCACGGCGTGCACGGTCCTGACCCTGAGGCGGGCCGATGTGCTCAACCTCGCCGAGCGGGCCGAGTCGCTGCGCACCCATCTCGCCGGGCTGCTCGCCATCCCGCACCAGCGCACCAACAAGTACGGCGAGGCGGAGATCGACCTGTCCGCCGGGCATGTCGGCGAGGCCGTCGTCCCGCACACATACGTGGACTACGAGTCCGCGCCCCGCGAGTACGAACTGAGCGTGGCCCAGACCGTCCTGAAGGTCCACAGCAGGGTCGCCGACCTCTACAACCAGCCGATGAACCAGACCGAGCAGCAGTTGCGGCTCACGGTCGAGGCGCTCCGTGAGCGCCAGGAGCACGAGCTGATCAACAACCGGGAGTTCGGCCTGCTCAACAACTGCGACTACGGGCAGCGGCTCCAGCCGCACGACGGAGCGCCCACACCCGACGACATGGACGAACTGCTGTCGCGCCGCCGCGGATCGAAGCTCTTCCTCGCGCACCCCCGGGCCATCGCCGCCTTCGGCCGCGAGTGCAACAAGCGCGGTCTGGTGCCGGAGAGCGTGGACGTCGGCGGACACCACGTGCCGGCTTGGCGCGGGGTTCCGATCTTCCCGTCCAACAAGATCCCGGTCACGGACGCCCGCACCACGTCGATCATCTGCATGAGGACCGGCGAGGTCGAACAGGGCGTCGTCGGCCTCCAGCAGACGGGTATCCCGGACGAGATCGAGCCCAGCCTGTCGGTCCGTTTCATGGGGATCGACGAGCAGGCGATCATCTCCTACCTCGTGACGGCCTACTACTCCGCGGCCGTTCTGGTCCCGGACGCCCTCGGTGTCCTGGAGAACGTCGAGGTCAGCCGCTGGCGGTGAGTCCGCGGGGTCCCGGGCCCGCCGGGTCCGGGACCCCGTCGGCCGCAGCCGGCGCACCCACAGCAACCACCCACGTCCCCGGCCCCCGGGGCGAAAGTCATCGGGGGCCGGGGACGGCAACGACCGGGGTGACCGATTGACCATGACCCGTACCGACGCCGCCGCCACCGAGGGCAACGAGGCCGCGGCGCTCCTGGAGTACACCCGGACCCTCGTCGACCCGCATCTGCGGGCCGCGGTCGCCTCACTGCCGGGATCGATCCGGCGCGTGGCGATGTACCACTTCGGCTGGGAGCACGCCGACGGCAGCCCCGCCGCGGGCAGCGCCGGCAAGGCGATCAGACCCGCACTCGTCCTGGCCGCCACCCGTGCGCTGGGCGGCGATCCCAGAGATGCCGTACGGGCCGCCGTCGCCGTGGAACTGGCCCACAACTTCACCCTGCTGCACGACGACGTCATCGACGAGGACCGCACCCGCCGTCACCGGGCCACGGCCTGGACCGTCTTCGGTATCCCCGACGCCGTCATCGCGGGCGACGCCATGCTTGCCCTCGCCCAGCGGCTCCTGGCCGAGGACGCGCGCGCGGTGTCGGCCCGTGCCTCGGCCCGGCTCTCCACCTGCGTCATCGAGCTGTGCGCGGGCCAGCAGGCGGACTGCGCCTTCGAGGAACGCGGGCCGGATGAGGTCACGTTGGACGAGTGCCTCACCATGGCGACGGCGAAGACGGGAGCGCTGCTCGGCTGCGCCTGCGCACTGGGCGCGCTCTACGCGGGCGTGGAGGAGCGTGCGGTCGGAGCGATGGACGGCTTCGGCCGGGAGGCCGGGCTCGCCTTCCAGCTCATCGACGACCTGATCGGCATCTGGGGCGACCCCGCCCAGACAGGGAAACCGGTCGGCGCCGACCTCGCCGCCCACAAGAAGTCGCTGCCCGTGGTCGCCGCGCTGACCTCGGGCACCCCGGCGGCGGCGGAACTCGCCGCGCTCTACCGGGGCCCGATGAACACGGCCGGTGAGATCAGCCGTGCGTCCGACGCCGTCGACCGGGCGGGCGGCCGCGACTGGGCCCAGGTCTGCGCCGCGGACCGTATGGCACGCGCGGTGCACCATCTGTCCCGGGCCGTGCCCGATCTGTCGGCGGCGGGCGATCTGCTGGCCCTGGCGGAGTTCGTCACCCGCCGGACGCACTGAACGGAGGCCGACGCACGGAACAGCGGCCGGCCGAAGATCGGCCGAGGTCACAGGGGTCGGGCGGCGAAGTGGAGGGCGGCACGGGGAGTGTCCGAGCCACGGGCTACAGTCCCTGCCCATGACAGATGAGTCGTGGGCAGGGTGGTACCGGGACCGACAGGGCTCCGATGCCGTCATCCTCACCACCGACGGGCAGCAACTCCGGCTTCGCATCAGGGGCGTCGATTTCGAGGGCGAGAGCTTTGACGCACTCCGCCCGGTGGCGGGCATGCCGCCGGAGAGCGGGATGTTCGCCCTCGCCGACGGCGTGCTCAACGACTGCGTCCTGGAATGGGACCTGCCGTTCCCCGTCACCGCGGACGGAGAGGTCCATCAGGCCACGCTGAGCTGCCTGTTGTCGCTGCGCAGGCCCGACCCGTATCTCTATCTGGAGCTGCGCTACGGCGGCGCGGCCTTCCGGTCCCACCGTGCCGAGAGCGACTTCGGTGCCGCGCTCGCCACCATCCAGCGCTCCCTGCCGCCCGGGATCCGGCTCCGGACGTGCATCGCGTGCGCCTTCTCGGACTACTTCCCGGCACCCGGCCGCGGGCTCTCCGGCGGCCTCGCCTGTTTCCGGGGCGCCAAGGAGGCCTACCGGGGGGCGGCCGGCGAGGACGACGTGCTGGACCTGTGGGACCGGCGCAGCGGATTCGTCCAGGAGGTCTGGAACTGCCGTGAGTTCGAGCCCCGCCCGGACACGGGCGCGGGCACCGGTCACCGCGGCGCGTTCCCGCTCGAAACCGCCTGACCGCGGCGGCGGGCGGCCACCCGCCGCCCGCACGAGACACGGCATGACACTCCCTCAACCTCAACCGGCCTGACGGCTCGACGCCGTCGGGCCGGTTCGTCGTTCCGGCCCCACCGGCGGGTCGTCTCGCCTGCATCGGTTGGTTGCCGCACCTCTATTGTTCTACTAGCATGCGAACAATGGAGGTTTTGATGAACCGGAAGAACACCGGCCGCGCGGCTCTCGCCGCTATGCCGTTCCTGCTGGCCCTCGCCGCCGACCTGATCCTTTTCGCCACGCGCCGTGACCGCCTGCCCGCCCAGCTGGCCAGCCACTTCGTGGGCAACGGCCGGGCCGACGACTACGCGGGCCGGACCTCATACGTCGTCATCACCACGGTGCTGCTCGTCGGCACCGGTGTGCTGTGGGTCCTGATGACCGCCCGGGGAGGGTTCCACGGCCGGGCGTACCGGAGAGTCGTCGCCTGCGGTTACGCAGTCGCCGGCTTCCTGGGGTACCTGATGGCGGTGGTCCTGCTCGTGAACGTGGACGCGGCCGAGGACGCGCAGGGCCGCGCCCAGGACGTCTCGTTCCCGATGTGGCAGCTGGCCGCCGCGCTGGGGGTGGCCGCGCTCGCCTCCGGGCTGGGGCTGCTGCTCGCCGCAGTCCTTCCCGTACCGGAGGAACCGTCGGCGGACGGGCAGGCGGACCGGCAGGCTGACGGGACGACGGCGGGCGGGGAACGGATCGCGCTGGCCGCCGGGGAGGTCGCGGGGTGGGCGCGCAGCACCGGGAACCGATGGCTGCTGCCCGCGGTGGCGCTGACCTGCGCCGGAGCAGTCGCGCTCCTGTTCGCCGTGGGCTGGAGCGCCGCGGTTCCGGTCCTCCTGGTCGGGCTGCTCCTGCTGAGCTTCGCCCGCCCGAACGTGGCCGTGGACCGGCGTGGGATCACCGTCTCCGGGATGCTGCCGTGGCCGCGCGTCCGCGTGCCGCTCGACCGGATCGAGACGGCGGCCAGCCGGGACATCAAGCCGCTCACCGAGTACGGGGGCTGGGGCTACCGGATCCGGCCGGGGCGCACCGGCATCATGATTCGTTCCGGTGAGGGGATCGTGGCACGGTTGGCCGACGGCCGGGACTTCGCGGTCACGGTCGACGACTCGGCGACGGCTGCCGCGCTCCTGAACACCCTGATCGACCAGCGCCGAACGGAACACTGACCATGCTCTTCAGGGTCGACCCCACCTCCACCGTGCCGCTCGGCGACCAGATCGCGGCCTGTGTGCGCCGTGCCGTCGCCGACGGGGCCGTTGCCCCCGGCGAGCGCCTGCCCGCCGCCCGGGCGCTCGCCGAATCGCTCGGCGTGAATGTGCACACGGCCCTGCGCGGCTACCAGCGGCTGCGCGAGGAAGGTCTGATCGAACTGCGGCGCGGCCGGGGCGCGGTCGTCGCGGACGGCGCCTCCCCGCACCGCGCCAGGCTGCTGGAGCGGGTGCGCGAGATGGTCGGCGAGGCGCGTGAGCTCGGCATGACGGAGGACGAACTGCTGGCCCTGGTCCGTAGCGAACTATCGGCCGGATGACGGCCGCGGCGCCTCCGCCACCGGCCGGGGCGCCTCCGCTACGGGCCGCGGCGCCTCCGCCACGGGCCGGGGCGCATCCGACACCGGCCGAGGGCCACCCCGTCCTGCGAGGTGGCCCCCGGATCGTGTGCGCGAAGCGGCGCGCTTCCGTGAAGCGGCGAGGTCAGGAACCGCTGCGGGCGAGCGCGGCCGCGAAGCCGTTCTGCCAGAGGTAGTTCACCTGGCCGCGCTCATTGGAGTCCGGATACGGGTTGGTGCACGACGGGCCGGGCCCCCCGCCCGACATCAGCTCGCTGCACGGGCCCGAGTAGTGGTCCGGCAGGCCGAGGACGTGGCCGGTCTCATGGGTCGTCACGCGGGTGGAGTCGTACTGCTGGTTCTGCGCGTAGTCGAGGAAGATGTACCCGTTCCCGTGGCCGTCCGTGCTCGCGTACGAGCCACTCGGGTCGTTGCCTTCGTAGTACGAGAAGTCGGCGTTCGAGCCCTCCTGCAACCGGACGTTGGAGACGGAGCTGTTCCAGATCTGCGCGCTGCTGGATATCTCCGAACGGAAGCTCGGCGCGTTCGCGGTGCTGTAGACGATGGTGACGGCCTGGGCGCCCGGGTGGGCGGCCCGCTTCTCGGCCACCGACTTCGCCACCGCCTCGAAGAACGCCTTGTTGGCGGCGGCGCTCTCGTGCGATCCGGAGTGGGAGGTGTACGCCGCGTGGACGGCGGAGGCGGATGCGGGGGGAGCGACGGGCGCCGGGGCGGCGGACGCGATCGCCGGAGCGGTGCCCAGCGCTGCGGCGAGGCCGAAGCCGAGGCCGGCCACAGCCGACATGATGGTCCTGGGGTGTCTCATGGGGGGTTCTCCTGCCGGTTACCTGCCAGGGGGACCCCGTCCGGTCAGCGGACACGGACGGGGGTGGTACGCAGTGAGTGTCGGGGAACGCGGCTCCGCGCGGATGATGCCAACCGGTGATAGCGCCGCCCTATCGCCCGGCAGGGCCCAACGGACGCACACCCGGTGTTGGTCGGACCAACACCCGGTGAATTGAAGCGGTTTGATGACGTTCCGGCGTCTGGTGCGGTGCGACTCCGCCGCCCTACCCTCGGCAGCATGGAGCTTGAGGTGAGGCACCTCAGGGCGCTGTGCGCCATAGCCGACACCGGCAGCCTGCACCGGGCGGCCCGCAGACTGGGCGTCAGCCAGCCCTCGCTCACCACCCAGCTGCGCCGGATCGAGAACACGCTGGGCGCCGAACTGTTCAGCCGCGAACGCACCGGCTGCCGCCCCACCCTGCTCGGCCGCGCCGTCATCGGACGTGCCCGCCCCCTCGTCGACGGCATGAGCGCGCTGGTCACCGAGGCGAAGGCGGAGGCGGACGCCGCCCGCGCCGGCGGGCAGCGGCTGCGGATCGGCTGCACCGCCAGCCGGGTCATCGGCGGGTGGCTGCGCAGACTGCGGATCCAGCTGCCCGGTACGGACATCTCGCTGAGGGTCGACGTGTCGGCCCGCGCACTGCTGCGCGCGGTCGGGGCGGGCCGGCTCGACGTCGCCTTCGTGCACGAGGTCGAGGGCTGCCCGCTGTCCGTTCCGGAGGGGCTGGAACAGCGTGTCCTGCTGGACCGCGAACCGCAGTTCATCTCCATGGCCCGCGACCATCCGGCGGCCGCCCTGCCCGTCGTCGACCTGGCCGACCTGGCCGCCGACCGGTGGATGGTCGACCCCACGGTGGACGGCGAGTGGGACGGCCTGCGGCGGGTGTTCGGTGCCGCCGGCGTCGCACCGACCGTGCTGCACGGCGACTACCTCACCGCCGCGTCGCTCGTCGTCCTCGGCGAGGCGGTGGCGCCGTGCCAGCCCACGTCGGGCCCGCGCGACGACATGGCGATCCGCCCGCTGCGCGACGACCCGCTCGCCGTCCGGCTGCTGCTGGTCTCCCGGCCGGGCGCCGACATGACGGTGGTGTACGGGGAACTGGAGGCCGCGTACCGGGAGGCGGCCCGGCGGGCGGCCGGCTATCACCAGTGGCTGCTGCGCCACCGCAGCCCGCTCGCCCTCTCCTGAGCGCGGGGCCCGGCGGGCTGCGACCGGCTGCGCGAGGCTGCGACGGGCCGCGCGGTCACCCGGCAGCGATTGCGCTGACAAGCGGTCACCCGGCAGCGATTCCACCGGCACACGATCATCCGGCAGTGATTGCGCTGACAAGCGGTCACCCGGCAGCGATTCCAACGACAACCGATCCACCCCGCAGCGATTCAGCCGACAGCGATTCCGCCGAGAGCGAGGACCGTTCCGGACCGGGGCGCGGGCGGGCAGAGTCGGGGCATGAGGCTTCTGATCCTGGGTGGTACGGAATTTGTCGGCAGGGCCGTCACGGAGGCCGCGCTCGCGCGCGGCTGGGAGATCACGGTGTTCCATCGCGGACGCCACGCACCGCCGCCCGGCGTCGCCGAACTGCTCGGCGACCGCACCGAGGAGAACGGCCTCGCGGCGCTCGCCGGGGTCGCCGAGCCGGGCGACGGGACGTACACCTGGGACCTGGTCGTCGACACCTGGAGCGGTGCGCCCTCGGCCGTACGGGACGCGGCCCGGCTGCTGTCCGGCCGCGCCGCGCACTACGCGTACGTCTCCAGCCGGTCGGTGTACGACTACCCGGCACCGGCGGGCCTGCCCGAGGACGGTCCGCTCGTGGAGGGCGCCTCGCCGGACGCCGACGGCGACGTCCCGTACGCGCAGGCCAAGCTGGGCGGTGAACTGGCCGTGCAGGACGCCTTCGGGGACCGGGCGCTGATGGCCCGCGCGGGGCTGATCATCGGCCCCTGGGAGAACGTCGGCAGGCTGCCGTGGTGGCTGACGCGGATAGCCCGCGGCGGCCCCGTGCTCGCGCCCGGCACACCGGACCTGGACCTGCAGTACATCGACGTCCGCGACCTCGCGGAATGGCTGCTGGACGCCTCCGGGAAGGGCCTGCACGGCCCGTACAACCTGGTCAGCCGTTCCGGCCACACGACGATGGGCGGGCTGCTGAACGCATGTGTGCGGACCACCGGTTCCGACGCCGAGCTGCGCTGGACCGATGCCGAGCGGATTCTCGCGGCGGGCGTCGAGCCCTGGACGGACCTGCCGGTCTGGCTGCCGCCGGGGGAGCTGTACGACACCCTCCACCAGGGCGATGTCAGCAGGGCGTACGCAACCGGCCTGCACTGCAGGCCGGTCGAGGAGACGGTCGCCGACACCTGGGCCTGGCTGTGTGCCATCGGCGGTACGGCGCCGCAGCGCGCCGACCGTCCGCTGAAGGGCGTCGACCCGGTGACCGAGGCGAAGCTGCTGGCAGGCTGACGGCGGCAGCCACCGCGACGGCGGCAGCAGCCCGAGGGCAGTCGGCGGACGAAGGCGACTGCCCGGCGTGGCAAGCCGCCTAAGTGCCCCATAAGCTGCATATTGCGCTATATGGGAACCAAAAAGCGTAGAAGCGGTAAAAACCACCGCGCGGCGGTGACGGTGGCAGCGGCGGCGGTCATGGTGGGGGCTTTCGCTCCCGCCGCCGCCGCCGATCCGCTGCCCGGCGGACTCGGCCCGTGCCTGGGGGGCGACTGCCCTCCCATCTGGCCGGACCCGAACAATGATCCGGTCATCCATCACGACAGCAACATCAACATCTTCGTCGGCGGCGACTACCTGGTCAGGCAAGCCGCAGCGGAGGCCGAGGGCAAGATCGTCACCCTTGGGCAGTTCGACATGAACAAACGGGCGGGCGTCTCACAGATCTACAACGTCGGCGTCGCGGGCGGTGGCTCGCGGGTGCCGCCGCCCGACGGCTCCGACTACCTGACGGTCGGCGGCGATCTGAGCGTCGCGAGCGAGCAGCGCCTCCTGGCCGAGGAAGGCGCCAACCATGGCGTGGTGCGCCACGCCCAGGACCTCAGCGGGACGGTGATCCCCGACCCGGTCCTCGACCCCGACGCCACCGATCCGTACACCGCGCTGCGCGACCAGCTGACGGCGGCCAGCCACTGCTACGCGTACGACGACAACGAGGACCACCGGCGCCCGGCCAACGGAACGGTGCAGAAGGACGGGGACGAGACCTACTTCACCGGCGACGGCACCTCCGCCCTCCAGGTCTTCGCGGTGGACGCCGACCTGATGACGGAGGCGGGCGGTCAGGAGGGCATCGTCTTCCGTGCCGTTCCGGACGGCGCGACCGTGCTGGTCAACGTCTACGGCACCACCCGCAACATCAGCACCTACATGGGCTCGCTGCCGCAGTCCGGACTCCGCGAGCACCTGATGTGGAACTTCCCGGACGCCACCACGATCGGGCTGAAGGGCACCGGTCAGTTCCAGGGCAGCGTACTGATCGGCCAGCAGTCCAGCCTGGCTACGGTCGCGATCAGCGGCACCAACGGCCGCTTCTACAGCGCCGGTTCGCTGACCCACACGTCGGAAGGGGAGTCGGGCGGCCAGGAACTGCACGCCTACCCGTTCGACGGTGATCTGCCGGACTGCGGGGAGGAGCCGTCGCCGTCACCGACCCCGACGGACTCGCCCACACCCACGCCGACGGACTCGCCCACACCCACGCCGACGCCCACGCCATCCGACAGCCCCGGGCCGTCCCCCTCGGAGTCGACGCCGGCCCCGCAGCCCACCCCGACGGACAGCGGGCGGCCCGGGCCGCCCCATCACGGCGGACAGCTTCCGGACACGGGTGCGCGCGGCGGTGAGTGGGTGATCGGCGGAATCGCGGCCGCCCTGCTCGTCGCCGGTTCGGCGGCCACGCTCATCGCCCGAAGGACGCGCCGGCGCGGCTAGTTTGGGCCCATGGCCGAACTGCTGCACCTGACCGAACGCCCGTTGTGGGAGGCGGCCCGCGGGACCGGGACGTACGAGATGTCCACCCGCGGCCGCACCCTGCACGAAGAGGGCTTCATCCACTGTTCGCTGCCCCACCAGCTCGCCGCCGTGGCCGAGCTGCTGTACGGCGCCGGGAGCCGGGCCGGAGCCGGTGACCAGGACCTGGTGGTGCTCGTCATCGACACCGAACGGCTCCCCGTGCCCGTGCGGTACGAGTCGCTCGACCCCGGTGGCGAGGAGTTCCCGCACATCTACGGACCGGTTCCGGTCGAGGCGGTCGTGGAGGTGCGCCCCTGGCCGTACAAGAAAGGCAACCCCTCATGAGCCCCACAGACCCCACGCAGGATTCCGAAGGCGTCACGAACGGCCCCCTCACCGCCGTCACCGGAGCGAGCGGCGCACTCGGCGGCCGGGTCGCGAAGCGGCTGACCCGGGCGGGCGTCCCCGTACGGCTCCTCGGCCGCGACCCGTCCCGGCTGCCCGAACTGCCCGGCGCCGACACCGCGCCGCCCGCCCCGTACGGGGACGGCGAGGCCATGCGCCGCGCCCTGGCCGGAGCACACACCCTGTTCCTCGTCTCGGCGCACGAGAGCCCGGACCGCGTGCACGAGCACACCACGGCCGTGGACGCGGCGGTCGCGGCAGGCGTCGAACGGATCGTGTACGTCTCCTTCCTCGGCGCCGCACCGGACGCGACGTTCACCTTCGCCCGGGACCACTGGGACACCGAGGCGCATATCCGGGTCTCCGGCGTCCGGCACACCTTCCTGCGCGACAGCTGGTATCTGGCCGGCCTCCCGGCGATGACCGGCAGCGACGGCGTGCTGCGCGGACCGGCCGGCGACGGCAGGGTCGCCGCGGTGGCCCACGAGGACATCGCCGACGCGGCGACCGCCGTCCTCCTGTCCGGCACCGACCCCACGGGCCCGACGCACGACGGGGTGACGTACGACCTCACCGGGCCCGAGGCGTTCACTCTCGCCGAGGCCGCCGAGGAGCTGGGCCGGGTCACCGGACGGACCGTCACCTATGTGCCGGAGACCCGGGAGGAGGCCTACGCCTCACGGTCCGGCTACGGGGCACCGGACTGGGAGGTGGCCGGCTGGGTGACCTCGTACGAAGCCATCGCGGCCGGGGAGATGGCCACCGTCTCCGATGCCGTGGCCACTCTCACGGGCCGGCCGCCCATGAACCTGGCCACGTACCTCCGCGAGCACCCGGAGAGCTACCGCCACCTCCTCACCGGCAACTGAGCGGCCGGGCCGACGATCCGACGGGAACCCGATGCGCACGGAAACACCCTGGGGCCCCTGGGAGCCGATGTCACTCGCCGACGCCGTACACCTGCTCGCCCCGCTGCGTACGCCGTGGTGGATCGCGGGCGGGTACGCGGTCGAACTGGCGGTGGGCCGCGCCTTCCGGGACCACGGTGACATCGACGTACTGCTGCTGCGCCGCGACCAGCTCGCCGTCCAGCGGGTCCTGCCGGACGGGCAGTGGTGGGCCGCCGATCCGCCCGGCACCCTGCGCCCCTGGCTCCCCGGTGAGATCCTCCCGCCGCAGGTCCACGACATCTGGTGCCGGCCGGGCCCGGGCGAACCGTGGCGGGTGCAGTTCATGCTCGACGACGCGGAGGACGGTGACTGGGTGTTCCGCCGCGACCCACGGATCCGCCTCCCGCTGGAGCGGCTCGGCAGGGTCTGGGACGACGGCGTGCCCTACCTCGCGCCGGAGGTCCAGCTCCTCTACAAGGCCAGGTCCCGGCGGCCCAAGGACGAGCAGGACTTCGAGGCCGCCCTGCCCGTTCTCGGTGAGGACGGGCGCGCCTGGCTGACGGAGACGATCACCCTGGCCGAGGGCGCCGGCCACCCCTGGGCGGCCCGTTTGCGGGCGAACTGACCGCACACACCTCACGTACGTACCCACACCTCACGTACCGCGCCGCGCTCACCGCCCCGTACGTACCGCGCCGCACCCACTCACGTACGTACCGCACTCACCGCCCCGTACGTACCGCGCCGCACCCACTCACGTGCGTACCGCACTCACCTCACGAACGTACCCGCCTTCGCCGCCACGACCGCGGCCTCGGCTGCGCGGTCGGCGGCGGCCTCGTCGATCGGGTCGCCGCTGGCCAGCAGGCGGTAGTAGAGAGGGGCCGACACGGCGCGGATCACCTCGTCCGGGTCGGTGCCGGCGGGAAGCTCGCCGCGCTCGACGGCCTCGGTGACGCACCCTGCCCACTCCTTGATGCGGACCGCGTAGAACCGGTGCAGGGCCTGCGCCGTTCGCGCGTCGCAGGTCGCCGCGGCGATCACGGACCGGAACAGGGCGCCCTGGCGTGGATCGGTGAGCGTCGACAGCACGAGCCGGGCGTTGGCCCTGAGGTCCTCGGCCAGTGAGCCGGTCCGGGTCCGCGGTGAGGACTGTTCGGCCATGTCGTCGAGCAGGTCCGCGATCAGACCGGTCGTGGTGGACCAGCGCCGGTAGACGGTCGTCTTGCCCACCTCCGCGCGGCGTGCGACATCGGCGAGGTCGAGCCGGTCGAAGCCGTGCTCCGCCAGCGCGTCACCTGCCGCGAGCAGGACGGATTCACGGACCCGGGCGGTACGCCCGCCGGGCCGGACCGTGCCGGGCTCCACGTTCTCCGCACTCTCGGATGTCATAACGGGTCTCCAGTTCCATTAATGGCCGTTCCTCTGCTACGGTCATCCCATCTTAACGGAACCACAGACCCGTTAAAACTCCCGTCCGAGGAAGGACGACCATGTCCGCACCCAGCCAGATCCAGCAACGCGGCGCGACCGCTCCCGCCGTGGCCCCGCCGGCGACTCCCCGCATGACCGGGCGGCAGAAGCTCGTCCTCACCCTCCTTCTCGGCGCCCAGTTCATGATCGCCGTGGACTTCTCGATCCTGAACGTCGCCCTGCCCGTCGTCGGCGAAGGACTCGGCTTCTCGCTCCCGAACCTTCAGTGGATCGCCACCTCCTTCGCCCTGGCCGCCGCCGGATTCACCCTCCTGTTCGGCCGCATCGCCGACCTCGTGGGCCGCAAGCGCCTCTTCGTGGGCGGCATGGCCGTGCTCGGCCTCTCCTCGGCGCTCGGCGGACTGGCGACCTCGCCCGAGGTCCTCCTCACCGCCCGGGTCCTCCAGGGCCTCGCCACGGCGGCCGTCACCCCGGCCGGACTCGCCCTGCTGACCACCGCGTTCAAGGAGGGTCCGCTGCGCGAACGCGCCCTCGGCCTCAACGGCGCCCTGATGTCCGCGGGCTTCACCGCCGGCGCGATCCTCGGCGGACTCCTCACCGACCTGCTCTCCTGGCGCTGGGCCTTCTTCGTCAACGTCCCCGTCGCGGCCCTCGTCGTCGCCCTCGCCCCGTCCGTCATCACCGACTCCCGCCCGGCGGGCCGCCCCCGGCTCGACATCCCCGGAGCCGCGACCGTCACCGGTGGACTGCTGCTCCTGGTCTACGGGCTGACCCAGGCCGGCGCGACCGGCTGGACCGCGCCCACCACCCTGACCGCCCTGCTCGCCGGCGCCGCGCTGCTCATCGCCTTCTGGTTCGTCGAGAAGAGGTCCGCCGCACCGCTCGTCCCCGTACGCATCCTCAAGCGCCGCAGCGTCATCTGGGGCAACGCCACCGGTCTGATCGCCTTCGTCACCGAGACCTCGCTGGTCTTCCTGCTGACGCTCTACCTCCAGGAAGTCCTCGGCTACTCGCCGCTGGCGACGGGCCTCGCCTTCGGTGTCCTGGGCATCGGCACGGTGATCGGCGGCACGCTCGGCGGCCGCGCCGTCGGCCGCTTCGGCAACCGGACGACCATCGTGACCGGTGGCATCATCCAGGCCGTCGCCACGCTCTCCCTGGTGGCGCTCGGCACCTCCGGCGCCTGGATCTGGCTCCTGCTGGCCGCCACGTTCATCGGCGGGATCGGCAACATGCTGATGATCGTCGGCTTCATGGTCACCGCCACCTCCGGCCTCCCCGACGACGAACAGGGCCTGGCCACCGGCCTCGCCACGATGACCCAGCAGGTCGGCATCACCATGGGCATCCCGATCATGAGCGCCATCGCCACGGCCCGGATGTCCGGCCTCGGCGACGGCGACCCGCAGACCGTCCTGTCCGGGGTGTCGCTCGCGATCCTGGTCAACTCCGCCCTCGTCCTGGCGGGAGCTCTGCTGGCCGGGGCGTTCCTCCGCCCCCGCGGCGCGAGGGGCGGCGCGGACCAGGGGTGACGGTGCGGAGCGCGCACTGTACGCAGACGACCGCCGACCGGAGACGCGGGGCCCTCACGGCCCCGCGTCTCCGGTCGTCCGCGACCCGGCAGAGCGTGGTCGGATCCGTGCGCCGGCTCCCCGCGACGCGTCCCGGCGGAGGAACGAAACGGGTGGGCCGGGCACTCGAAGCGGTGAGCCGTTGCGGCAGGAGTGCGGCATTGGGGGTGGCCGGGACCATGCCCGCGTAATCAGGTTGGCCGGCCGTCGGCGAGCTGCGAAAATGCGTCTGTTTCCCAGGTGGAGGACGCTTGTTCGTATTCGCGTGTGCGGGATGCGGTTCCGAGCTGACCGCCCCGTTGTCCCAGGTCGCATTGCCGGTCCACGCCCGTCAGAAGTACGGGAACGGGGCACAGCTCCCGGTGCTCATGCAGGCAGGGACGTTTGCCGTGGACCCTGACCCCTGGGGCGGGCCGTGGCGGATGCGGGACGAGACCGGTCCGGGCGAGGCGGAGGCACGCGGCATCTGCGCGCCGGTCCGCGCCCTGTCCGACGGCACGCCCGGGGCGAGTGTCATCGCGCCCGGTGATATCCGTGGCACCCGGCTGATCCCTGAGCGGCGCGGTGGCGCGTGCTGCGGCCTCGATGGAGCAGACGGACCCAACATGGCCTGCGAGACATGTGATCTCCCCGTGGCGACCAGGGTCGACGACTGCTCGCTCTGGCAGGCGGTACGTCTCGGCTCGGACGCCGTGCACCGCATCCCCGTCGACGGAACCCGCGCTGCGCCCCTCTCCTGGGCGGAACTGGCGGAGCAGGGGGAGGAGATACCCCTGTTCGAGCCGATCGCCACGTGGGGAGGGCCGTTGGGGCCGAGCCACTACTGGTCGTGGAGCCCGCGGTGGGAGGCGGCAGCCGGCCATGCGCTCGCCCACCTGCTGGTGGCCTCCCGGGGGCAGCCGGTGACGGTCCCCGACGGTGCCGCCGCGGACGTGTTCCAGCGCGCGCTCGACACCCTGCTGCCCGCGGGCACCCCGAAGCGGCGCGCCGTCCTGGCCGGACCGGGACGGCCTTCCGCCGACGTGGATGCCGGCATCCTCCTCGTACCCATCCACCCGCAGACCGGGTTGACCTGGACTCCTGAGGGCCCGGCCGCCTCGGCGTATCTGGTGCCCCTGCCCCTGGGCGTGTGGCTGTGGCTGGTCTCGCCCCAGCCGTTCCTGCCGGTTCCCGCGTCGGGCCGCATACCCTGGGACGTACTCCGCGACGACCCGCTCCCCATGCTTCCCAACCAGCTGTTCCGCGCCGACCGGGGAACGTTCGAGCACACCCTGGTCCGGCTGCCGGCCGCACGCGGCCCGTGGCTGCGCGCGATCCTCGAGAACCTCACGCACGGCACCTCGACTGTCCTCTTCTAGGAGGGTGCGACCCGCGGCACGTCCACGCGTATCCGTGGCGGGGAGAAACAAGACCGCACCCGGCCCGCGACGGACGCCGTTCGGCGCCCCGCGGTCCGGGTGCGGTCAGGTACGGGCAACGCGACCCGCGGTGTCGCGGGTCGGACGGCCCAACCGGAGATCAGGCCTTCTTGGTCTCCTAGTAATGGGCCGGGTCGGTGGCCTGCATGGATCTTCCCTGCAGGCCGCTGACCTGGTCTTTTACTGATGGCTGGCGATGGGGTACGACGGTCCTGACGGGGTGTCCTGCGGACTGTGTGCGGACTGGTACGCGGCGGTTGAGGAGTTTTACGAGCCCGCTGTGGTCGCCTGTCATAGTCGAAAGAGATGGACTATCGGGAGAGTGAGGGGTGCCGTTTGATCAGGGCTCGCGACAGGATGCCAGCGACTTCCTCGGCACCCGTGTCCAGCGCGGCCAAGCTGGTGGACTCATCCGGCTCGGTCTGCAGCGTGAAAGAACGAGAGTAGGCGCTTAGTTCCGCGCGCGTACGTGATTGATGTGGGTTAAATCTGTCGACTTGGGTCAGATTAGGGTCTGACACACCGATCGCCACGATGATGCGTTCATGCTGGATTAGGTCCAATGCGCCATTGAACCTCAGCAGAGAGGTTACTTGCTGGGGCAGCGAGTCCTGGTCGAGGATGGAGCCCAGGCCGTCTCGGGGGAGCGTGGCCCGCAGGGAGACTTGGCCAGACTTGTGCAAGCGAACTTCGATCAGCTCCCCAGGCCGAGGGGAATCCCACGTACGGGGCTTGCTGAGGGGGATGCTGACGCTTACATGCTCTTGGGAGCCGGATGACATCAGGGCAACGTCGTTCTTGACTGCCCCGCTCCGACGTATGCGGTCCGCCAGCGAGTCGCCCACCTCCTCCAGCGCCCTTGCCGAGTAGCCGGCGAACCCCACCGGGAAGACGTGCAGTTCCAGCAGGGGGAGGTTGGCGCTGCCTGCGACACTGACCTGGTCGAGGCTCCAACGCAGAGGTACGGGCTGCGGCAGGGGTGCGAAGGACAGCGGAGACCGGTCTGATTCTAGTTCCTTGATCTTGCCCACTACTTTGGTCATCAGCTCGGCGGTGTCGTGGAACGAGTCACGGAACACGCCCGTGGCGTAAGCCTCTACGGTTCGGGCGAATTTCTGCTGGGTGTCCTCGAACGTGACCCCTAGCTTGCGATAGACCCAGCGCGGCTTGCCTGCCGTCTTGGCTACCACCCACTCATCGTGTGTTGCTGATTGTCCTGTCTCGGAGAATACGTGTCCGTAGGACGGTCCGAGCAGGAAGATGCAGACATCCGCTGAATCGAGAGCTGCCAGACACGCCTGTCGGCTGGGTGTGGTCTGCGCGGAGAAGTCCTCGAACAGGACCGGGGTGTGCCCTATCGCGCGAATGATGCCAGGAAGCGCGTCGCGCTCCTCTTCCAGTCCCTTGCGGACGCTGCTGATGAAGATTTTCACGCTACGGTGTCTCCACTGCTAGGGGTTCAGGGAAGCGAACCGGATGACCGGCGAGTGTCTGGGATTATGTGGGGGTCATTTCATGGCTGAAGTGTCAGAAGAGGCGATACGCGCCTACTGGAAGGAGCACCGGGAGCAGCTACGACAGTGTGAGACGCAACGTTCGACGTTGACCAATCTCCTTCTCGTCATCACGGCTGCCTTGAGCGCTCTCATTGTCCAGCAGAAGTTTTCGACGTACGTCATGCCCCTGTGTATTTTCGTGGCGATGGCCGGAGGGTATGGGGCGTTGGCGGTCTCCAAGTACTTCGAACGGGCCTCCTATCACCTTTCTCAAGCGCGGGCTTTGACTAAGGACCTGGTGGAGTTGGGTGTGCTGGGCTCCAATGAAGGACTGATGCGTGCGAGAAACGATCACTATCGTCGCTTTCCTCGACTGCATCGCATTCGCCTTCATCGCCTGTGGGTGATTCTTCACCTTGCCATCGCCGTATACGGGCTATGCCTCTTCAGTGTGTGTCTGGCTGTGGCCTGACATTCGTCTGGATGGTTAGTGGTCGAAGCTCGCTTGCTGGCCCCTGAGCGTTTCCGGTGAGGCGTTGACGACCGTTTCAGGTAGGGGCATTCGGTGCGCATACACCCAGCCGTCGAGGGGGACCTCCGGACCACCCTAGAGATAACGATGGAGGGCGCTGGCGTGGTCTCCGCGAATTCCTTGGGGGTGGCGCCAGCGTCCACCCTGCGAACCTCCGAGTGCTAGCGAGGTAGGGCCAACCGTGCAATCGCGTATCTCGCGCGCATTGGGGGGTGTGCTCACGAAGACTTCAAGGAATCCTATTTGTCATTGAGTCGATCGAGAGAGTTTCGCTCGCCTTCTTTCAATGCTTCGGTAATTTGCACCATCACGTACTCACGTAGCTCTCCGTTGAGGCGAAACCATTCCGTGTTGCCATCACGGAGTCTTGCGAATCTCTGATGCAGCTCCTTCTCTAGATTCCGGCCGCCAGGCTTGAGTAGAAGTACGTTTTCCTGTCGCAATGCCAGGTCGCTAATTCGGCGACGCAGTCCAGTAGTCGTGCCGATCTTGACGCGATTTCCGTTTCGAATGAAGTAGACCAGTGGGGGATGCTTTCGTGCTGGGATTTTCCATGAGAGGTCGGATGGCATTGGGTTATCCAGATCGTCCGGATTGATTTGCAGGTCGTTGCCGTAGAGAGCGGCGGCCTTTGCTAGGCGGCTTGCTCGTTGGCGTCGCTGTTCGTGCTCCCATCGCTCCCGTTTGTGCTGGCGATCCTGCTCGATGATCCGGTCTAGGATCTGTTGGTCCTCAGGGTGCAGGGCCAGGACCTTCAGGTAGGCATCCCAGATGATCATGGTCATAATGACGAGAAAGAGTGCAACCAGGGGGGCCCAGGGACCGCTCTCCCAATTTACTCCTGCGCACAGGGCGAGAGTGAAGATTTGAATACCCCATGCCCATTTGCGTGTCTTCTTCCGCCAGTATTCCTCGTGGCGGTAAATAAACTCGTGGGCAAGTAGTCCCAGCCATGCGATGACGAGGAAGACGCATTGCCCGTTCAGGGATACGACGTCAATTGTTCCGGTTCCGAACTTGCCAATGCGGGGGACCATGAGCGATCCTTCGAGGATCGCGGTGATGACGATAATGATTGCTGCGAGAAAGCCGAGGAATTTCTCACCTAGGTTTCCATTCTCCTGGGGTGCAGTGTTCGGGCTGGACACGAAGCTCCTCCTGGGGGTGCCACCTTGTACGAAGAAGGGTGCACGGGCACGCTGATGGTCGATCCTGCCACGCTGCACTGACATTGGTGGGGGTGCGTGCGAGACCGCGGCGGTGTAACCGGGAGGGCGCGTCAGGGTAGCGAGCGCACCTAGACAAATGACGTAGGAGTGGTTCGGGATTTGTCGGGTGGCTTGTTCTCCGTACGGCTTACCTGGCTCCCTTCGCTGGAAGGGACAGTCGTTCTGAGGTAGCCCGCTCTGGATGGCAAAGTGCCGAGGCGCTGCCTTCTCGGATCCGTGGGTGGGGCGGATGTTGGTGTGTTACTGGTCGCAGGTGGCGGTCGCGTTGACGTTGGATGGGCACTCGGGCTTCGAAGTTGGGGTACTGAGTGACACGGAGGGCCTTCACCTGGCGTGGGTCGAGGAGCAAAGTCTCGGCCAAAGCGAGCTCTAGTTGGCGTACTCGGCGACGGCGCCGGGTCACTGTTGGAAGCCGCGCCTGCCAACGGCCCGGCCGCGCAGGCACGGGCATGGATGATCTGGAGAAGGGCTCCTCAGTCTGACCGTTGACGTGGCCGAGCCCTGTACGTAGGGGGCCTTCGACTAGTCGGACGCGGTAGCGAGGCTGCAAGAGGCTCAACGCTGAGCAGGCGGGGTGCGCACCACCGGCGGTGTGGCCATGGGGGCTTCGTGGGCGGCCCCGTAGCCCGTCTCCATGCGCCGCTTGCCCTCATGAGTGGAGCTTGCACTGCACTTCCGGAGCTAGAGGAGACACACCGACACCTTCATGGTGTGGGGCTCCCGTACGCTTGTCGGGCGCGGCAGAAAGCCCGCTCGCGCAGAGGGGGCCGTCGGGGCGCTCTTGGCGTTACTTCATCGAGCTGATGAAGGCCGTCCAGGCCGGCCGGGAGGCGTTCAGCTCCGGACCGATCTCGTCCTTGTGCTTGGAGTCGCGGACCATGACCTGAGGCAGGTTGTCCGCGACCTCCACGCACGCGTCGTTGCTGGAGCCGCTGTAGGAGGACTTGCGGTAGGTCGGCTGCTCGCTCACTTGAACCTCTTCAGTACTTCGTGGATTCGGCCGGTGGAGTCACGGGCGCTCAACGCCTCCTCGGCAAGGCGATCATAGACCCGCTGGTACTGCATGACCGTCGCTGTTTCCTCAGAGTAGCTACCCGTTCCGAAGCCTTCTGTGTACGTGGCCCGCCGGCCGCTGTTGAGGGTGAGGAGGGTGAACGATCCGCTGACGATGGCGGCCGTGAACGGCAGAACCCGAACGCTGATGTTCGGCTGTTCCTGCGCCTTCAGCAGGTGCTCGAGCTGCTCGCGGGCGACCTCGGGTTCCCCCATGTCGCAGTGAAGTACGGCCTCGTAGATGATCGCCGTCAGCCACGGCTGATGCTCTCCGCTCAGCACGCGGCGAGCGCGTTCCATGCGCTGATCCACGATGTGCTGGATGCGCCGGGGATCGCCGGCTTGTCCGGCCAGTACCAGGGCTCGGGCGTACCCGGGTGTCTGGAGAAGGCCAGGGACTATCAGGCCGAAGTCGTAGAGCATCGTTGCCTCGGGGAGGCGACGGATGTAGGGCCTGGCGTAGTCGTTGACGTTCTCCTGGTTCAGGATGCGAACCAGGTTGACGAGGGAATCAGGGTCGAGGCCCAGGGTTCCTTCGAGCTTCTGCGCCAGGTCGGTGTCGGGCGGGACCTCGCCCGTCTCGACCTCGGAGATCCGGCTCTGCGACGTGTACGTGCGCTTGGCGACGAATGCCTGGCTCCAGGGTGCATCGTTGAAGTCACCCTTCTCCTTGGCCTCCTGCTGCCGCCTCAGGCGGGCGTCCTGAACCATCCTGCCGATGTACTGCTCCAGCCCCTGGCTTGGGTCTACATCCCTCGTCTTTGTCATATGCCGGATATCCCGATCGCCGCCCGATACTCAACTCCTAGTGATCGTAGGGCTACTGGCGGCATGTTGGGAGGGCCGAAGGAAGGCAACGGATCGCCGGGACACAGGAGAAGCCAGGAGCAGCTATGTCGCACCCCCCGAACGAAGCCCAACAGGCGCCAGCTCTGAATCCCGCAGCCGCGATCACCCTCGCTGACGAGACGCTGCGTCTCCAGCTCGGGACCACCACACTCCCCGCGATGCAAGTGCAGGTCGTGCTTCTGGTGGAGCAGATCCGCTGCTTCTTTGAGGCCGGTCTTCCCGAGGACCGGGAGGAGGCCGACGCGCAGCGCCAGGAGATCCTCCCGCTCCTGGAGGAAGTACTCGCCGGGGATGACGTTGCCTGGCGTACGTGGACGCGCATGCGGGCGCTGGGCCGCGTTCTGCGGCGGCACGTTGCCCAGTACACCGACCGGAGGCTCGGCGAGGGTCAAGAGCCGAGGGAAGCGCCGACGGTAGCTCCAGGCAGTGGAGGGCCCAGGGGCACCTACCGGGTTCCTACCGTCCTGGAGATGCGGCGTGCTCAGCAGTGGCTGAACCGTTCGGCGGGAGGGCACCAGTGATCGGGACGGCCGCCGTGGCGCGCGCGGTCAGCGACTACATGCACCGTCGCCCCGGGGAATCCTTGACGCTCGCCCCGTTGTGGCAGACGCTCTCCCAGCACGCGAAGGCGGGGGCCTGCCACCACCGGGGTACGTGCCCGATCGTGACGGCGAGCCCGATCGTCTTCAACGAGCGCCAAGAGGTGCTGGTGCTGGGGACCGGGCACGGCGCCGTAAGGATTCCCGAGGCTCGGTTCGAGGATGGGTGGGACACCCTCGCTGAAGCGGCCTCGATGCTGGCGCGAGCCCTTGGAGTTCATGAGTTGTGGACTCAGCCGGGTTGCGAAGACCCGGTTCAACTTCACGCGGCTCGCGCAGATGCTCAAGACGGTGAGCGTATGCGGGTCGCGGCCCGTTATCTGTTTCGCACGCACGCCAGCCTCTGCCACTTTGCTCCGGGCGCCCCTCAGACGTGGGTGCCGTTGGCTCAGGCGGACATCGAGCTGGCCACGCGTGTCCATGCCCTCGTCGCTGAGGTGCCCCTGTGAGCCGGCAGGCGCCCGAGTGGATCCACCTCAGCGTTCTGGCGGGCCTCACGGTTCTGCTCGTCGCCGGAATCTGGGTAAGCCGATGAGCGGCACTCATGTGCTTACGACTGTCACCGTGGCCCCTGCGCAGGTTCGTACCAGCGACCTCGTCCGCTGCGAGGGTGCGTGGCGAACGATCCGGGATCTCCGGCGCACCGAGCGCGGCGGAAGGGCTGCCGTGATCAACGGCCTGCCGGGCGTCTGGAAGCTCCCCAGAACCTTCGACGTGATGCGTCCTGCCCGACGAAGTTAAGACTCCGTCCCGGTGAGAGCACAGCTCTCCCCGGAGGCGGTAGTCGGCCCTCGGCCCGCTCTGATCGCCCCCTCCTCCACGCAGCAGACGGATCGGGCCGAGGCCCCGACACCCGCTCCAATCACGAAGGAAGAACGAATGAAGTCCACCATTCCCCTCGCCCTGGCCCTGGGTACGACTGTCGGTGCTGCGCACCTGGTGCTCACGGCCAGGCACCACCGCGACGTGCGGCAGCTCGGCTGGCGCAGATGCATGGCGAGCTGATCCGGGACACGGCCGCAAACCCGGAGTTCAACCAGATCACGAACTACCCCGACCTGGAAGATCTGGACGACCCGACTCGTGCGCGGCTCATTCACACCAACAGGTGGGTCAGCCTCTGGAGCACGATGCTCCGTCTGCGTTTCATGCCGCCCAACAGCATGCGTCAGGTGGCGGCTGAGTTCATGAGGAGCCCTGTAGGCCGCCAGTTCTGGGAACAGGCTCGCGACCATCGCCGCCTCACGGCGCGCGACAAGCACGACGCGGCCTTCAACAGCCTCATGAACGAGGCGTATCAGGAAGCCCGCGCCGACGCGGCCTGACCCTCAATCTCCCGCCCAGCTGCTGCGTGACGATCGCGGCCGGACGGGTTCGCCCAAGCCAGAAGAGCGCCGATGTCATTCGAACCACATGACCTGGTGGGGGCCCTGACCACTGGCCCTCCCATTTCACCGCACACCCCGCAGGCCATAGGAGGAGCATTGCGCACCCCACGCTTATCGGTCCGGAACTATCTCGGTGGGCCGGGACTCACCCCCCAAGACCTCACGATGGTCTTCCTGATGCGCGAGGGCGACGACAGGCCAGCCAGCTCAATGCCCACGCGCACGGTGGGAGAGGCCGTCGAAGACGCGCAGATGATCGAGGATCTGGGCATGCGGTCCGTCAAGGTGTTCGCGGGTTCGCGTCTCCGGGACGGCCACGCCTCGCAGGCCACCTCTCCCACGGGGCTCATGGCCCGTACGATCGCGGCCGTGAAGAAGTCCGCGCCTGGGCTCGCGGTCATGACCGAGACGTGCGTGTGCTCCCACACCGACTCGGGGGAGTGCTGGCTCGCCAACGAGCGCGACGGCGGCATGGACCTCGTGAGGACCACCGAGGTCTTGGCGGCACAGGCAGTGATGCAGGCCGAGGCCGGCGCCGACATCGTTGGGCCCGCGGCGATGATTCCGGGCTCGGTCCAGGCCGTCCGCGAAGCTCTGGACGGTTCCGGGCACCGTGAGGTGGCGATCATGCCGCACCTCATCTTCGAGTCCGGGCTCTACCAGGGCTACCGGGCAACGATGGGGGCCACACCTCAGTCCGGGATGCGGGCTTTCCAGATCAGTCCGCGGCAGCCGGAGGCGGCTGTGCACTTCGCCCTTGAGATGGTTCGTGAGGGCGCGGACATGATCCTTACGGAACCTGCGCTGCACACCGTCGACACCCTCGTACGGCTCAAGGACAAGGTCCCCGTACCCGTGGTTCCGTTCTCCGTGTCGGGAGAGTACCTGCGCCTCACGGACCGCCAGCCGGACGGGGCACTCGACGTGAGCGGCCTGGTCGAGGCGTACACCGTCCTCAAGCGGGCCGGCGCCGATCGGATCATTACGTACGGTGCGATGGAAATCGCGCGCAGGCTCAAAGGCTCCTGATCGCCGAGAGGATGTCGGCGGCGCCCTGGTTCAGCAGGTCTGCCGCAACAGTGAAGCCAAGCTTCTCCGGCTCGTCCGCCGGCCCAGTGGCTTCCGCGGTTACCTGCTGAGTCCCATCGGTGGACGTTACGGCGGCCGACAAGTGCAGCAGTCCGTCCTGCTCCACCCGCCCCCACGCGCCGACGGGGACGGAGCATCCGCCATGCAGATCGGCAAGCAAGGCGCGCTCCGCCCGTACGCAAGCATCAACGTAGCTGTCCCCGGTCGCAGCGAGCAGTCGTGCGGCCAGCGAGTCTGTACGGACCTGGATTCCGAGTGCCCCTTGCCCCGGTGACGGGAGGAACAGACGCGGGTCCAGAACCTCGTGGATCTCGAGCGTTAGCCCGAGTCGATTCAGCCCGGCAGCGGCGAGAACCACCGCATCGAGCGAGCCCTTGGTGGTTCGGGCAAGCCGCCCTGGCACGTTTCCCCGGATCGGCACGACGTTGAGGTCGGGGCGGAGCGCGAGGAGCTGAGCCACGCGGCGGGGCGCCCCTGTGCCCACAGTCGCCCCTTCTGGGAGACCGGCCAGGGTCGCCCCGCAGAGCACGTCGCGTACGTCTTCACGCGGGCCTGGCGTGGTCAGCAGGGTCGTTCCTTCGGTAACGGCCGTAGGGAGGTCCTTCAAGGAGTGCACGATCACGTCGACTTTCCCCGTGACCAAGGCTGCCTCTTGGTTGGTGGAAAAGGCAGACCCGCCGGCCGTCTTGGCGACCTCCGCGAGCGTGGGCGTGACGCGGTCCTGGTCGCCGCCTTCGAGGATGACCTCGCGCTTGAAGGTGACTTCCGGGAACTGCCCGGCCAGAGGTGCCAGCCATTCGCTGACCTGCGTCCTCGCCAGCTTGCTAGCTCTGGAGCCGATGCGCACCACGTCGCCCATTCAGGTCAACTCCCCGCGATAGCAGTCCCGTTGGCTCGCAATCGTACTTGCACCAGAACCATGCAGATTCCGACACTTTGTCACTAAAGGAGAAACTTGTGGCCCTTCGCGTGGGCGCCCGCGCCTCGAAGATGTCTCTCATGCAGACGGCCCCGGTCTTATCCGCTCTCTCCGCCGCCGGCCCCACCATCCTGCGCCCCTTTACCGAAGCGGGTGGAGATCGGTCGGTGGATCGAGCCGCACTGGAGGCGGACGGCGTTTTCTCTGAAGAGATCGAATCCGCCCTGCTGACGGGCGAAATCGACGTCGCTGTTCACTGCCTCAAGGACGCGCCGACCATCGACACTCCCGGCCTGACAATGTCCGCCTACCTGCGGCGCGACGACATCCGGGACTGCCTGGTCGCCCGCGATCCCGGTCTCACGCTGGCCACCCTCCCCGCTGGGGCGAATGTAGCCACCGCGTCCTTGCGCCGGACCGCCGCACTGCGCATCCATCGCCCGGACATCAACGTCGTTCCGATACGTGGGCCGGTGGACGAACGCCTCCGAGCGCTGCACGAGCCCGACAGCCGGATTGACGCGCTGATCGTCGCCACATGCTCCATGGAGCGCCTCGGCCTGCGTCACCTGATCACCGAACGGATCAGCCCGGAGGCGATCTGCCCCCCGCTCGCTGCTGCGATCATCGCCTTCCAGACACGCGAGGACGACAAGGCCACGAGCGAGGCCATCAACTTCCTCCACGACCCGGCTACCGCCACGGAGGCGGAAGCCGAGCGTCTGGTACTCCGTCGGCTGGCCGGCTTCTGCAATGCCCCACTGGCGGGGTACTGCCGAACGAACCGGGGACCGGACGCCACCACCTACACAGTCCGCGCCAGAACCTTCACGGCTGACGGCGGTTCTTCGGTCGATGTTCGCCGCACCAGCAGCGACGCCAGGAAGGCGGCCCTGGCCGTCAGCCACGAGCTGACGCGGCTCGGAGCCCAGGCCGTGATCGCGAGGTCTTGAGGGCAGTACTTGGCGGCCCGGACACTACCCTGTCCGGGCCGCCAACGAGCGCAAGTCAGAGGCCAGCGGAAACATCTCGGCCAAGCATGATCGTGTTACGAGCTCTTAGGGCAGGTCGTATAGACCCTCTTCATCCCCTTCTAGATCCTCTTCATCAACCAGTTCATCGAAAGCTCGCAGTAGTGGGTAGCCCACGTCTGGCTCGACTGCGGCGATATAGCACGCCCAGCCCAACAGGCGGCGCCGAAACATCTCGTCGCCCTCGCCGCCGAAATCGGTCATGTAGGCGGCGTAACCGAATTTCGATATGACGTGCAAGATCCATCGCATCTTGCGCTTTACCTTGCGTGGAATCCGTGGCCCGCTCGATTCACCGACATACAAACCGGTAACGTATTGTGGACCACCGCGGCGCATGAAGACAGTCTTGCGTGTGTTTACCGACCAGCCAGCGTCGTCGAGGATACGAGCGATATCCATCGAGTGGCGGTCAGTGACATCTCCAGAGAATGTCAGATCGTCCACGTAGCGCGTAAAAGAAAGGCCCTCCGATCGAGCATACTCAGCAAGGGAGCGGTCCGTGCTCAGGAAAGCAAGATTAGACAGGAGGGGTGACGTACTCAGTCCGATTGGCAGCTTACCGCCGATAGTAACGAGATTGACGGCAAGTTCCGCAGCCTTCTCTTCGTACCCTTGCTCTCGAAGCAAATCATGTATCGCTGCTGCACCAATGGACGGAAAGAAGTCCTCAAGATCCATACGCAAGACGCACCTCTTTGCAAGATGCTGACTGGCATTGCTGATCGTGGAACGTCCGCGAACGAACCCGTGAACATGGGCAGGTGCTTCATACGAGAACCGGCTCGTGAAGCTCCGATGCAAATTTTTGCTAACGGTATCGAATGGCGGCTTCAACTCGAAAACTTCTCGTATCCCGCCGTGCTTCTTGCGATGCCTCCGCTGGACATAGAAGGTTCCTTCACCGGCAGGAAGGTGCGCGGATAGCCATTCGAGATCCTTGACCGACAGGAAGGCTTGCTCCGCCAGGTGATCAACCGAAAAAGCCACTGGTCCCCCTGCGGTGACGCGTCAGGAGGTAGGGCCACACTCCCATGCAAGGACTATCACGCAACGCACGCGAACTCGCGCACAACGTTGACTGAGGCCCTACCTCGGGCGCGAGTATACCACATATTAATGAAGCGGATCCTTTCGGCTGGAAATGCGGCCGTGCTCGAACGAATAGAGCATAGAGATGGACGGCTCGATCTCGCGGAATCCCCTGGAATGCCTGCTTCTCGGGTCCAAGGTGCGGTCGGCTTGGAGCCATCTACTCACGGCTGCCATGACATAGTCGATGATGGCGGTAGACATGTAATCCCGCTTTGCGACCATTGAGAGTTTCAATTTCGGCAGCGGCGCTGTTTTGCCGATTGTTTTGTGGGCTTGCCTGGTGACGCCATTCGGAAGTCGGCCAATGATCGACGCCATCTCTTCGCTCTGTTCTATGTGGCAAAGCACCTCGGATTCATTGCGATGCCGAATCAATAGATCACTCAACAGCTTTACATACATGAACTCGATTCGTTCGGATTCCGTGTCGCCAGGGACGCGTGTTCGGTTCGTGACGACCATGTACGTCCTGAAGAAGGTGGACCGCATCAGTTCTAGGAACGGAACAGAAATCTCTACCGGATCGTTCGAACTGTGAAAACCATCCTTGCGGAATTCTTCGAAACTGCCAAGTCCGGTCAAGCTACTCCTTGCGTCTAGGCGTTTGTACAAATCGCGAATTCTCGCCTCAACATCTTCTGCGTCCTCACCCAGCTCAACCGCGCCGACAATCAATGGCTGGGAGATGTTTCCGTTGCCTGACTCATCCATAAATATTTTCACTAAATAGCCTTTCATGTGGCCTGCGGCAGGGCGCGCCAAGCCGCCGCTTTATCGTGCTTCGGCGGTAATGGCGTTTATCAGGCCATGCTCGGCGTTTCTCGGTGGCACAGCCTAAACTTTACTGGAGAACCCATAGCCTATACGGGACATTTTCTAGCGACAGAGTGCGATGTGGGCTGCCTTGCTGGTTCCGTAGCTGGCGCATCGGCAGCTACGTGCGAATTACGGGTCGTCATCGGTGCCGACTGTTCTCTTCTGGCCTCGTGGCCACCGGCGTGGCTGGAGGATGTGGTGTGGCGGACATGGGCGGCGCTCCGCTGATCGTGCTTCGGCTGCGGGCCGCCTTCGTCCGCCGGTTCGGTTGAGCGGTGATGCGCCAGTTGAGGACTTCGGCGGGGTGCTCTGCGCTGTCGAGCTCACGCTGGGCGGCCACTTCGGCCAGGAGGCGTCGGGGGTTGTGGCCGGCGGTCTCGGCGTGAGCGAGGGTTGTGGTCAGGGCGGTCCAAGTGGGGTCGGTGAGGATCCGGTCGGCGTGGTCGGGGAGGGTCGCGCGCACGTCTTGCTCGTAGCGGCGGGCGGTTGCGGCTCGTGGTGCGCGGTGGGCCAAGTCCGCCAGGACAGGGGCGGCGACCTGCTGGTAGCCGGCCTGGAGGTGGCGGAAGGCTTCGTCGGCGGCTGCGGCTTGCTGTTCGTGGCCGCGCTGCTCGTGCCACTTGGCGGCGGCGCGGGCCAGGTGCACGGTGGCGAAGAGCAGGGCGATAGCGAGTCCGCCGGGTTCGTTGGAGGCGTAGGCGAGTTCCTTTGCGGCTTGGCGCAGGGCGTGGGCTGCTTGGTGGTCGGCGCGGGTGGCGGATCGGCGGGCGCGGTTGAACGCCGTGGCCGCTGCGCGTAGCTCTGTGCGGTGTGGGCCGGGTGTGGCGCTGGCGATGTTGTAGAGGGCGTCGCCGAAGGCGGCGAGCTGGCCTTGGGCGGCGGCATCGTCGTCGGAGTCGAGGACAGAGTGCGCCGTCTGTATCGCGGTGATGGTGTGCTGCCACGGCTCGGCGGGGTCTGCCGCGAACCGGGGGCGGTCGGCTGTCTCCTGGTCGGGGAGACGTTCGCGGAGGCGGTTGATGGAGAGGTCGGGTGCGAGCTTCGAGCCGCCGTACCAGACGGGTTCGCCGGCGCTGTTGGTGTCGCCGGGTGCGGCAAGGCTGTAGCCGATCACGTCGCCGCTCTCGGGGCCGAGGCGCGTCTTGACCTTGATGCCGAGGGACTGCAGCACGGTGAAGTAGTCGGCCTCGGTGTGTACGGCGGCGGCGACTGCGTACGCCCGCTCGCGCAGCCACTGTCGTGCGGTCACGGTCTGGCCCTGGCGCTCGGCCTTGGCGCGTTCGGCACCGGTGGGGGTGCGAGGCGCGGTGATGTCACCGGACTTCAGGCGGCGCAGGCCGAACTCGGTCTCGATCCTGCGGCACTCCGCTTGCGCCCGTCGGCCGTCCTGGTGGGTGCGGGGGCGGCGCCCGTCGGCGCGGACGGTGGTGGCCATGATGTGGATGTGGTCGTCGGCGTGGCGTACCGCGATCCATCGGCATGCCCTCTCGTCGCCGTCGGGGGCGATGCCCGTGGCGTGCACGACGCGGCGGGCGACCTCGGCCCACTCGGTGTCTGTGAGGTAGCGGTCGCCGGGGGCGGTGCGGACTGGGCAGTGCCAGACGTGCTGCGATGGCTTCTTGCCGCCCAGCTCGCGGGTGCGGAGGTCGACGTGGTGGTCGAGTCGCCTGGCGAGCTGGGAGTAGGTGGCTGCCGGGTCGCGGCCGGGGTCGGGAGCGCCGGCCATGTCCCAGGCGGCGACGATGTGGGGGTTGGTGTGCTCGTCGCGGCGCCCAGGGCCGAAGAGATAGGCGATCAGTCCGCGGCTGTCGGAGCCGGTGGAGACGTCAGGAACCATGAACCGTGCCGTTTGTCAGGAGCTGGTCGATGAGGTGGAAGCTGGTCCGTGCTGCTTGCTCGACGCGGTCGAGGACCTCCTCGGCGCGCTCGGGCACGGTTCCTCGGTTGATGGCGGCAGTGATCTGGTTGAGGTTGCCGCCGATGCGGTTCAGCGCGACCGTGTGCGCCTCGACGGCCTCGATCAGCGGGCGCAGTGGATCGTCCTCCGGACTGCCGACCATCTCCGCTTTGCCCTGCGCAACAGCCAGGGCCGCGTCTCCGACGAATCCGGCGAACCTCTGACCGCGCTGGTGAGCGGCGGCGCTGATCACCTGGACTGCGGTGCGTGTAAAGCGAATGGTCTTCTCCTGGTCGCGCTTCTCCACGGTGCGCTTGCGGTTCATCTGCGCGGGCAGGGCGGGGGCGTCGAGATCCCGCCAGGAGGGCTGCTCGACGAGTGGTTGGGCATCGGTAGGCGTACGGGGAGGAGCGGAGTCGGCTGCGGGCCGGCCAGAGTCCTCGGCCGCCCCCTCCTTCGGCTCGGGCGCCCCCTGGCGCTCGGCCTTGTCCTCCGCCACCCCTGGGGCGGGGGCAAGCGCGGACGAAGCCTCGTTAGAGGCTCGTTCGCTCCAGCTTGCTGCTGGTCGTCGGGTGAGCCTGAACAACTTCCTGCGTCGGCGGGAGGTGGGGTCGTCGGCGTTCGATTCGGGCATGGTGGTGCTCCGTCAGTCGTGTGGGGTGGCCCGTCGTCGCATCCGTCGCATCCGTCGCGTGGCTGGTCAGCACAGGTACGGAGCGGGCCGCAGGTACGGAGTGATCCGTAACGCCGAGGAGATCCGTCCCCGCGCTGACCTGCGCGGGGACGGATGCGACGGATTGATGCGGACCTGGTGTCAGCGAGTGGGCCTGGGGCCTGCGGGCCCTCCCGGCGGGCCGGTGGGCAGCGTCCCGGACGGAGGGGCGGGCGGCCTGCCCCGGGTCGGATGTGCCGGGACCTCGGCGGTGGGTGCCGACAGGGCGGGGTCGGGGCAGTAGCGGGCCCATGCGTCCACGAACTGGTTGCGGGCGTACGCCTTGGCCTGCCTGCCGTTCTCGAATCGGTAGTTGGCCGGGCTGATACCGAAGTCGCGCAGCAGATTCGCCAGGTGGTAGGCGTTCAGCCCCTTCGTGCCGTACTCCGCCCACGGGGCCTCGGCGTCCTGGATGAGGACCGCGAGCAGGTCCTGGCTGCGCATGGCCTCCTTGCCGGCCTCCTGGTTGAAGACGCGGCGGATGTCACGCAGCAGCCGCGTCTTCAGCGTCGTCTGCTCGTCCTGGACCACCTCGTTGCGCGTCATCGCGAGGCAAGCGGCACGTGCCCGCGCGGGCCAGTGCCCGCCGGCGAGGTCGGCGACGATGACGAGCGGCTCCCAGGTGTCGGCGGCGCGGTCCTCGACGGGCATCTTCGGCACCGCGCCCGCGACGGTGCCGCGCTGCGGGACCAGCCAGTCGGCCAGCCGGTCGCGAAGCGCGTGCAGTTCCGGTACGGAGTATCGCGATCGGAACGGGGTGATCCGCTCGCCCGGCTTGCGCTTCTGCATGCGGATGACGATCGCGCGGTCCATGATCGTGTCCGGCAGGTCGCCGATGCCGGCCAGCGCCGCCATGGCGAAGGTGGGGAACGCGGTTGGCTTGTGCTCCGGCCCGGAGATCCGCCAGGCGGGCCGGTTGCGCTGGTGCCCGGCGTTCAGCAGGCCGCGCAGGTCCTCCTTGTCGCCTGCCTTGGGGCCGAAGATGGTGTCGGCCTCGTCCACCAGCAGCGTCGGCGGGTTCTTGCCGATGACGCGGAAGACGACGGCGGGGGAGGTGTTCACCGTCATCATCGGCTGGTGGACGGTCTCGTAGAGGACGTCCAGGAGACGGGACTTGCCGCACCCCTTGGTCGGTCCGACCACCGCCAGCCGTGGCGCGTGCTGGAGGCCGGGCTGGATGTGGGAGGCCGCGACCCAGAGGGTGACGGCGGTCAGGGCCTCGTCGCTCGGCAGCACCACGTACCGCCCGATCGCCGTGCGGAGATCGTCCAGCAGCGCGCT
>NZ_JAELVH010000179.1 GCF_019399235.1 Streptomyces poriferorum | reverse complement strand
CTGCTGGCACGGGGCGGCCTTCCGGCGGTGGAGAGGGGGTCGGTTCTTCCGATTCTACCGGCGGCCGGGGGCTTACCTCGTCGCGCGGGGAGAGGCCCGGCCGACACACGGGGAGAGCCCGGGCGGTCACACGGGGGAGAGTCCCGGCCGTCTCACCATCCGGGCCGGGCGTTGGGCCGGGCCCGCCGATGGGTCCATACTGTGCCCATGCTTCAGCACACGACCTTCGTCTTTACCTATGGCACCCGGCCCGCCGGCTGCCATGGTCGTGCTGCTTGAGCAACTGACAAGCAACGTTCCAGGCGCCCCGGGCCGACAGGCCCGGGGCGTTCTGGCGTTCCGGGCCCGGTCGGCCCCGGGGAGCCCACCCGTACCCCTCACAGGGAGACCAGCCATGAGCAGCACCACCACCGCCGCCGCCAGGACCGCCGCCGACGTGACCGGCGCGCACACGGACGAGGCCGCGTCCCTGATCGCGGACGCCCGGACACGCATCGACTCCCTCGACGACCGGATCATCGGCCTCGTCCAGGAACGGATGGCAGTCTCCAGCGTCATCCAGGAGGCCCGGATGACTTCCGGGGGCCGCCGGGTCAACCTCTCCCGCGAGATGGAGATCCTCGGCCAGTACAGGGACGCGCTGGGCAAGCCGGGCACGACCCTCGCGATGACGCTGCTGGAGCTGTGCCGCGGCCGCGTGTGACCCGCCGCAGGTCAAGTGCCCCAAGGGCCGGCAGGGCTGTACGTACGTATCCCAGTTCGGGCGCACTCTCACCCGTACGGCGCGTGACCGGGCGCCGGACGGCTTCGTTGGTCCCGGTGTCCGTGCCAGCCAGGGGCGGCTCTGGAAAGAAACCACGCGTGGCTCCGCCGGGGCGTGTGGCGTACTGCATGTACGCCGTGGGACCGCGCACCGGCGTGCGTGACCGGTCGGCAGGGGACAGCAGCCCGGTCACCTCAGAACGGCAGGCTTCGGGGACGCTCGAAGCCTGCCGTGTCCAAGGGTCCGTGAACCGGTCATCCGGTCCGCGGGCCCTTGTGCGTACCCGGCCGTGTTCTCGTACAGCTGCCGCAACCCGTCATGTGGCACCAGGGCTCCGGGGCCCGGCCCAAGGCAGGTGAAGGCGGCGTCTTCTGCGCACCCACCGCCCCGGACGGCTGCGCCGAGGCGGTTTGTCCGGTACGGCGGAGGGGCATGCACGGTCGTCCTTCAAAAGGTGAGCAGGATCTTGCCGAGCACTCCGCCTGCTTCGAATCGCTCGTGGGCGCTGCGGACCTCGTGGAAGGGGTAGCGGTGGGCGATGCGCAGCCGGAGTTCGCCTCTGTCCACAAGAGCCGCAACCTGGGCGAGGTGATCCTGGTCTTCCTGGACGTAGCTCTTGGCAGCTCCGGGGATGTCGGGCAGGGGGTGGTCAGCGATGGAGATGTACCGTCCCCCTGGCGCGAGGGCGGGGCCTGTGTCGATGCCAGCGGTGTCCAGTACGGCCGTGTAGGTGCGACGGGGTAGGTCGGCCGGGATGTGCCAGACGTCTTTGGCGCCGAGCTCCCGGGCCGCGTCGAGGTGCTCGGGGCGTGAGACCAAGGCGTCGACGGTGGCCCCGGTGTGGCGGGCGAGTTGGACGGCGATGCCGCCCACGGCACCGGCCGCGCCGGTGATCAGGACGTTGTCTCCGTCAGTGACTGCTGCCCGGCTCAGGGCCTGCAGCGCCGTCACCCCGGCCAGCGGCAGTGCCGCAGCATCCTCCAGTGCAAGTGTGGTGGGTGCGGCCGCCAGCAGCCGGGCGGGCAGCGAGACCTGCTCGGCCCAGGTACCGCGGCTGGTGGCGATCTGTGCGGACATCGCTATTACCTGGTCCCCAGGACGGTAGCGGGGGTGATTGGAGGCGGTGACGACTCCGGCCAGATCCCACCCCAAGGTGGCGGGGAGTTCGGGCCCGACCTCCCATGCACGAGTTTTCCAGTCCACCGGGTTCAGACTGCTGGCGACGGTACGGATCAGCACTTCGCCGGCTCCTGGAGTGGGCTGGGGAATCTCCCGGACGGACAGGACTTCGGGCCCGCCGTGACGAGCGATTTGGATCGCGTGCATGGCGACCTCCTTTGCGAGGTGAGTGGACGGGGAATCAGGCGTCGATCGAAGCTTCGTGTCCGGCGTCCTTCGCCGATGACCGTGTCCGGGGCAGGACGAGATAGGTCAGGGCCAGTCCGATCAGGCTCAGTACCGCGCCCGCCAGGCCGGTCCACCGCAGAGCACCGGCGGCGACGATCGCGCCGCCGATGACCGAGCCGGCTGCTGCACCGAGGTTGAAGGCGCCCACGTTGACGGAGACCGCCAGGCTCGGCGCGGCGCCCGCGTGGTGCAGGATCAGCCCCTGCAGCGGGGCGATGGTCGCGGTGGCGAACAGACCGAATACCAGGACTGCTGCCACGGCGGTGGGCTGCCACACCACGGCGAACGGGACGACCAAGAGCGTCCCCGCAAGCCCGCCGAAGACCCCGCGTACGGTGGCGCTCATCGACTTGTCGGTCAGCTTTCCGGCGGTGAGGTTGCCAAGGAAACTACCCGCGCCGTAGGCGAGCAGCAGACCGGAGACCGCCGCGGCGGAGAAGCCGGAGACCCGGGTCAGCAGCGGGGCGATGTAGGTGAACACTGTGGCGACCCCGGAGAAGCCCACCGCGGTGGTGGCGATGGCGAGCATGACCGGCCGACGCGTCACCACGCGTATCTCGTCACGCAGTCGCGTGGACGGTGCTTCCTGCCGGGGCAGTACGGCGGCCAGGAGCACGGCGCCCACCAGGGACAGAACGGTCAGCGCGGCGAATGGAGCCCGCCATCCGGCGCCTTGCCCGAGCAGTGCCCCCAGGGGCACTCCGAGGAGCGTGGCCACGGTGAAGCCGGAGGCCACGGTGGCGATGGCCGAGCCCGTCTTCTCAGCCGGGACCACCCGAGTCGCCGTCACCAGCGCCAGCGCCAGGAAGGCGGCGTGACTCAGCGAGGACACCACGCGGCCCACCAGGAGCAGGCCGAACGACGGCGCCGCGGCGCTCATCGCGCTGCCCGCCGCGAACACCAGCATCAGCCCGATGGCGAGGCTCTTGCGCGGCAGACGCGAGGTCAGCAGGGCCATGAGCGGCCCTCCGACCACGACTCCGAGCGCGTATGCGGTCACTGCTTGTCCGGCGGTTCCCACGGAGACGTCCAGATCCTCGCCGACCTGTGGCAGCAACCCGGCGATCAGGTACTCCGAGGTACCCACGACGAAGACGCTTGCGCACAATGCGGCGAGCGTCGCGAAACCCTTGTTCACCTTCATGCCGCAGACGCTAAAGTCTCACATCGGTATGAGAGTCAAGCCGAACGGGCAATGTCCGCGCGACTATCAGGAGGTCCATGTGCGTATCGGTGAGTTGTCCCGGCGGACCGGCGTGGCCGTGTACTTGTTGCGCTACTACGAGGAGCAGGGTCTGCTCCATCCGCAGCGTCGCCCCAGCGGTTACCGGGAATACGTCGAGGAGGACGTTGCCGTTGTCCGCCGCATCCGCAGCCTGCTGGCCGCCGGCCTGAGCACCTCTACGATCACCGCGGTCCTGCCGTGCCTGCGGGATACCGGCGACCGTCTCGTCCCCACCTGCTCGGACCTGCTCGCCGACCTCCACCAGGAGCGCGACCGCATCGCTCAGGCCATCAGCGACCTTCAGGCTTCCATGGACGCGCTCAATAACGTCATCGCCGCGGCCCCAGCCGACGTCATTCGCAGGGCACTGGCTTCACGCGACGTGTAAGCGGGGAAACAATCCGGGAGTTCACCCTCGAAGGGCTGGACGCCGCGGCCCGCAAGGGGAACCACGGTGGCCGGCCGCCGGTCATCACCGACGACATGTTGCACACCGTGCTCCGCCGCCGCGCGAACGGTGAGACGGTCGAGAGCATCCAGCCCGACCTGCTCATCCCCACCGGCCGCCGCAAGGGACACAGCCCAGCCTGTCCAGCATCTGTCGCGCGCTCGCCGAGTACGAGAAGACCCAGGCGTACCCGGAGGCTGTTGAAACCGCGCATGCCGAATTCGCAGCCCTTCAGCAGCGAGACCGCAGCCCCAAGTAGCTACTCAGCGGTACAGGACGGGTGTCGGCAGCTATACGAGAACACGGCCTACCCGGACCGTCTTCCCGCCGGTGGGCGCCGGTGCGCGTTCCCGGACCGTTCTTCCGTCCGGTGCGCCGGTGCGCGTTCCCGGTCAGTGGCCGGGCCGTCGCCTGGCCGCCGTGTACAGCACACCGCCCGCCAGCAGCGCGGCCGCCGCCGCGCCCGCAGCAGTCGCGGCGCCGGTTCCGGTGGCGGCGAGCCGGCCTCCGGTGCCGGCTCTCGAACCGGCCGGGGCGGCGGTGGCCGTGGCGTCGGCCGACGCGGAGGCCGCCGGTGCCGAGGCGTCGTCCGTCGGGCCGCCGCCGCCCGACGAGCCCGAGGTGGACCCGCCCGCGGCGCCCGGGTCCCCCGCATCGTCCGGGTTCAGCACGAGGGCGGCGGTGTTGTTGCCCCGGTCGGGGTCGAACGGCAGCAGCGGGTCCCGCGACCTCGCACCGCGCACCTCGACCTTCCCGGAGGCCCCTGTGACGGCCTCGGCGATCTTCAGGTCGAAGTGCAGCGCGAGGCCGGCGTCCTCGCGGACGGCCATCGACGTGTCGCACACATAGCGCGGTGCTCCGGCCTGCTGCTCGCGGTACTGCCCGTCGGCCGTCACACCCCGGCAGGTGCCGGGCCATGCGCTGACCGAGGCGCCCTCGGGGACGGTGAAGTCGACCGTGGCGACCGGATCGCCGGAACGGAGGTTGCCGATCCACGCCGGCCCCTCGTTGCGGAAGCCGATGTCGGCCCCGACAGTGCTGCCCGGCAGGCCGGACGCCGTGTCCCCGTACGCGGCGAAGTCGGCCGTGTTCGCGGTGCTGAAGTCGGCCTCCTGCTGGTTGTCAGCGGGGTCGAGGTCACTGGAGCGGACGGCAGGGACGGCGGGGACCGCCTTGAGCGTGAGCACGTTCCCCGCGGTGCCCGGAGCGGACCGCGCTCCGGGCGCCCGCTGGGCGCCGCGTGCCCCCGGGCCGGCCTCGTCGATCCGGTAGACCAGGGTGTCCCGGTAGGCGCGCTGCGTGGCCCTGAGCATCAGGGGCTCGGCCAGTTCGTAGACGGCGCCCACCTCGTAACTGCCCTCGACCGAGCACAGCGCGGTGGTCCACACGGGGACGCCCTGTCCGGCGTCGTCCTCGCGGTACACGCAGTTCTCGTACCGTTCGGTGAACTCGATGCCGCGGGTGTACATGAGGGTGAGCACCACGCCCTCGGCGGCGCGGGTCCCGTGGTTGGCGAAGGCGAGCGGGAAGGGCTGGGTCCGGCCGGGCTCGAGCTCCTGCTCCAGCGGGGCCCGCTCCATCACCAGGTCGGGGCCGCCGATCACGATTCGCGTGGTGAACGGGGCGAAGGCCGCGCCGTCCGCCGTGCCGGTGACCCGGATCGTGCCGGAGTCCCCGTCCCGGCTGCCCGCCGCGGCGCCGACGCGGAGTTCGGGCAGCGGGTTCGTCCCGGGCGCGAGGCCCGTGTCGTGGCAGACACCGGTGGTGCCGGTGATCTCGCAGTCGGCGCCGTCCTCCGTGCCGAACACGGCCTCGGCGACGCCCGCGATCCCGCCGAGGTCGAAGGTCACGGTGTACTCGCCCTCGAAGCGGCCGTACTCCTCGTCCCGGGACGGGTTGTCGACCGTGATCGCGACGGAGGTCCGCTGCGGGCCGCCGCTCGCCGGGTACGGGTGCAGCGCGGTCTCGGCCGGGCCGCCGAAGCCCATGACCGGACCGGCGGCGCGGGCCGGGGCGCTCAGGGCGAGCGACCCGGCGGCCAGCAGGCCGGCGGCGGCGAGAGCGCCCGCGACGCGGCGCAGGGCGGCTCTCGGAGTCGTGCTTCTCATCGCGGGACCTTCTGGGGTCGGGGGGAACTGTGCGGCTGCCGTGGGCAGCGATACGAGTTCGACCCCGGGCCCGTACGAAGAGTTGCGCGGGTCCAGGTCACGGATTGAGCACGTCGGAACGCGAGCGCCGCGACCGAACGTGAGCGGCGTCACATAAGGAATTTGTGAGTCCGGGGACAACCATCGGGACGCCTTGCAGGTCATGCATGCGGAACCACCGGTCACATCCGTAACGCGGCTTCACCGGTAGAGCGTGAGGGGCTGCACTCGGAGGGGGGTGCAGCCCCTTCTGCTGCCCCTAGTCCGCTGTCGTGGATTCCGCTGTCGTGGATTCCGCTGTCGTGGATTCCGCCTTCGTCGATTCCGCCTTCGCAGCGTTCGCCTCAGTGGCCTTCGGCGGCACCGCCGGGATTTCCAGGAACGGCAGGCGCAGCGCGCCGAACGCCTCCTTCGGGACGGCCGGCGCCTGGGGCTCGACCGCCGCCAGCCGCTCGTACTCCAGGCCCTGGGCCGGGCGGGGGTCCTGCTCGCCCTTGTTGGGCCAGAAGGACATGGCCCGCTCCGCCTGAGCCGTGATCGTCAGCGACGGGTTGACGCCGAGGTTGGCGGAGACCGCGGAACCGTCGACGACCGAGATGCCCGGGTGGCCGAACAGCCGGTGGTACGGGTCGATTACCCCCTCCTCGGCATTCGCGCCGATCGGGCAGCCGCCGAGGAAGTGCGCGGTGAGCGGGGTACCCATGAGCTCACCGATGTTGGAGCCCGGGAAGCCGTTGATCTCCTCGGCGAGCAGGGTCGCGCTCTGTGTCGCCTCGGCGATCTGCGTCGGGTTGGGTGCTCCGTGTCCCTGGCGGGCGGTGAGCAGTCCCTTTCCGATGCCGTGGGGCTTGCGGTACGCGGTCAGGGAGTTGTCGAGCGACTGCATGACGAGCCCGATGATGGTCCGCTCCGACCAGCGCCGGTTGGACAGCGACCGCACGGCGAGCGTCGGGTGCTTGGCGATGTTGCCGAACCAGGCCAGCACCCGGTGCGTGCTGTACGGGACCTGGAGGATGGTCATCCCGCCCATCGCGTTGGATCCCTTGCCGTAGCGGACCGGTTCGATGTGGGTGTTCTCGTCGGGGTGGATCGACGAGGTGATGGCGACGCCCTTGGTGAAGTCGGCCCTGGTGCCGTGCTTCCTGCGGTAGCGGCGGTCGGAGGTCTGCGCGCCGACGAGCCCTTCGGAGTTGGTCCGGGTCAGCTCGCCGAGCCGGTCCGAGAGCCGGGGCAGCAGCCCCCGGTCCTTCATGGTGTGCAGCAGCGTCTGGGTGCCGTACGTGCCCGCCGCCACGACCACCTTGCGGGCGCGCAGCAGGGTGGGCTTCGCCTTCCTGCGGCGGTCGGTCGGCACGGTGGCGACGTGGTAGCCGCCGGCCGGGTCCTCCGTGACCGCGACGACCGACGTCATCGGGTGGATGACCGCTCCGGCCTTCTCGGCGAGGTGGAGGTAGTTCTCGTTGAGGGTGTTCTTCGCGCCGTGCCGGCAGCCGGTCATGCATTCGCCGCATTCGGTGCAGGCCTTGCGGGCCGGGCCCGCGCCGCCGAAGTACGGGTCGGCGACGGTGCCGCCGGGCTTCGCCTTCGCCGTGCCGTCGGCGTCCCTGCCGTCGCCGAAGAAGACGCCGACCGGGGCCAGGTGGAAGGTGTCGCCGACGCCCATGACCTCGGCGGTCGCCTTCAGATGGACGTCGGACGGCGTCATCGTGGGGTTGAGCCTGACCCCGAGCATCCGCTTGGCCTGCTCGTAGTACGGCGTGAGCTCGTCCTGCCAGTCGGTGATGTGCGCCCACTGCCGGTCCTCGAAGAACGGCGCCGGGGGCACGTACAGCGTGTTGGCGTAGTTCAGCGAGCCTCCGCCGACGCCCGCACCGGCCAGCACCATGACCTTGCCGAGCAGATGCACGCGCTGGATGCCGAAGAGGCCCAGCGCGGGGGCCCAGAGGTAGTTCTTCAGGTCCCAGGAGTTCTTGGGCAGCGTGCCGGGGGTGAAGCGGCGGCCCGCCTCCAGGACCCCGACCCGGTACCCCTTCTCGGTCAGCCGCAGCGCCGAGACCGCGCCGCCGAAGCCCGAACCGACGATCAGGACGTCGTAGTCGTACGCGGCTTCGTCATCGGCCGAGCCGGCCGGTCCGGCCTGATTCTGGGCAGGGCTGTCCTGGGACATGGCTCTCCTCGGTACGAAAAGGACAGGAATGCTGCGGTGGTGCGGGGGTCAGCGCAGGCGGAAGGCCTTCATGGCCTTGAGGCTGCGGCTCATGAACGCCGCGTACTTCGCGTCGTCCATCCCGAAGGACGGGGCGAGCGGGATCAGGCGCTGCTGGGCGACGGTCTGGGCCTCGGTGTACTTGAGGATGCCCTCGGAGCCGTGTCGGCGGCCGAGGCCGGAGTCCTTCATGCCGCCCATCGGGGACTGCACGCTGCCGTACGCGGGGGCGTACCCCTCGTTGATGTTGACCGTGCCGGTCCGCAGCCGGGCGGCGACCTGGTGGCCGCGCTTGCCGTCCTTGGTCCAGACGCTGGAGTTCAGGCCGTACGGGGTGGCATTGGCCTGCGCGATGACCTCGTCCTCGTCGCTGAACCGGTAGATGGAGACGACCGGGCCGAAGGTCTCCTCGTTGCAGACGGCCATCGGGGCCTCGACGCCGTCGAGGATGGTCGGCTCGTAGAACAGCGGGCCGATGTCGGGGCGGGCGACGCCGCCCGCGACGAGCGTGGCGCCCTTCTCGACGGCCTCCGCGACGTGCCGGCTGACGGTCTCCAGCTGGCGCTCGCCGACGAGCGAGCCCATGTCGGCGCCGTACGCGAGGGAGGTGCCGAGCCGCATCGCCTTCGTACGGGCGGCGAACCGCGCCACGAAGTCGTCGGCGACGGACTCGTGGACGTACAGCCGCTCGATGGAGATGCATAGCTGGCCGGCGGAGGAGAAGCAGGCGCGGACGGCGCCCGCGGCGGCCTTCTCCACGTCGGCGTCCTTCAGGACCAGCATCGCGTTCTTGCCGCCGAGCTCCAGCGAGACGCCGACGAGCCGGGCCGCGGCGCCCTGGGCGACCTCGCGGCCGGTGCGGGTGGAGCCGGTGAACGAGACGTAGTCGGCGTGCTTGACGACCTCGGGGCCGACGACGGGTCCGTCACCGAGGACGACCTGGAACACCTCGGCCGGCAGACCGGCCTCGATCAGGAGGTCACGGGCCCACAGCGCGGTCAGCGCGGTCTCCGTGTCGGGCTTCATCACCACGGCGTTGCCGGAGACGAACGCGGGCAGCGCGTCGCCGACGGACAGCTCCAGGGGGTAGTTCCACGGCGCGATCTGGCCGATGACGCCGCGCGGCTGGCGCAGTTCGGTGACCTTGGTCAGGGTCGGTACGACCCCGGTGTGCCGCTTCGGCTTCAGGTAGGCGCTCGCCCTGCGGCCGTAGTGCCGGGCGGCGACGGAGACGGCCAGCACCTCCTCGTGGGCGTGCAGCCGGGCCTTGCCGGTCTCCAGCTGGATGAGGTCGAGGACCTCCGACTGGCGCTCCAGAACGAGGTCGTGGAAGCGCAGCAGCACGGCGGCCCTGGCGCGGACGGACAGTGCGGCCCAGGCGGGCTGGGCGGCACGGGCGCGCTCGAAGGCGTCTGCCACGTCCTCGGGGGTGGACTCGGGCAGGTCGGCCAGCTTCTCGCCGGTGAAGGGCGTGTGGTTGGCCGTGCGGCCGGAGCCGGCGACGCCCCGGGTCAGCTGGGCGATCACCTCGGGCGTCACGACATCGGCGGCCGTGCGCACGCCCGCGGGCGCGGCGGCCACCGGGTTGGTGCCGACAACCGCGGCGGTGGTGGGCGTGGAGGCCTGCGAGTCCGTCATGAGGGCGAGAGTACGTCGAGCCGAAGCCTTTGGGTACCCGTGGGTAACAGCTTTTCACACTCCCCACAACAGCCCTCAGCGGCCACCCGCCAACCGAGCCAGTGATCACTGGCTGCATAACCGCTGATCAGGGGGTATCCCTCCTCGGTGTTACCGATCGGGGAGGCGTCGCAGGAGTCGTGCGGGGTCAGTCGGAATCGGCCGGCGCGCGCCAGCTGCGCAGCATCGTGTTGAACCGGTCCCGGGTGATGTCCCAGTCCTCCTCCGGCCCCGTCATGTACAGCGCGTACTCCGGGCCGCCCTCCTTCGCGAAGTACATCTGGTCGATGGCGTGGCGCGGCTCACCGGGCTTCTCGTTCCAGGTGAACTCCCAGATGGACCCGGGCTGGTCCCGGTAGACGTTGGAGTTCATCTCCAGGCTCCGGTAGTCCGGCAGCCGCTCGCGCAGTCTCGTCTCCAGGTCCTGCATGTGCGTGTACGGGTGGTCGAAGTCCGGTGCCGGGTCCGCGCTGAAGCGGAAGTAGTGCACACCGTCGTCCGGGGTGTAGTCGATGTTGGTGCCGTTCACCTGGCGCTCCCAGCCCACCGGCATGAGGATGCTGAACCCGGCCGGGTCCTCCACCCGCCGCCAGCCGTCCGGCACGCCGTCCTTCGCCGGGTCCGGCTTCGGCGTGGGCGTGGGGCTGGGACTGGCGGTGACCGGCCCCGGCGACCGGCTGCCGTGCGACGCCGTGCCGCCGGTCCCGGAATCCGCGTCCGTGCGGTTCGCGTACAGCAGCGCGGCGACGCCCGCTCCGCCGCCGACCAGGGCCGCCAGCGCGATGACCAGGACCGTGGTGCGCCAGCGGCTGCGCCGGGCCACGGGTGCGGTGCCGGGGGCCGGGACGGGTCCGGGGTAGGGCAGCCGGGCGGTGCCACCGCCGGGTATCCCGCCGCCGGAGGCCCCGTCGGGACCCATCGCGTGCAGGACCTCCTCCGGGACCCGCTGCGTGGGGACGTACGCCTGGGCCGACCGGGGCTCGCGCCCCTCCATGGCCTCCAGCAGCATCCGCTCGGCCTCCTCGGCCGTCGGCCGGTCCTCCGGTTCCTTGCGGAGCAGTGCGGTGATGACGTGGCCCAGCGCCCCGGCCCGTTCGGGCGGCGGCGGTTCCTCGGCGACGACGGCCTGCATCGTGGAGATCGGCGAGGTACGGCGGAACGGCGAGCGGCCCTCGACCGCGGTGTACAGCGTGGCGCCCAGCGACCAGAGGTCGGACGCAGGGCCGGGATCGCCGCCGCGGACCCGCTCGGGTGCCAGGTAGTCGATGGAACCGACCAGTTCACCGGTCCTGGTGATGGTCGAGTCGCCCTCTATCGCCGCGATCCCGAAGTCGGTGAGAAGCACCCGGCCGTCGCGTGCGAGCAGGACGTTGCCCGGCTTCACGTCGCGGTGCAGCACCCCGGCGCCGTGCGCGGCGCGCAGGGCGCCCAGCACATGGAGCCCGATCCTGGCCGCCTCGCGGGGCGCCACCTCGCCGGATTCCTTGGCCTGATCGGCAAGTGACGGCCCGTCGACGTACTGCATGACGATCCACGGCCGGTTGTCGTACTCGATCACGTCGTGGACGGTGACCACGCCGGGATGCGTGATGCGGGCCGCGGCGCGCGCCTCCTTCTGGGTACGCGCGTGCAGCACGACCCGGTCCGCCTCGGCGACGTACAGCCCGGCGGTCAGCTCCTTGACGGCGACGGTGCGGTGCAGCACCTCGTCATGGGCGCGCCAGACCTTGCCCATGCCGCCGCGTCCCAGGACCTCCCCGAGCCGGTACCTCCCGGCCAGCAGCAGTCCCGCTTCCGTGCCCTGCGATCGTTCCACGTGTCCCCGCCCCGTTCCTTCGGATGCCAGGTTACGGAGGGGAAGTACGGCCACGGAACCTCGCACCGCTCACGAGATCGCACTGTGATGCATGTCGCCCCCGGGCCCGCGCCCCGTCGAACCGCTTCCGGTCACTGTGTCACGCGGTAGGAGGCGCTGGCCTGTTGGTAGATGTCGCTCACCTTGTCGCGCTGGCTCTCCGGGCCCGTGACCTGGAGAATGTGGTACTTGCCCTTGACCACGATCACCAGGTTGCGGACGTACACCTCACGGCCGTCGGCCTCCTGCCAGGTGAACTGCCCCTCCGCCATGGCCTGCTGTCCGACGTCGATCCGGCGCAGCCCGCTCGCCGAGGCCCAGGTGGAGTCGCGGAACTGCTTCAACTCCGGCTCCTTGTTCCGCTGGTAGTCGAGCGGGTCCGCGCCGTTCGTCTTCACGGTGTCGCGTCCCGGGACGACGAGGAGGCTGAATCCGTCGCTCCCGTAGCGGATCTGACGGTCCGCGTTGGCCGGGCTGCGCTGCCAGCCCTTGGGCGCCCCGACCTCGAAGCCCTCGGGGTCCTTGCGCAGCGTGTAGCCGGGTGCGAGCGCGACGGCGGAGCGGCTGGTCTGCGGCTGCTGCGCGCCGGAATCCGGGGCGGACGGGTCCCCGGTGTCCTGGCCGCCGGGCTCGGGTGCTCCGGACTCCGTACGGGAGGGGGCGGCGCCGGCTCCGGAATCCGTACCGGACTTGGGCATGAACATCACCGCGTACGCGACCGCCGCGGCCAGGAGCAGCAGGATCAGGACGAGCAGCAGCCGGCCGAGCCTGCGCGGTGCGCGGGTGCCGCCCTGCTGCGGGCGGGGCGGGGTGCGGAGCGCCTTGGGGCCCTTGGGTTCGCGGGGCGGCCTGGGATTCCGGGGCTCGCGCGGCTCGGGTACGGCCCGCTCCGCGGGTTCCAGCCGTTCCCTGGTCTGACGGTGCCGGCCGTGCGCCGGCCCGCTCCGGCGGCCGCGGCGCTTGCGGACGAGTTCGCCGCGGCGGCGTACGACGGGCAGCCGGGTGGCGTCCGGGGAGGGCAGCGTCACGACGTCGAGCCCGGCCTCCGGCTCGGGCGCCGACCGCACGAGGGAGCGCAGCCAGCCGCGCAGTTCCTCGAAGTCCGGGCGCTCGGTGGGGTCCTGGCGCAGCAGCGACTCCACGACGGGACGCAGCGGGCCGCACTCCTCGGCGAAGGCCGGCGGTTCGCCGCAGACCATCTGGACGAGTTCGGCGGCGTTCTCCTCCGGGTACGGGGCGTGGCCCTGCACGGCGCGGTAGAGCAGCGCGCCCAGCGCCCAGAGGTCGGTGGAGGGGCCGATGGGCGGTGCCAGCTGCCAGTTCTCGTGGACCGGTCCGGCCTGCTCGGGCGCCCAGCGCTCGGTGACCGCGCCGACGACGGCGATCCGGGCCTGCCGGGCGCGCTCGGCGGCGAGGGTGGTCGCGGGGCCGCGGTACGCGGAGGTGTCACGGCTGCCGGCGACGATCTCGTCCCAGCGGCCCGGGGCGGTCTCGGGGGCGGTCTCCCGGGTGGCGGCCGGCAGCTGCGGGCGGACGGCCGGGGTCGCGCCCAGGCGCCGGGAGTCGGCGCGCAGGGCGTCCTCGCTGGAGCCTCCGGCGGGCACGGGGCGGCCACGGCCGGGGCCGTCGTCCCAGGAACCGGTCAGATGGAGCCGCCGGGGCGGCGGTCCGTCGTCGCCCTCGTCGTCGTACGGATCCTCGTCGTCGTAGAGGTCCTCGTCGTACGCGTCCGGGGTGGCGGGCCGGCCGAGGGGCTGCAGGGGG
>NZ_JAELVH010000178.1 GCF_019399235.1 Streptomyces poriferorum | reverse complement strand
TCCGTGGACAGAACACCTAGAGCAGGCCCCCCATCGCCTCCCGGACCTCGGCCAGCGTCGCGTCGGCGATGGTGTTGGCGCGCTCGTTGCCGGCCCGCAGCACGGAGCGGACGTAGCCCATGTCCCGTGCGTACTCCGCCCGTCGGGCCCGCAACGGCGCCATCCGGCTGTTGACCGCGTCGGTCACGGTCCGTTTGAGGGCCGCCGCGCCCCCGCCCCCGATCTCCTCGGCCACGTCATGCGGGTCCCGGTCGAGACAGAGCGCGGCGAGCTGCACCAGACCGGACACCCCGGGCCGGCCCTCGGGGTCGTACGTGATGTGCCGCTCGGCATCCGTCGTCGCCCCCTTGATCAGCCGGGCCGTGGCGTCCTCGTCGGCGCTCAGGGCAATGGAGTTGGCGCGGCTCTTGCTCATCTTGGTGCCGTCGGTGCCGAGCAGCAGGGGGGCTGCGGAGAGCAGCGCCTCGGGTTCCGGGAAGAGCGGGCCGTAGCGCTCGTTGAACCGCCGGGCAACGGTCCGGGTCACTTCGAGATGGGGCACCTGGTCCTGGCCGACCGGCACCAGATTGCCCTTGCAGAACAGGATGTCGGCCGCCTGGTGGACCGGGTAGGTGAACATCAGACCGCTGACGGCCGCCTGCCGTGAGTGCGCGATCTCGTCCTTGACCGTGGGGTTGCGGCCCAGTTCGGCGACGGAGATCAGGCTCAGGAACGGCAGCAGCAGCTGGTTGAGCGCGGGTACGGCGCTGTGGTTGAAGATCACCGACCGTTCCGGGTCGATGCCGACGGCCAGGTAGTCCAGCAGCAGCCCTTCCATGATCGGGGTGAGCCGCTCCGCCACGTCCCGGTCGGTGAGCACCTGGTAGTCGGCGACGAGGACGAACACCTCCATCCCGAGTCCCTGGAGCCGCACCCGGTTGTGGAGCGTGCCGAAGTAGTGCCCGAGGTGCAGCGCCCCGGTGGGCCGGTCGCCGGTCAGGACCCGGAAGGCGGCGGGGTCCCGGTGGATCCGCTCGTCGAGCGTGGCGGTGCTGTCGGCGTAGGTCGTGGTCATGGCTCGGTCTCTCCTCGCGATGGTGTGTGCGTGGAGGACGGCCCCTGCCGGGCTCGGAGCCCGTACCGGAAGAGGGCAGAGAAAAGGGCCGTCCGTGGCGAACGGCCCTGGTCCCGTGCTGAAGAGGTGGCCGCTCCTAGGAGGAGCGCCACCAGTTGCGGCACGGTACGGAGGTCATGGGGCGAGCTTAGCGGGGCGCGGGGGCGGGAGCACGAGGACTTTCCGCCGCCGTCAGGAGTTCGACCACCCGCGCCGGCAGAGCACGAGCCGGTACCCGTCCGGGTCCTCGACGGTGACGCCCCACTCGTTCCAGTACGGATTCGGCGAGTCGACCCGCGTGCCGCCATGGCCCTCCAGCCGGTCCACCAGTTCCTGCGGCACGGGCCCGTCCATATAGAGGACGAGCAGGTCCTCGTCGGTGGGGCGGGGGTCCACGGGCTGGTCCCCGCCGTGCACGAGCTCCAGGTGCCAGGAGGCGTCCGGGTGCCCCACCATGAGCAGATCGTGCTCACCGGGCTCCCCGCTTCCCTCGGCCCGGAACAGGACCGTCAGCCCGAGCCCCGCCGCCCAGAACCGCTCGGCGGCCGCGAGATCCCGGGACGGGCGGGCCATACGGATGTGGGTGTGACCGCTGAACAGCACGAGGGGCCTCTCTGCCGTCGGCCCGCTCGGGTGCGCGCCGGGATCCGCAGCGTAGGCGTCCGGCGCGGGCACCCGCATCGGCCGATGGTCCTGGTCCTGCGGAGCTGCGGACTACGGCTGCGGGACGGGGACCACGGCTGCGGAACGGCGCCGGCTGTCGCGGCCGCCACCGCGTGGAGCGCCGTGCTCCGGCCTTCCTCCGGCCGCCCTGCCCTGCCTGCCCGGCTACTTCTTCGCGTGCTCGCCCACGTAGAACAGGATCCAGACGAAGCCCGCGAACAGGTGCGTGGCGAAGACGTAGACGAAGACGCGCAGCGCGACGCCGCGCTCCTTCCAGCCTTCGCTGCCGCCGCCCCCGCCCTCGCTCACCTGCTCGGGCACGGCTCCGCCGCTGTCCGCTCCGGTCCCGCTCACGCCTGTCTCCATCCGCCCGGGGCTCGGGCGGCCTCCGTCTCCGGTCAGGGTACGCAGCGGGCACGGCAGGCGGGAGGTACGCGGAATAGGGAAGCGGGGTGCTCCGTTGTAGGGTGTGTCAGATAGTTCAACGTTCAACCATATGAACCTGGAGGCGGGCGCCATGCAGTTCGGGATCTTCACCGTCGGGGACCTCACCACCGACCCCACGACCGGCACGACGCCGAGCGAGCACGAGCGGATCAAGGCCACCGTCGCCATCGCACGGAAGGCCGAGGAGGTCGGGCTGGACGTGTTCGCGACCGGCGAGCACCACAACCCGCCGTTCGTCCCTTCCTCGCCGACGACCACCCTCGGCTACATCGCCGCCCGCACCGAGCGCATCATCCTGTCCACCTCGACGACCCTGATCACCACCAACGACCCGGTGAAGATCGCCGAGGACTACGCCACCCTCCAGCACCTCGCCGACGGCCGCGTCGACCTGATGATGGGCCGCGGCAACACCGGACCGGTCTACCCCTGGTTCGGCAAGGACATCCGCCAGGGCATCCCGCTCGCCATCGAGAACTACGCCCTGCTGCACAGGCTGTGGCGCGAGGACGTCGTCGACTGGGAGGGGAAGTTCCGTACGCCGCTGCAGTCCTTCACCGCGACCCCGCGCCCGCTGGACGGCGTCCCGCCGTTCGTCTGGCACGGCTCGATCCGCTCCCCGGAGATCGCCGAGCAGGCCGCGTACTACGGCGACGGCTTCTTCCACAACAACATCTTCTGGCCCATCGAGCACACGAAGAAGATGGTGAACCTCTACCGGCAGCGCTACGCCCACTACGGCCACGGCACCGCCGAGCAGGCCATCGTGGGCCTGGGCGGCCAGGTGTTCATGCGCAAGAACTCGCAGGACGCGGTACGGGAGTTCCGTCCGTACTTCGACAACGCGCCGGTCTACGGACACGGGCCCTCCATGGAGGACTTCACCCAGCAGACCCCGCTGACCGTGGGCTCCCCGCAGGAGGTCATCGAGCGGACGCTGTCCTTCCGGGACGCCGTCGGCGACTACCAGCGCCAGCTGTTCCTGATGGACCACGCGGGGCTCCCGCTGAAGACGGTCCTGGAGCAGCTCGACATCCTCGGCGAGGAGGTCGTCCCCGTGCTGCGCAAGGAGTTCGCCAACCTGCGGCCCGCCGGCGTTCCCGAGTCCGCGCCCCTGCACCCGGCCGTCAACGCCGCCACCACTGCCGTGAAGGAGAGCTGACACCGTGTTCACCACCGAACCGCTGAGGATCGTCGCCGTCGCGGCCGGCCTGAGCAGCCCCTCCTCGACCCGGCTGCTGGCCGACCGGCTGGCCGCGGCCACCCGGGAACGGCTGGAGACCGAGCAGGACCGGGCGGTCGAGGTCCGCGTGATCGAACTGCGCGACCTGGCCGTCGACATCGCGGGCAACCTGGTGTCCGGCTTCCCGTCGGCCACGCTGGAGGAGGCCATCGGCGCGGTGACGGAGGCCGACGGCCTGATCGCCGTCACCCCGGTCTTCACCGCCTCGTACAGCGGCCTGTTCAAGTCGTTCTTCGACCTGGTCGAGAACACCGCGCTGACCGGCAAGCCCGTCGTCGTCGCGGCGACCGGCGGCACCGCACGGCACTCGCTGGTGCTGGAGCACGCGATGCGTCCGCTCTTCGCCTATCTGCGGGCCGTCACGCTGCCGACGTCGGTGTACGCGGCGTCGGAGGACTGGGGCTCGTCGGGCGACGAGTACACCGAAGGCCTGCCGGCCCGGATCCGGCGCGCGGGCGGCGAACTCGCGCGGGCGGTCACGGGCGGCGCGGCGGTCTCCGGGGCCTCGAAGGCCCTGGGACTGGACGACGAGGTCGTCCCCTTCGAGCGGCAGCTCGCCGGTCTCCGGCCGGCCTGACCGACCCAGCGGCTGTGCTTTCGCCCGGTTTGACTACAGTTGCACGGGAAGGTGGGTCCTGCGGGCATCCCGCACGGCGCACCGGCATGACCGAGCGGAAGCGAGCTGGAGGCAGAGATGGGCAGGATCGTGGTGGGCGTTGACGGCTCGGAGTCGTCGATCAAGGCACTGCACTGGGCCGTACGCCAGGCGGAGCTGACCGGTGACACGGTGGAGGCCGTCAACAGCTGGGAGTACCCCGCGACCAGCTGGGCGTCCATGATGCCGGGGATGCCGGAGGACTTCGATCCCCAGGCCCTGGCCACGGTGTCCCTCACCGAGGCGCTGGAGGAGGCCGTCGGCGGTGCGCGCGCGGCCGAGATCAGCAAGGTCGTGGTGATCGGCAACCCGGCCCAGGCCCTGCTCGACCGGGCCGAGGGCGCGAATCTGCTGGTGGTCGGAGCGCGTGGTCGCAGCGCCCTCAAGGCGACCCTGCTCGGATCGGTCAGCCTGCACGTCACCCAGCACGCCCCGTGCCCGGTGACCGTGGTCCGCGGCTGACGAAGACTCCGCACACCGGTACGGGCCCGCGCGGCGAAGCGCGGGCCCGTACCGGAAGAGGCGGCGCCGTGCCGGCAACGGCGCGGCGGCGGGTTTCAGTCCCCCCGCGTGTAGAAGTAGTAGAACGCGAAGACCAGCATGCCCGCCCCGGTCAGCAGACCCAGCACCGATGCGGCAAGCACGCTCTTGCCGGAGAGGCTGTAGAGGAAGCCGACCGAGCCGCCGAACAGCGCACCGTACGCGGCCGCCGCGAGTTCGGCCGGCAGGCGCTTCTGCACCCGGCCCAGACCGAAGCAGAGCGCCGCGAGCACGGCGCCGGAGACCAGTCCGAGCGCGAGCTGCGTGCCGGTGAGCACACCGCCGCCGCGGACGATGGACGTCGCGTACCAGCCGAGGATCACACCGAGCGTGACGGGCACGGCCCAGCTCATCGTGGAATGGCGCTGAGCACGCGCATGCGTTCCGCGTGCCTGCACCGAAGCGTGTGCGGCCATGGCAGGAAGCTCCTTCCGTCGCCCCCGCTTTCCCTTCACGTTCCCTTCCAGGGCACACCCGGCCGTCGCCCCCGGCAACTCGGATGGCCTACGGCCCGGGGCGCGGCCCCGGTATCCACGGTTTTCTGGTGAGGTGCGGACCTACTTCTCAGCGGCTCTCTCGGTGGCACTCCTGGTGCTGCTCGCCGTCCTGGTGCCGCTGAGCGCGCTGTCCGCCTGGGTCGATCTGGAGATCGACGACACGGACCGCTACGTGGCCGCGGTGGCGCCACTCGCCTCCGACCCCCATGTGCAGAACACCGTCGCCGACCTGATCACCGACGAGGCGATGAAACAGATCGACGTCGGCCCGCTCCAGGGCACCGTCCGCGACTTCCTCCACGAGGCCGTGCGGTCGTTCACCACCACCGACGCCTTCCAGGCTGCCTGGAACGCCGCCAACCGCACCGCCCACGAGGCCGTCACCGCGGCACTGGACGGCGACAGCGGCGAGAGCGTCACCATCGATCTGGCCCCCGTGACCGAGAAGGTGAAGCAGAACCTGGTGGACAACGGGGTTCCGTTCGCCGACCAGATCCCCGTCCAGCACACCGACATCCAGATCGTGTCCGCCGACCGCGCCGACCAGATGCGCCAGAGCTTCCGGTGGCTGCGGGCCGCCAGTATCTGGCCGGCCGTCGGCACGCTCGTGTTCGCGCTGCTCGCCGTCCTCCTGGCCTGGGTGCGCGGCGGGCCGGGCCGCCGCGGCTCGGCCCTGGCCGCACTCGCCGCGACCGCCGTCGCCGGTGCCGGCTTCGCGCTCGGCGCACTGGTGCTGCGCGGGGCGATCGCGCTGGCGCGCAACCGGGTGCTGGCCGAGGTGCCCGGCAGCGAAACGGACGGGGCGGCGGCGGTGTACGACGCGCTGACCGGGTCGCTGCGCACCACGGTGTGGATCGTCTTCGGTACGGGTCTGGCGGTGGCCGTGTGCGCGGTGGCGGCACGGATCTGGGCCCAGCGGGTGCTGCCGGCGCCGACGACCGGGGCATGAGCAGGCCGGGGTACGAGGCGGCCGGGGCATGAGCAGGCCTGGGTACGAGACGGCCGGGGCATGAGCAGCGCGGGACACGAGGCGACCGGGACAAGAGCAGGCCGGGGTACGAGGCGGCCGGGGTACGAGGCGGCCGGGGCATGAGTCCGGCGGGGCATGAGCCGTCCGCTGTCCTGAGGAGCGCCCCGCTCTGGGCGGCTGCCCTCCTCCTGACCGGCGTGAGCGTCCTGATCGGCTTCCGGGCCGCCGGCGCCGACGGCACGACCCCCGTCCCCCAGGCCCTGGCCTTCCTGCCCTGGCTCCTGGTGCCCGGCGCCGCCGCTCTCGGACTGGCCGCGCTGGCCCGGTGGCGCGGAGGACTGGTGTGGGCGTCGGTGGCGCTCGCGCTGACCGTTTGGTTCGTGCGCCCGTACGGCCCCGGCAGCACCGGCGCCCACGGCCCGGTGGTGGCCCGGCTGGACGTCCTGACCTCCAACGTGGAGTTCGGGGACGCGACGGACGCCCTGATCGGGGCGGTGCGCCGCGAAGGGCCCGATGTGGTCTTCGTCCAGGAGTGCGACTTCGCGTGCGCCGACGCGCTCGCCGCCCGTGTCCCGGCCGCCTCGTACCCGTACCGGGACGTCGTGCGGCTCGACGGTTCGCTCGGCTCGGCGATCCTCAGCCGGTTCCCGCTGCGCCCGGCGGGGCGGGTCGACGGCGCGATGGCCATGCCGGGGGCCGTCACCGAGGTGGCGGGCCGGGAGGTACGGCTCCAGCTCGCGCACCCCATGCCGCCGGTCCCCGGCAAGGTCGCCGCCTGGCGCCGCGAGCTCGGCCGGATCCGTGACCTCGCCGCCGCCGTCCGGGCACGGCCCGCCATCGTGGCGGGCGACTTCAACGCCTCCCAGGACCACGCCGCCTTCCGGGCCGTCCTCGACGCGGGCGGCCTCCACGACAGCGCCCGCCTCGCCGGCTCCTCCCGTACGTACTCCTGGCCCGCCGACCGCCCCACACCGCTGCGGGCCCAGATCGACCATGTGCTGGTCAGCGGGGAGTTCTCGGTCCGCTCGGCCCGGTTCCTGCGCCTCGCCGCCACCGACCACCGCGCGCTGCTCGTCGCCCTCGAACTGCACGACGGCGGGTGAGTCCCGTGCCGACGTGCGGGCGCCGCCGGGCCGGGCAAGAGTGGGAGAGGTGACCGCGGGGGCTACTGGGAGGTCGTGCGTATGCGAGCCATCGCCGTCAGCTCACTCGGGGCCGACCCCGCCCTCGTCGTCGTCCCCAAGCCGGACCCGGGACCCGGCGATGTCCGGGTACGGATCGAGTACGCCTCGCTCAACCCGGGTGACCGGCAGCTCGCGGACGGCACCCCGGACGGCTCCGCGCCCCAGGTGTTCCCCCTGGTCGTCGGCGTGGACTACGCGGGCCGGGTGGACATGATCGGCAGCGGCGACAACCGGTTCCGGGTCGGCGACCACGTCTTCGGCCGGGCCGGCGGTCCGGCGGCCGGTGCGGGGACCTACGGCGACTACGTCTGCGTGTCGCAGGACTCCGCCGTCGCCCTCGTCCCGCTCGGGCTGGACGCCCGGATCGCGGCCGCGCTGCCGTCGGCCGGGATGGCCGCCGCGCAGATCCTGGAGGCGGTGTCGCTCCGGGGCCACGAGAGCCTGCTGGTCGTCGGCGCGGCGGGCGGGGTCGGCAGCTGTCTGACCCAGCTCGCGAAGGCCCGGGACGTGCGCGTGATCGCCGCGGTGCGCGGGGACGAGCGGTCCCGCATGGGGTCGCTCGGCGCCTCCGTCACGATCGACGTCACCGGGGGCCCGGCGGCCGACGCGATACGGGCGGCCTGCCCGGACGGCGTCGACGCGCTGGCCGACCTGGCCTCCGCGACCCCCGAGGCCTTCGCCGCGCACGCCGCGACGCTCCGGCCGGGCGCCGTCGCGCTCTCCACCCGCGGCGTCGCGGCCGGGGCGGCGCTGCCCGCGACGGTGCGGGGCATCGACTTCCGGCTCGATCCGAGCCCGGTCCTGCTGGACGTGCTGGCCGCGGGCGCCGCGGACGGTGTCCTGCGCGTCCCCATCGACATCGAACTTCCCCTGGAGAAGGCCCCGCAGGCCCTGGACCGCAACCGGACCGGCGGGGCACGCGGCAAGACCGTCATCGTGCTGAGGGAGCACGGGCACTGCTGAGTCCGGTACGGCAGGGAGGAACACGTCATGGAGGAACACGTCATGGGCGACCAGGAACGGGACATCATCGGCGGCATCGACGGACTCGTCGCGGAGGAACGCGCCCTGCGCGACCGCAACGGCCGGGAACCCGGCCTGTCCGCCGAGGAGAAAGCACGAATGCGTACCGTGGAGGTCCGGCTCGACCAGTGCTGGGACCTGCTGCGGCAGCGCCGGGCCCTGAGCGAGTACGGCGAGGACCCGGCGCAGGCCCGGGTCCGCCCGGCCGACGAGGTCGAGGGGTACCGCAGCTGACCGCTGCACGGAGGGGGACGCATTGACCGGTAGCAGGACCGACGGAACCGCCCCCTCCTCCACCGCGGCGCATCGGCGCGGAACACCGCCCGTCTGGCTGCGCTACGGACTGCGCCCCCTCCCCACGCCCGTTCCCTGGGCCGCTGTCGCCCGCGCGAGCATCGCGCTGGCCACGCCGCTCGCCGCCGGATTCGCCGCCGACCGGCCGATGTACGGGGCCCTGGCCTCCATGGGCGCGCTCTCCGGCGTCATCGGCGACACCGCCGACGCCTACCGGATGCGCATCCTCAACATCGCCGTGCCGCAGTTCTTCGGCGCTCTCGGCATCATGACCGGCACCCTCGTGTACGGGACCGGCTGGGCGGCCGTCGCCGTGCTCACGGTCATCGGCCTCGTCTCCGGAATGATGTCGACGATCGGGGCAGTCGCCTCCGTGTCCGGCCTGCTGCTCCTGCTCAACTCCGTCGTGGGCGCCGGACTCCCGATGCCGGACCCGTGGTGGGTGGCGCCGCTGCTGCTGACGCTGGGCGGACTGTTCGTTCTCGCCCTGACGCTGCTGGCCTGGCCGTTGCGCCGGAAACTGCCGGAACGCGTCGCGGTCGCTGACACCTATCTCGCGGTCGCCGATCTGCTCGCCGCCGCCGGCACGCAGGCGTACGAGGAGAAGCGACAGGCCGTCACCGAGTCGCTCAACACCTCCTACGACCTGGTCCTCGCCCGCCGCGCCCGCTATCACGGCCGCAGCGGCACCATGGTGCGGATGCTCTCCCAGCTCAACGTGGTGATCCCGCTGGTCGAGGCCGCACCCGCGGTGCACGTACGACGGATCCAGCTGCCCGACGAGATCCCCGCCGCGGTGCGGGCACTGGCCGAGGACATCGAGGAGACCCGCACCGGTGGCGACGAACCCCGCCTGCCGCCGCCCGGCTCACCCGCCACCCGGGCGGTGGACAGCGCGCTGCGCCATGCCGCCGCCGTCGTGCACAAGGCCGACCCCGACCCGTACAACGTCGACGACCGGCTCGGCCGGCCCGCGGCCCTCGGGGTCCGCGTCCGGCGCGCCACCCGCAACGTCGTGCTGTCCGGGCCCTCCTGGCGGTACGGGCTGCGCCTCGCGCTCTGCATCGGGCTGGCCCAGGCGCTGACCTCGCTGATCGACGTGCCGCGCTCGTACTGGGTGGCGCTGACCGTCACCTTCGTACTCAAGCCCGACTTCGGCTCGGTGTTCTCCCGAGCCGTGCTGCGCTCCGTGGGCACGGCCGCGGGACTCGTCGTCGCGGCCCCGGTGCTCGCGGAGGTGCCGGTCGGCTGGTGGGACGTACCGGTGATGATGCTGCTCGCCGCGCTGATCCCGGCGCTGACGGCGAAGGGATACGCGTTCCAGACCGCGGCCGTCACCCCGGTCATCCTGCTCCTGTCGGACCTGCTGAACCACGAGGGCGTGCACCTGGTCTGGCCGCGCTTCCTGGACAGCCTGATCGGCTGCGCCATCGTGCTGGTGGCCGGATATCTGCTGTGGCCGGAGAGCTGGCACTCCCGGATCGGCCGCCGACTGGCCGACGCGGTCGCGGACATCGCGGACTATGTGGGGGTCGCGTTCGAGCCGGGCGGCGACGGCGACCGGGCCGAACGGGTCCGCGCCCGCCGCCGCATCTACCGCGATCTGTCGTCCGTACGCTCCGAGTTCCAGCGCGCCCTGACCGAGCCGCCGCCCACCGGAACCCGCGCCGCGGCATGGTGGCCGCTGGTCGTGGCCGTGGAACGCATCGTCGACGCCACGACGGCGGCCCGTGTCCGCGTCAACCACGGAGCCGAGGAACCCGAACCGGCCGAGGTCGCCGCGGTCCAGGAACAGCTCCGCGAACTGGCCGACGGGGTGCGGGCGAGCAAGGTCCTGGTGGCGGTACGCACCGAACTCCCCGGGGACGAGGAGGGCGTCCTGGCGCCGCTGCGCCAGGAAGTGGCGGCCGCACGGGCCATCGCCTCGCCCGAGCCGTAGGCCGTGGCCCTCACCCTCACTCCGTGGGCTCGGGCCCGGCCCCCCGCAGCCGGTCCATCTCGCGCCGGTCCCGCTTGGTCGGCCGCCCCGCGCCCCGGTCCCGTACCGGAATCTGGATCGCGGTCTCGCGCGGCGGCGGGGGCGGGCTGTTGTCGACGAAGCACTCCGCCGCCACCGGCGCCCCGACCCGCTTCTTCACGATCTTCGACACGACGACGACCCGGTCCCGGCCGTCGTGCCGCAGCCGCACCTCGTCCCCGACGCGCAGCGCCTGGGCCGGCTTGGCCCGCTCGCCCGCGACCTTCACATGACCCGCGCGGCAGGCGGCGGCGGCCTGCGCCCGGGTCTTCGTGAGCCGGACCGACCAGATCCAGACATCGACCCGAACGCTGCCTGCCGCCTGCGGCGCCTCACCGGAAACCATGGGTCCGACTGTAGTGCGGACGGCCGCGGGCGCGGCGGACGCCCGAGGGGTCAGCACTCCCGGAGGATCAGCCCGCCCGGGGGGAACGAGCGCCCCCCGGGGGGACGAGCCCGCCCGGGGGACGAGCCCGCCCGGGGGACGAGCACGAGGGATCAGCCGAAGTCGCTGATCACCTCTGACATGTTGTAGCTGTACACCTCCCGCTTGCACGCCCCGCACTTGCTCGGCGCGTGCTCGCTCAGCGACCAGAGCTGGGGCGCGAAGCCGTCACCGCGCCCGTGGGCGAGGTAGAGGTCCTCGGGCCCGAACGACGTCTGCAGGGTCTTCGCGTTGCCGACCAGCTGCGTCGTTCCGCCGACTGTGCCCGGGGTGGCCTGGAGCAGCCGGCCGTTGTCGTAGGCGTTGCTGCGGTGGAAGTACCACTTGCCCTCGTACCGCATAGCGCCCTGGATCTTGTGCCACAGGTCCTCGTTGCCGAACGCGGCCCCGGTGGGCAGACCGTAGGCCTCGTCGGCGCTCGCGGCCGTCCCCGTCGAGCCCTCGACCGCAGCGGTCAGTGCGCTCATCGGATAGGCGCCCACCCGGCCGGGGCTGCTGCCGCCGTTGTTGGTGTTGCAGTACTCGCCGAGGACCATGTGGTCGGTTCCGGTGCGGTCCAGCGAGATGTACGAGGCCTTCGGCCGGCCGGTGGCGTAGCACTGGTTCTCGCTGGTGGTGCCGCCGTTCTTCGCCGTGGTGAACTTCAGCGTGGCGACCTGCGGCATGACGTAGCGGTAGCCGTATCCGTACCAGACGTTGCTCTGACGGCCGACCCGCTTCTTGTCCTGTACGTCGCTTTCGAGGCCGTCCGGCGTCGGGTCGTTGACGGCCGCGTCGTTGTCCGGGTTGAGGTCCATGATCTTGCGGAGGTCGAAGACCCGCATGCCGTTGGCGGTGTCGGCGACGTAGAGATGGTTGCCGTACCAGACCATGCCGCCCGCGTGGATGCCGTTCTGCGCGGCGCAGCCCGAGACGACGACGTTTCATGTACGGCCACACCAGCAGTACATGGCGGTACATCTTGGTCGCCTGGTTGAAGAAGGTGACCCGGATGCCCTTCTCGTTGCAGGCGTCCGAGGCGGAACTCTTCAGACAGTTGTCGCGCCCCGCCGCGTAGTCGCTGCGGCCCGGGTTCACCGCGTCGTAGCCGCCCACGGCGACCGGCTCGGCGTTCGACGTGCCCCAGTCCTCGTCCTCCTGGGCGTCCGATACACCCGAGATGGCCTGCGGCACCCATTCCGAGGACGTGGCGTCGTCGTCGGCCTTCCAGCAGATGCGGTGGCTGACGGTCAGGTCGGGGCCGTAGATACCTGCGGTACCGCAGTCGGCGGCCGGCCGGTTGGCCTGATCCAGCAGTTCCGTGAGGCCCTGCTTCGGGAGCCCCGCGTCCAGCTTCGTCACGAGCCCGGACAGGTCCGTGCCCTTGGCCAGCTCGAAGTCCGCGGGACGGCCCGGCACCGGGGCTGCCGCCACGGCGCCCCTGCTCGCACCGGCGGTCGCGGCCCCGGCCAAGTCGTCCTGTTCACTCTCGGGTTCGTTCTCGAAGCCGTCGTCCGGCATGCCTTCGTGATCCGGTACGGGATCGTCTGCGGCCGGGACCCCCGAGGCCGGTCCGGAGACGGGCGCCGCGCTCGCCCCGACCGTGGGCGCGAGGCCGGAAAGCATCGCCCCGGCCGCCACCGCGCAGGCCGCGAGACGTATTCGGCGGGATGGGTTCGTCATACGAGAGCCCTTCTTGTCACATCTGCGGATAACAGAAACGGCGCACCTGACTGTTCGTCAGACGCACCGGCCGCTCACGCTAGCAATGCGAACGGGCACCTCGGGGGCGTGTGCGAACGACTTACCGACGACATCCATGAGGTCCGCACACCCCGGTCACAGGACTCGGTACGGGATCGGTTGCGGTTCAGTTCCCCCACGGGCGGGCCGCGCCGCCGAAGGGCCGGATCCGGCCGCTAACCTTACGTATCCGCCCTGGCCAGGGATCAATTCCCGCAGTACGGACATTCATCGCACCCAACTCATGCGAAAGGCCTCGCCCATGGGCATTCGGAGCTTGCTGCGCAAGGTGTTCGGCCGTGACCGCACGGAGCAGGACGAGCCGACGACGGCCACGGTCCCGGCCCAGGGCGAGCGCACCCTGGCACCGGAACCGGTGACGGTGGACGAGCCCGCGGCCGAACCCGCCCCGGCCGTCAAGGTGTCGGTACCGGCCCCGGCCTCTTCGGAGCCGGCCCCGTCCACCGCCTCCCGGCCCACGAAGGACGACGACGGCGGGGCGGCGGCGGACCTGGTGGCCGCAGCCTTCGACAAGGCCGCCGCGCCCGCCCCCAAGACCGCTCCCACGGTTCCGTCACAGGGATCGGGGTCCCGGACGAAGCCCGTGGAGGCGGCGGCGACCGCGGAGCCGGTGAAGGCCGAGGCCGTGGAGACCGCGGAGCCGGTCAAGGCCGAGGAGCCGAAGGCCGAGGAGCCGGTCAAGGCCGCGGAGACCGCGGAACCGGTCAAGGCCGAGGAGCCGGTCAA
>NZ_JAELVH010000177.1 GCF_019399235.1 Streptomyces poriferorum | reverse complement strand
GACGCGGGGCGGCCGGGCGGCTCGGACGAGGGATGGCTGGGCGCGCCGGATGTGGGGCCGGGGGTGCCCGTTCCCGTTCCCGTTGCGGGTTCGGCGGAGGTGCCTGGGGGACCGGTGCCGGTTTCCGGGCCGGACTCCGTCGTCGACCTCGTGCTCGACCTGGTGCCGGGCGAGCGCGATCGGGAACCCGGGGGAGCCGGGTTCGGGGCGACCTCGGCCTCCGTGTCGGATCCGGCGTCGGTGGGGGCGCCGGTGGCGGGCCCGGCCATGGAGGCGAGGGGGAGCGTCCCGGAGCCGGAGACCGCGCACCTCGGCCCGGTGTTCCGGAAGGCCGCCGAAGCCCGCACCGCTGGGCCGCCGCTGCTGCGTGATGCCGGGGCGCATGTCTCGGCACTGCTGCCCACGCCTGCACCGGAGGTGTGCGAGGTGATCGAGGTGATCGAGGTTCCGGAGGCTCATGAGGTTCATGAGCCGCCGGGGGTCCACGAGACCCGCGAGGTCCATAGGGCCCACGCGACGCACGCGACGCACGAGATCTACGCGACTCAAGAGGTCCACGAGGTCCACGAGGACATTGAGGTCCCTGAGCCCGTCGCAGCCGACGAGCCCGCCGCAGTCCCCGAGCCCGTCGCAGTCCCCGTCGAGGTCTCCGCGGCCCCCGAGCCCGCCGCGGTTCTCGTCGAGGTCTCCGCAGCCCCCGAGGTCTCCGCGTCCGTGCCGGGGTCGGGACTGGTGGCAGGGTCCGGATCGGGGCCGGACGCCGCCACCGCCTCGCTGCCCCTCATGTTCACTGGCGAGGACACCGGCGAGCTCCATCTCGGCGAGCTCCGTACCGACGCCGAGTTCCGCACCGATGCCCGTGTGGACACCGGCCGGCACCAGGCGGTCATCGCCAACGAGCGCACCGCCTCCATCCCCGTGCACCTGCTCTTCCGTGAGGAGCACGAGGCCGGGGCGGACGCCGCCGCGTTGCCGGCCCACGTTGTGGGCCGGGCCCCCGAGGGCGAGCAGCCGGCCGGTGTCCGGCGGGCGCCGGTGCCGAGGACCTCGCAGGTGCGGCCCTCGACCCGGCCCGCGCCGGACGCCGACCCCCGGCTCCACGAGCGGCCGGGGCCGTCGCTGCCCGGCTGGGTCGCGGTGCTGACCGGCTTCGGCGGGATCGCCGTGGCCGGCGGAGTCCTGTGGTGGACCGGCGCGTTGCCGGCCCGGGTGCTGTCGCGGATCGGGGTCGGCGCGCGCCCGTACGACGGACTCGGTATCGGTACCTGGGCGGGGCTCGCGCTGCTGGTGACCTTGGTGCTCTTCGCGTTCGGCGGACTGAGCCGGGGACGGGTCGGGTACACGTGGGTGCTCACGCTCTTCGGCAGGTACCGGGGCAGCGTGCGGCGGACCGGGCTGATGTGGGTCAGCCCGCTGCTGCTGAGGCGCCGGGTCGATGTGCGGCTGCGGCACTGGCGCAGTGAGCCGCTGCCCGCGATGGACGCCAACGGCACCGCGTTGCGGGTCGTCGTCCTCGTCGTGTGGCGGGTCAAGGACACCGTGCGGGCGACGCTGGGGATCGAGGACCACGAGGAGTACCTGCGCGAGCAGGTCGAGGCGGCCATGGCGCGGGTCCTGTCCCAGCTGCCCGCCGACGCCTTCCACGAGGACGCGCACACCCTGCGCAACGCGGAGGCGGTCGGCGACGCGCTGACCCGGATGCTGAAGGCGGACTGCGAACCGGTCGGCGTCGAGGTGTACTCCGCGCAGCCGACCGGGATCGAGTACGCCCCCGAGGTGGCGGCGGCCATGCAGCGGCGCCGGATCGCGGCCATCGACGCCAAGCACCGTGACAGCGTGCTGACTTCGGTGGTGGATGCCGTGGACGACACCGTCAACCGGCTGACCGCCCGGGGCCTCGTGGAGCTCGACGACTACGAACGCAAGTCCCTGGTCAAGGACTTGACGGTGGCCTTCTACACCGGCCGCAGTGGTGGGGACAGCGCCTGAACCCTTCTGCCCGCCGCCTCGGAGGCAACCGGAATCCGGCTCTCATTGGTCTGGACATGTCCATGCTGCGTCAATAATCTAGGCCTTGGTCTAGACCGCACGACGCGCGCGCAGCAGTGCTCATGGAACCTCCCCCACGTCTCCGAGGAGCGGCAGCAATGCGTAAGAAGACAGGCGCGGCCCTGGTCGGCCTTGCGGTAGCGAGCGTTTCGATGCTTGCGACCAGCAGTGCCAGCAGCCATGGCTACACGGACAACCCCATCAGTCGTCAGAAGCTCTGTGCCAACGGCACGGTGACGGGCTGCGGCAACATCCAGTGGGAGCCGCAGAGCGTCGAGGGCCCCAAGGGCTTCCCGGCCGCCGGACCCGCCGATGGTGCGATCTGCTCCGCCGGACACGGCGAGTTCGCCCAGCTCGACGACCCGCGCGGCGGCAACTGGCCCGCCACGAACGTCACCGCGGGCCAGGGCTTCAGCTTCCGCTGGCAGTTCACCGCCCGGCACGCCACGTCCGACTTCCGCTACTACATCACCAAGAACGGCTGGGACCCCACCAAGCCGCTCACCAGGGCGTCTCTGGAGTCGCAGCCGTTCATGACGGTGCCGTACGGCGGCAAGCAGCCGCCGGCGACCCTGACCCAGCAGGGCACGATCCCCACCCAGAAGACCGGCAAGCACATCATCCTCAGCGTGTGGAACGTCGCCGACACGGCCAACGCGTTCTACTCGTGCTCGGATGTTCAGTTCTGACGCCTGGTCGGTTACCGTGCGGCGCCATGGGGAGCGCAGGCACCGTCGCGGAGCTCGTTCAGCGCCAATGGGGCGACCACCGGCCCGGGTTGAGACACGAGGGCACTGTCCTCACTCATCATCAGGTCGCCTCGGGTGCTGCCGCACGGGCCGCGCTCCTGGCGGAGCTGCTGCCGGCGGGCAGCGAACCGCACCTCGGGGTGCTGCTCGACAACACCCCTGAATTCCCGCTGTGGTTGAGCGCGGCGGCCCTGGCCGGGGCCGCCGTCGCGGGAATCAACCCCACCCGTCGCGGAGCCGAACTGGCCCGCGACATCCTGCACACCGAATGCCGGGTGCTGATCACCGAGCGCGCCCATCTGCCGCTCCTCGACGGTCTCGCGCTGCCGGATGTACGCGTCCTGGTCACCGACACCGACGCGTACGCCGCGCTCCTCGCCCCCTACGCCGGGGCGCAGCCGGGCGACACCGTCCTGAAGCGGCCGGCCCCCGCGACCCGGATGCTCCTGTACTTCACCTCCGGGTCCACCGGTGCGCCGAAGGCCGCGATCTGCACCCAGGGGCGGCTGGCGGCGGCGGGGCGGTCGCTCGTCGACCACTTCGGGATCCGGGGCGAGGACGTCCACTACGTCTGCATGCCGATGTTCCACGGCAACGCGGTGATCGCCGACTGGGCCCCCGCCCTGTCCGCCGGTGCCGGTGTCGCTCTGCGCCGCCGCTTCTCCGCGTCCGGCTTCCTCGACGACGTACGCGCGCACGGCGCCACGTACTTCACGTACGTCGGCCGTGCCGTGCAGTATCTGCTGGCCACCCCCGAGCGCGCCGACGACCGCGAGCACCCGCTGCGGCTCGGCTTCGGCACCGAGGCGGGCGCCGTGGACGCGGCCCGCTTCCGGGAGCGGTTCGGGGTGCGGCTGGTCGAGGGCTACGGATCCTCGGAGGGCGGGGCGGCGATCCAGCGGACGCCGGACACCCCGCCGGGTGCGGTCGGCCGGGCGTCGGACCGCGACGATCTCGCGGTCGTCGACCCCGAGACCGGCCGCGAGCGGGTCGCCGCGGTCTTCGGCCCCGGCGGCACCCTTGTCAACGGAGCCGCCGCCATTGGCGAACTGGTCAACCGCGGCCGCACGCCCTTCGAGGGCTACTGGCGCAACGAGGCGGCGGACGCCGCCCGGGTGCGCGACGGCTGGTACTGGACCGGAGACCTCTTCTTCCGCGACCCCGACGGCTTCCTGTACTTCGCGGGCCGTACGGAGGACCGGCTGCGGGTCGACAGCGAGAACCTGGCCGCCGCGATGATCGAGAACATCCTGGCCCGCTGGACCGACGCGGCGGCCGTCGCGGTCTACGCAGTGCCCGACCCGGTCGCGGGGGACCAGGTCATGGCGGCGCTGGCACTGCGAGACGGGGCGCGGTTCGATCCGGAGGCGTTCGCCGCCTTCCTCCGGGACCAGCCCGACCTGGGGACGAAGATGGCCCCCCGGTTCGTGCGCGTCGTCCCGTCGATGCCGGTGACCGCGACCAACAAGGTCCACCGGGTCGGGCTGCGCCGCGAGGGATTCTGGTCCGGCGGGCCGCTGTGGTGGAACGGGAGCGGTGGCGCGTACGAACCGTTTGGGGAGGGACAACTCGGCCCGCTGATACGGGAGTACGAGGAGCACGGGCGCCATGACCTGCTGTCCTCACACGGCGGAGGGTTCTGAAGGGGCCGCCTGCCGCAGGCGCACCACCGCCAGCACCGCCCCGGCCAGCAGGAGCAGCCCGCCGGCCACCGAGGCGTACTGCATGCTGTGGACGAAGGCGTCCCGCCCGATCGCGATCAGTGAGCCGTCACCGGTGGACAGGGCCCCCGGCAGTGTCTTGCGGGCCGCCTCCGGGGCCGCGTCCGGCATGTCCGCGGTGTAGACCGCGGTCGCCACCGCACCCAGCAGTGCCATCCCCATCGCGCCGCCGAACTCCTGCCCCGTCTCCAGCAGCGAGGCCGCCGAGCCCGCCTTCTCGGGCGGGCTGGTGGACAGGGCCAGGTCGGAGACGAGCGCCATCACGGTGACGATCCCGCAGCTCATCACGGCAGAGCCGATGAGCAGGATCGCCAGGGAGTCCGTACCTGACAGGGCGAGGACACCGAAGCCGGCGGCGGCGATGACGAAGCCGGCGCAGATCACCCGGGCGCGATCGGTCCGCTGGGCGATCGCGGTGGCCGCCGGCGCCGCCGCGCCGACCGCCAGGGACGGGGCCAGGCTCCACAGCGCGGCCTCCATCGTGCTCATCCCGAGGACCGACTGCAGGTACTGCGTGGTGAAGAAGGAGGCGCCCATCATGGCGAACGCGGCCAGCGCGTTCAGTCCGATCCCGGCGGCGAAGTTCCGGTCGCGGAACAGTTCCCGGCTGATCAGGGCGTCGGTGCGGGAGCGCTGGCGCCGGACGAAGAACCGTCCGACAGCGAGCCCGGCGGCGATGATCAGACCGTTGCGCAGGTCCATCCCTCCGGCAGCGGTCTCCTTGACCCCGTAGACGACCGGCAGCACGGCGCCCATGGACAGCGGCACGCTCAGGAAGTCGAAGCGCCCGGGGTTCGGGTCCTTGAACTCCGGGACCAGGACCGGCACCAGGACCAGCAGCAGCACCATCGCCGGCACGTTGACGAGGAAGACCGAGCCCCACCAGAAGTGCTCCAGCATGACGCCGCTGAGCACCGAACCCAGCGCGATCCCGCCCGCCATGGCGCCGGACCAGATGCCGATGGCCCGGCCGCGCTGCCTGTCGTCGCGGAACATGTTCCGCACCAGGCCCATGGTCGACGGCATCAGGGTCGCCCCGCCGATCCCGAGGAGCGCGCGGGCCGCGATGAGCATCTCCGGGCTGGTGGCGTAGGCGGCGCCGACCGATGCCGCACTGAAGGCGACCGCGCCGAACATCAGCAGCTTGCGCCGGCCGATCCGGTCACCGAGCGAGCCCATCGTGATGAGGAGACCGGCGAGCGCGAAGGCGTACACGTCGAAGATCCAGAGCTGCTGGGTGGCGCTGGGTGCGAGGTCCCGGTCGATGGAGGGGATCGCGAAGAAGAGGACGGACACGTCCATCGAGACGAGGAGGAGAGGCAGGAGCAGGACCACGAAGGCGGTCCACTCCCGACGGCCGGCGAGATCGCCGGGACGGGCTTCGGTGCTCGTAGGGTTCGTCATGACAGGGAATATACGAGCGTTTAAAACAAGTGTCTAGTACGAATGTGTAACACGTTTGTACATGGCTGCGGGCAGCGCAAAACACACGAGGCGGTCTCCGTTGAACGGAGACCGCCTCGTGTGTTGTCTGTGCGCCGCCAGGGACTCGAACCCCGGACCCGCTGATTAAGAGTCAGCTGCTCTAACCAACTGAGCTAGCGGCGCCTGCTGACGTCGTAGACATTAGCACCCTGATCCGTGGGAGGAAAAATCGAAATCCGAGGCGCCGGAGACGGCACCGACCGGGCCACCCGGACGCAGGCCCAGAGCAGGACGTCCGGCCCCGGGAGCCAAGGGTTGCGGGTGTCGGGGGCGACCACCCAGCGGGGCCCCGAAGCGGACGGGCCGCAGGTCAGCGGAGGGACCGTCACCGCGTCGCCGGCGCCGTGACAGAGCAGCGGGGGAACCCTCGGGCCACCGTCCTGCGGCTCCGGCGGATCCCCGGCGGACCGCGTTCCCGGACCGGATCCCCACTCCTCCCAGTCGAGCAGCGAGGGCAGTCGCTGGGCCGTGCCGGGGGAGGCGAACAGCAGCATCCGGCCGCGGTGCGTGGCGACCGGGCCGGAGCCCGGGCCGTCGGCCCACAGGTGCTCCAGCATGCGCCGCCCGAAGAGCGTGGGCACGTTCACCACGTCGAAGGCGGAACCGCACGGCAGGACGCCGGGCGCGGAGGGGTGCGACTCCCACTGCGCCAGGGTGCTGCGCGGATAGGCCGCCGCCCCGGCCAGCCAGGCGGCGCCGGCCGCGGTCACCTGGGCCGCCTGATTCCCGGCCTGCTCGCGCAGGACAGCGAAGATGTCGGCGTCCTCACCGGCGTGGTGGGGGCCGTTGCCGTGATGCAGGGTCGTTTCGTCTGGCAGCCATGCGGTCATATGCACAGGTCTACCCGGAGTGATCACCCGGATTCCGAGAGTTGTCGGAAATCGGGACAGGTTGGGGTGGTGAGGAGTATCTTGCGCACCTGGCATATGCCAACGGTTGTACCCGGAGTGATCGCCGGCCCGTCGCACGGACCGCGAGGGGCTCGGAGTTCAGCCCCCGACCGGGCGTAGGGGGCCCGTCCGGGCGTCAGGGCCTCGGCTCGTTCAGCAGGCTGCGGCCGAACTCGACCATCTTCACCGCATAGTCCTCGGTCCACTCCGCCCGCTGCGCGATGTCCGCGGTCGTCAGCCGGTCGAACCGGCGGGGATCCGCCAGCTGCGCCGCCGCGATCGCCTGGAACTCGACCGCCCGGTCCGTCGCGGCACGGAAGGCCAGTGTCAGCTCGGTGGCGCGGCTCAGCAGCTCCTTCGGATCCTCCATCGACTCCAGGTCGAAGAAGTGCTCAGGATCGGAGACCGCCGCCGACGGCTCGAAGAGCAGGGGTGCGGGGCGCAGCCGCTGCTGCTCGTTCCGCTCGGGTTGTGCCATGTGGTTCTTCCTCCTCCGGTGGGCCCGACGGCCACCCTCTATTGTCCAGCCCGCCGCAAGGGCGCTTTCAGGGGTGCGCGCCGGCCCGCCCGTGATCCGTCGTGCCCCCACGCGCCCCCGCCGTCAACGTCCCCAGCGCACCCGGTGTTCCGCGAGGTGGGCCAGAACGGCGTGGTTGGCCTCCCAGCCGTCCGGGAACTTCACGGTCACGCCCAGCTGGACCGGCTCCGTCGACGGGTGCTCGTCCAGCAGGTCCGAGACGCCCTCACGGCACACGACGATGCAGGCGTGGCGGTGGCGGGAGGCCAGCACGCACAGCCGGCCCGTCTCCAGATGGAACGCCGTCGCGTCCGGGCGGCCCGACAGCGGGTGCAGCACCACCGTGACGTCGAACTCACGGCCCTGGAGCCGGTTCGCCGTGTCCACCGCCACCCCGGTGACCCCGAGCTCGGCGAGCGCCGCCCGCACCGCCGCCGCCTGGTCGCGATGGGCCGTGCCGACCGCGACCCGGTCCGCCGTGACCGGGGCCGGGTCCGGGGAGCGCTCGCTGGTCGCCGCGCCGCCCCGGTCCAGCAGCCGGCGCACCACCAGGGCCACCGCCCGTACCGCCTCCGGGTCGGTGCGCGGGGTGTGCCGGGCCGGGAGCTCCAGCAGGCCCCAGCCCGACTCCGCCGCCTCGTCCAGCACCCGGTCCGCCGCCGATCCGTCGGACGCGACGCCGAACGACAGCAGCCGGTCGCCGTGGTCCGTACCGCTGCGGAACGGTGTGTACGGGTAGAACGCGTCCGACACCAGCGGCGCCGCCGAGGCCGGCAGCCGCCAGGAGACCGGCAGCCGGTGCTGCGGCAGCTCCGGGTTGTGCGCGAGCAGTGTGGTGACGGCGCTGGCAGACGGGTCGTAGCTCAGCCCGGCCCACTGGTCCGCTCCGACGATCGAGAACGGGTCCAGCTGGCCCGGATCACCGACGAACAGCGCCCGTTCGAAGAGTCCGGCCACGGCCAGCAGCGCGTCCGAGCGCATCTGGTACGCCTCGTCGACGATCGCGTGGCCCCACGGCTCGACGTTCTTCACATGGGCCCACTTCGCCGCCGTCGAGATGACGACGTCGAGGCCGGCCAGATCCCCCGCCTTCGCCGACTTCCGTACGTTGGCCAGGCCGTCCAGCACCTTGTCGTACGGATCGGAGTCGTTGCTGTGCAGCCGGCCGACCGGCAGGCCGGGGTCCTTCTCGGCGAGCCGGACCACCAGATCGTCGACCTGGGCGTTCGTCTGCGCGACCACCATCAGCGGGCGCCCGGCAGCGGCGAGCTCCAGCGCGGCACGCACCACCAGCGTGGACTTCCCCGCACCCGGCGGGGAGTCCACCACGATGCCGCGGGCCGAGCCGTTCAGCGTGTCGTCCAGGATCCGGGCGGTGGCCAGGCCGGCTGCCGCGCCGGGGTCGAATACGGCCGTCACAACAGGTCCTCCGTGGTCACGGGGTCAGGGCGCTCGGCAGCCGCCACGCCGCCCGGCGGACCGCCGTGGGTCCACGGGGTCTCCTCCGCATCCGGCAACTGCGGGCCGCCGCGCTGGTCGTGCTCGAAGAGCGTCCAGGCGATGACGTCACCGGGCTCCGGCACCGAACCCGGGGCGGGCTCCTTGCCGCGGCCCATCCGGTCGGTGATCCGCAGCACCAGCGCGGGAGCCGGGTCGTCCTCGGCCGGGCCGTAGCCCGCGAACTCGGCCGTCTGCGGCTTGCCGTCCAGCGAGCGGTAGACCTTCACGCGCTCGCCCAGATGCGGCTGTTCGGCCGTGCGGACCGTGACCAACGGGCGCGGGGAGGGGCGCTTGGACTCGCTGTACGCCATCTCCACCGCGGTCACCTCGCCGAGGAACGCCTCGCCCGCCAGCCGCCGCCCGGCCAGCACCAGCGGATCGTCCAGCGCCTCCTGGGCCTCCAGCTGGGCCTGCGCCGTCTCCCGCGCGGCCAGCTTGCGGGCCGCCGTCACCGCGTCGTCCCGGCGCGGCTGCGGCGGCTCACCGGCCCGCACCCGGTCGCGGTGGCCGGTGAACGACCAGCGGTCGCGGGTCCAGCGGTCCTCCACCCTGGATCCCTCGGGCAGCTCCCGCAGCAGGTCCAGGCCCCGCCACACCGCGTCCCAGGTCGGCCGCAGCACACCGGCCAGCAGCTTCCGGATCTCCCGCTCGGCCGCCGTCAGTTCGGCGAGCCGGGCATCGGCCGCCAGTCCGTCCTCGGCGGCGGCCAGCGAGGTGCGGGCCCGGTCGTACTTCTCGATCGCCGGGGCCAGCAGCCGGTTGTCGAAGTCCGGGTCGGTGGCCGGTCCGGCCGGCGGGCACAGCAACTGGCCCCCGGCGTCCCTGGCCAGCTCGGCCCGGAGCGCGGCCTCGGCACCGGACTCACCCGCCGGCGGGTCGATCCAGGCGAGCAGGGCGCCCAGATGCTGGTCCTCCAGGGAGGACTGGCCGGTCGCCCAGTGCCGGTTGAGCAGATCGGTGCCGGCCAGCAGCAGCGACGAGCCCGGCACCCGCGCCCGCTCGCCGTAGTGCGTCAGCCAGCGGCCCAGCAGCGGAACCCGGGCGGGCGCCGGATACGGGGTGTCCGGATCGTCCTCGGCGGTACGCCGGAACCGCATCGAGCGGCCCAGCAGCCGGACGAACTCGATACCGGCCCGGCTCGGCACGATCAGCTGCGCCGCGTCCGTGCACAGCTCGGTCTCGACCTTGACCTTCTTGCCCGTGCCGGGGTCGGTCTCGCTGCGCTCGGCGGGCTCGATCACGTCGGCGTACGACTCGATGTACGGCAGGACCGCCTCGGCCAGCTCGGCGAGGAACGCGAACCGCAGGTCCCGGTCGCGCGGCTGGGCTACGGCCAGCAGCCGGGGCGCGTCGCGGTCCGTGCCGACGAGCGCGCCGAGCGGGGCGCCGGCCTCGCCGGCGGTGGTGAGCGGTACGAGCACGAGCGGCCGGTCGCCGAGGCGGCGGTGGCGGACGGTGGCCATCGGCCGGGCGCGGCCGCTCTCCACGGCCTCCAGGCGGGCCAGGGTGCCGATCAGCGACATGTGGTGCCCTCCAGCGCCTCGGCGCGCAGCGCGGCCGCGCGGAGCAGCGCGGCGACCGTCGGGTCCGCCGGGTCGCCCTCCTTGCCGGCGGCCGCGGCGAGCACCCCGGTGACCGTGGTCAGCCCGCCGAGCTCGCCCCGCACGCTCCGCCCGAGCGCCTCGACCGCACCGGCGGCGCGGGCCTTGGCGCGGCAGTGGAAGGCCAGCTCACAGGCGGCCAGGCACTCCGGTGCGTACGCCGCCGTGACGGACTCGACCGCGGTGTCCAGCTCCTCGGGGGAGCACTCCGGGTCGAAGGTGGTGCCCTCGGGCAGGGCCGCGGCGATGTCCTCGATGCGGGTGAGCCGGGTCAGCTGGCGACGGGTGACCGCGCGCTGCTTGCGTACGTCGACGACGGACGCGGTCGGCAGGTTCGAGAAGTCCTTGGGGCAGACCAGCAGCACCCGGTGGCCGACCTCCGCGCCGTCCGTCGCCGCCGCGACCCGCTCCAGCGCCAGGACGTACACGGCGGACTGGCGGGCGGCCGCGCCCACCTTCGCCGCGTCGGCGGAGCCGTCGATCATGGGGAAGGACTTGATCTCGACGACCGTCCAGGTGCCGTCGGGGTGGACCACCACCGCGTCCGGCTCCAGGTAGGCGGGTGAACCCGCCACCTCCAGGGCCAGCATCGGATGGTCGAGCAGTGCCCAGCCGCCCGACCCGGTCGCCTCGCGCAGCGCGAGCGCGGTGCGGGCGGCACGGCCCTCGGGGCCGGCGGCCGAAAGATCGGGCACGGAGACGTCCCCGGGCGGTTCACCGGACTCGCCGAACCCCTGGTGCAGCAGGCGCATCAGCTCCGTACCCCCGTCGGCCTTGACCCGGGCCTCGAAGGCGTTGCCCCGCATGAAGGCGAACTGGGACTGGCCGAAGGCGGCCGGTGAACCGAGCGCGGTGGCGAGCGCGCCCTTGTCGACCCCTGCCCCGTCGAGCAGGGCGCGCCGCTTGCAGCCGGGGTTGGCGGCCAGGGCGGCCAGCGCGCGGGCGTCCAGCGGACGGGGCGCGACGGCCGGGCCCCTCAGCTCAGCGAGCCGCCTTCGCAGCGTCACCGCCTGCGGCTCTTCCCGCGGAGGCCGGGACATCGGCCGGGGCAGGTGGGCCGGCTGGTGCTGCTGCATCGGCGGGATCTGCGGAGGAGGTCCGCTGGCCGGGGATTCGCTCACCCGCGGAAGTCTTGCATCCGGCACTGACATCCGGGGACTGTACGGCGGGGGACACCCGTGCGAAACGGGCCCGGACCGCGTCCTTGACCCGGTCGGCGAGGCGCTGGACGGGCCTGGCCAGCAGCGCCCCGACGCCCATCACGGCGGCTCCCGCGACAGCGTCCAGGAAGTAGTGGTTGGCGGTGCCCATCACCACGATGACGGTGATCAGCGGGTAGGCGATACCGGCGGCGCGCAGGAGCGGGTGCCTGCCGTGGCGCCACAGGAGGATGCCGCACCAGAGCGCCCAGCCGACGTGCAGGCTCGGCATCGCCGCGTACTGGTTGGTCATGCCGCCCATGCCGCGCGGCGCGCTCGCCTCGGTGCCCCACCAGCCGTACGAGCTGTACTGGGCCATCGTGTCGACGAAACCGTGCCCGGCGGCCAGCAGCCGAGGCGGGCAGGTCGGCATCAGCGTGAAGCCGATGAGGCCGAGCATCGTGGAGGTCATCAGCCAGGTCCTGGCCCGGCGGTAGGCGGCCGAGTGGCGGCGGAACATCCAGATCAGGACGGCCGGGGTGACGAGGTAGTGCAGAGAGGCGTAGGCGAAGTCCGCGGGTATGCCTATGGAGGGGTGCGCGGTGAACAGCCGGTTGAGCGGGTGCTCGGCGTTCAGGAAGAGCGCCTTCTCGAGATTCAGGATGCTCAGCCCGTGGTCGACGGCGGTGGACACGTCGCCCCGGACCAGGAGTCTGCCGCCCGAGTACGCCCCGTACACCAGGGCCAGCAGCGGGAGCTCGGTCCACCAGCGGGGCCGGTGGCGCGGCACGGGCGCGGTGGTGGCATGCGGCATCCGGAATTTCTCCATCACGTGTTCGTGCGGCCGACGGCGGGCGTTCAACCGTACGGTGCGATGCGGCCGCGGTTCGCCCGGGGTGCTCTTTCGGCGCCCCTCAGCTGCTCGGGTTCGTCTGTGGTCTGTGGGACGCCGGTGCGGCCCCGCAGGTTGCCTCACGCGAAGGTACGCGATGATGGAAATCCGGACGATCCGTTTCCCCGCTCCGCCCGTCGTACCCGCCCCATCCGTTCCCACTCGGACGGATTCGTCCCCCGTTGATGTCCAAGATCTCGGATCCCGCATCTCAGGTCTCAGTTTTTCAGGGAGAGCCGCACATGGCACCGCGCATCCTGCTGGCCCGGCACGGCCGGACGGAATGGTCCGTCAAGGGCAATCACACCGGCAGGACGGACATTCCGCTGCTCGACTCCGGGCGCGAGGGGGCCAAGCTGCTCGGTGAGCGGCTGCACCGCGGGCCGTGGGCGGACCTGCCCGGCCTGGAGGTCCGCACCAGCCCGCTCGTGCGGGCGTCCGAGACGTGCGCGATCGCGGGGTTCGGTGAGCGGGCGGAGCCCTGGGACGCGCTGATGGAGTGGGACTACGGGGCGTACGAGGGGATGACACCGGCCGAGATCAAGGCGATCCGCCCTGACTGGTTCATCTGGCGCGACGGGGTGCCGGAGGGCGAGACCCTGGCCGAGGTGTCGGCCCGGGCCGACGAGGTCGTCGAGTGGGCGCGTTCGGCCGACCGCGATGTCCTGGTCTTCGGCCACGGCCACATCTTGCGGGTGCTGGGGTCGCGGTGGCTGGGCGAGGACGCGTCGTTCGCGGCACGCATCCGGCTGGACCCGACGTCGCTGTCGGTCCTGGGCTGGGCGTACGGGGCGCCGGCGCTGGAGCGGTGGAACGACACGGGGCACCTGGAGCGGTAGCGCGCGGGGCGCGCGCTTGGGGCGGTGCGGGTTCGGGGGGCCGGGCCTTTCAGCCTGCCCGGTGCCTGAGGGCGGCCCCGTCGGCCGGGGGATTCCAGCTCGTCCGGTGCTTGAGGGTGGCCCCGTCGGCCGGGCCTTTCAGCCTGCCCGGCGTTTGAGGGCGGAACCGTCAGCCCGGTCCGGGGCGGGAAATCCAGCCTGCCCGGCGTTTGAG
>NZ_JAELVH010000176.1 GCF_019399235.1 Streptomyces poriferorum | reverse complement strand
GCGCCGGACCGGGGCAAGGTAAAGGCCCCCTGCCGCCCGCCCAAGGGCCCCGCTCAGACCACCGCGCCGCGGCCGGGGTCGTCCCCGTCCTCGTCGTCGTGCTCCATCCGCGCGACCAGCGTCGCGAAACCGCCCAGGAAGCCGCCGACGCAGACCGTGGTCAGCCACCAGGTCATCTCCCACTGGAGCAGCACCGCCAGCAGCAGCAGGACGGGGCCGCCGATCACCGCGAGCCAGGCGAACTTCGCCGTGACGTCGGCCTCCGGCAGCGGCGGCGGCTCCGGCGGCACGAAGTGCCCCTCGCCGCTGTCGTCATCGTCGTCGACATCGCCCTCGGCGGGCTCCGCCGGCTCGTAGTCGCGCGGGCCGCCGACCCCCGGGGCGAAGACCACGGAGCTGCCGAGCGGCTTCTCCGGCGGCTTGGGCCGGCTCTTGCCGAGGCCCTTGTCCGGGTCCGGAGCGACGGAGTCCTCCTCCGGGAGCGCGAGGTCCTCGACGGACCGGAAGGGCCTGGCACCCGGCGGGTCCGGCGGCTCCTCCCCGTACCCCTCGACGATCGCTTTCCAGACGGCGTCCTCGTCGACCGGGCGTTCGCCCTCCGCGCCGGCGGGCGCGGGCAGGTTCTCCGGCGCCGGAGCGCCGCCCTCCTCGTCGGGGACGGCGGTCCCCCCGGCGGGGAGGGGCTCGCGCTCCTCCTCGCTACCTGTGCGCTCCGCGTCGTGCTCAGCCACCGGACGTGCTCCCCTTCATTCCGACGCTCGGAGCGAGGCGGCCGATGAACGAGTAGCTCTCGTCGAAGATCCGCTCCGCATCGTGGTCCAACGTCGCAACGTGGTAGCTCTGTTCCAGCAGGATCTCCTCGACGTCCGTCGAGGACACCCGGCTCAGGATCCGGGCGGTGTCGGCCGGCGGCACGACATGGTCCTGCGGGCTGTGCAGCAGCAGGATCGGCTGCGTCACCTGGGGCAGTTCGGCGTCGACCAGCCGGAAGAACTTCCGCAGCGAGTGCGCCGAGTGCAGCGGCACCCGGTCGTAGCCCACCTCGTGGGAACCCTCCAGGGCGATGTCGCTCACCAGCCCCTTCGTCGTCGGCACCAGATGGCGGACGACCGGAAGGGCGTGCGCCGCGAGGCCGTGCACCTTGTTGGCCGGGTTGACCAGCACGAGACCCCGGACGGCGTCGCCGTGCTTGGCCGCGAGCCGCAGCGACAGCGCGCCGCCCATGGAGAGCCCGAACACGAAGACCTGCTCGCACCGCTCCAGCAGCGCCCGCAGCTCCCGGTCGACCTCCGCGTACCAGTCCTGCCAGCCGGTGACCTGCATGTCCTCCCAGCGCGTGCCGTGCCCGGGCAGCAGCGGCAGCGAGACCGTGAGCCCGCGCTCCGCCAGATAGTCGGCCCAGGGGCGCAGCGACTGCGGGGAGCCGGTGAATCCGTGACAGAGGAGGACGCCGACCTCTCCGCCCTCGTGGCGGAACGGCTCGGCTCCAGGAAGGACCGGCACCGGGGTCTCCTGTTCGTGAGGCTCGAAAGGGAGCGAAAGGGGGGAGTGCAGAAGGATTACTTCACCGTACGCGACCGGACCGACACCGACCAGGGCCGTCACCGGCCGGGGCCGGGGGCACCCCGCCCGTGCCGGGCGGGAGCCGGGGCGGTCGCATGGCTTAAGGTCTGTCGGACAGCACACAGGAGGCACCCGAGTTGATCTACGGCGCTATGAAGTTCTCCATCGGCGGGTCTCTGAAGCTCGCCTTCAGGCCGTGGGTGGAGGGCCTGGAGAACATCCCCGAACAGGGGCCCGCGATCCTCGCCAGCAACCATCTGTCGTTCTCCGACTCCTTCTTCCTGCCCGCTGTCCTGGACCGCAAGGTCACCTTCATCGCCAAGTCCGAGTACTTCACCGCGCCAGGGGTCAAGGGGAAGCTCACCGCCGCCTTCTTCAAGGGCGTCGGACAGCTCCCGGTGGACCGCTCGGGCGCCCGCGGGGCCGGTGAGGCGGCGATCAAGGCCGGTATCGAGGTCATCGAGAGCGGCGGCCTGTTCGGCATCTACCCGGAGGGCACCCGGTCGCCCGACGGCCGCCTCTACCGGGGCAAGCCCGGCGGCCTCGCCCGGGTGGCGCTCGCCACCGGCGCGCCGGTCATCCCCGTCGCGATGATCGACACGGAGAAGATCCAGCCGCCCGGCCAGGTGATGCCGAAGCTGATGCGTCCGGGGATCAGGATCGGCAAGCCGCTCGACTTCAGCCGCTACCACGGCATGGAGGGCGACCGCTTCATCCTGCGCTCGGTCACCGACGAGGTGATGTACGAGATCATGAAGCTCTCGGGCCAGGAGTACGTCGACATCTACGCGACCGCCGCCAAGCGGCAGCTCGCCGACGAGGCGAAGCGACGGGCCGAGGCTGCGAAGAAGGCGCCATCGGGCGTGGAAGCGGACCGCGACGACGCCTGAGGGCGCGGTGGTCCGCCGGGGGGCGGGGGAGAACAGCATGGCCAAGCGTGTACGCGTGGTGCGGATGTCGGTCGAGCAGCCGCTGTGGCGTGCCCTGACCGCGTACCGCATCCTGACGATGCTCTACGCGATCCTCCTCGCCGTCTTCGGGCGGGAGAAGTACGACCGGCCGTGGGTGGCCATCGCCTTCCTGGCCGTCATGACCGTCTGGACGCTCGCCACCCTGCCGAAGGTCGCGGGCGCCGCGGCCTGTACCAGGCGTTTCCTGGGCGCGGACCTCACCCTCGCGCTCGTCGGCATCCTCGTCACCCCGCTCGCCGACTTCCAGGCCCAGCACGTCGACGGCCCGACGCTGCCGTCCATCTGGACCGCGGGATCCGTCCTGGCCTTCGCGATCAAGGGCGGCTGGCGGTGGGCGGCGTTCGCCTCCACCTTCGTCGCCGTCGCCAACCTGATCGAGCGCGCCGAACCCAGCCGCGACACCCTGCACAACGTCCTGCTGGTCTGGGTCGCCTCCATCGCCATCGGGTACGTCGTCGAGGTCGCCCGCGCCAGTGAGCGCACCCTCGCCCGCGCCCTGGAGATCGAGGCCGCGACCCGGGAGCGGGAGCGCCTCGCCCGCGACATCCATGACAGCGTGCTCCAGGTCCTCGCCATGGTCCAGCGCCGGGGAACGGCGATCGGCGGTGAGGCCGCCGAACTGGGCCGGATGGCAGGGGAGCAGGAGGTCGCCCTGCGCACCCTGGTCTCCAGCGGCCTGGTGCCCCCCACCCGGGTCTCCGAGGACGCGGCCGAGGGCGCCGTCGTGCGGACCGTCGAGACGGACGACGACGAGACCGCGGCCCCGGCCGAGACCGATCTGCGGGCCCTGCTCGCCCCGCACGCCGGATCCCGGGTCACCTTCGCGGAACCCGGCGCACCGGTGCTGCTCACGCCCGCGGCCGCCGGGGAACTGGCGGCGGCCGTCAGCGCGGCCCTGGACAATGTCCGGGTGCATGCGGGGGAGAGCGCCCGGGCGTGGATCCTGGTCGAGGACTGGCCGGACGAGGTGATCGTCACGGTCCGGGACGACGGACCGGGCATCCCGGAGGGCCGGCTCGCGCAGGCGGAGGGGGAAGGACGCCTCGGCGTCGCCCTGTCGATCCGCGGGCGGCTGCGCGATCTGGGCGGCACGGCAGAGCTGGTCTCGGTGCCCGGCCAGGGCACCGAGGTCGAATTGAAGGTTCCGAAGGTTTCACGGGGGAAGGCGGGTTCGGTCCGATGAGCGGAGCACACGAAGAAGGCGCAGGGCAGCAGCGGCCCATCAGGGTGATGGTCGTCGACGACCACCCGATGTGGCGCGACGCCGTCGCCCGCGACCTGGCCGAGTCGGGCTTCGACGTGGTGGCGACCGCGGGCGACGGCCCGCAGGCCGTCCGCCGGGCCGGGGCCGTCACCCCCGACGTCCTGGTCCTCGACCTCAACCTGCCCGGGATGCCGGGCGTCCAGGTCTGCAAGGAACTCGTCGGATCCCAGCCCGGACTGCGCGTCCTGGTGCTCTCCGCGAGCGGCGAGCACGCCGACGTACTGGAAGCGGTCAAGTCGGGCGCCACCGGTTATCTGCTGAAGTCGGCGAGCACCCAGGAGCTGACCGACGCGGTCCGCTCCACCGCCGTCGGCGACCCGGTCTTCACCCCCGGCCTCGCCGGACTCGTCCTGGGCGAGTACCGCAGGCTGGCCTCCGACCCCGCACCCGTCGCGTCGAACGAGCCGAAGGCCCCTCAGCTCACCGACCGGGAGACCGAGGTGCTGCGGCTGGTGGCCAAGGGGCTCTCGTACAAGCAGATCGCCGAGCGGCTGGTCATCTCGCACCGCACCGTCCAGAACCATGTGCAGAACACCCTGGGCAAGCTCCAGCTCCACAACAGGGTGGAGCTCGTGCGGTACGCCATCGAGCGCGGCCTCGACGACGTCTGAGATCAACACCCGCACATTGCACGGGAATTGACCGTCCGACCCATCCCGTTGTGACCTGGATCACCCTTAGCGTGGAGCTGAGTGAGCTCACTTCGGCGAAGGGATGCTTCATGCGGGTCGGAGTACTGACCGGGGGCGGCGACTGCCCCGGGCTCAACGCGGTCATCCGCGCCATCGTCCGCAAGGGCGTGCAGGAGTACGACTACGACTTCATCGGCTTCCGGGACGGCTGGCGCGGAGCGCTGGAGGGCGAGACGGTCCCGCTCTCCATCCCGGCCGTGCGCGGCATCCTGCCGCGCGGCGGCACCATCATCGGGTCCTCGCGCACCAACCCGCTCAATGCCGAGCACGGTGTCCGCCGGGTGCGGGAGACCCTCGCCAAGTACGAGGTCGACGCACTCGTCACGATCGGCGGCGAGGACACCCTCGGCGTGGCGGCCACTCTCTCCGACACGCACGGCGTCCCCTGTGTCGGCGTACCCAAGACCATCGACAACGACCTGTCCGCCACCGACTACACCTTCGGCTTCGACACCGCCGTCAACATCGCGACCGAGGCCATCGACCGGCTGCACACCACGGCCGAATCCCATATGAGAGTCCTCGTCGTCGAGGTGATGGGCCGCCACGCGGGCTGGATCGCCCTCCACTCCGGGCTGGCCGGCGGCGCCAACGTCATCCTCATCCCGGAACAGCGCTTCGACATCGACCAGGTCTGTGCCTGGGTGACCTCCCGCTTCCGGGCGAGCTACGCACCGATCGTGGTGGTCGCCGAAGGGGCCGCGCCCGCCCGGGGGGAGATGGTCCTCAAGGACGGTTCGCACGACTCCTTCGGACATGTCCGCCTCTCCGGCGTGGGCGAGTGGCTGGCCAAGGAGATCGAGAGCCGCACCGGCAAGGAGGCCAGGACCACCGTCCTGGGCCATGTCCAGCGCGGCGGCACCCCCAGCGCCTTCGACCGCGGGCTGGCCACCCGCTTCGGGCTGCACGCCATCGAAGCCGTGCGCGACGGCGACTTCGGGAAGATGGTCGCCCTGCGCGGCACGGACATCGTGCGGGTGCCGATAGCGGAGGCCACCTCCCGCCTCAAGACGGTCGACCCGGCCCTCTACGCGGAGGTGGGCGTCTTCTTCGGCTGAGCGGCGAGCCGGAGGGACGGGCCGTATATTCGCGATGACCGGCCTCGCGGGGCCCGCTCCCGGAGCGGGCCCCGCACCCGGGGCCTTTCGCCCGCATCAGTCACGGGAGACGTCGTGGAAATCCTGGCCTTCGGTGTGCAGTCCGACGAGAAGCCTCTGATCGAGAAGGCGTTCGCCGGGAAGCACGAGGTGCGCTGCCTGGACGTCTTCCTGAACCGGGACACCGCACCCATCGCGGCGGGCTACGAGGTCATCTCCACCAGCGTCAACGCCGACCTGGGCGGCAAGGTCCTGCAGACCCTCGCGGCCGGCGGCACCCAGATGATCGCCCAGCGCTCCACCGGCTTCAACAACATCGATCTGGACGTCGCAGAGCGCCTCGCCCTGCGGGTCTCCCGGGTCTCCTGGTACTCGCCCTACTCGGTCGCCGAATTCGCCTGGGCCCTGACCATGGCGGTCAACCGCCGCGTCGTCCGCGCCACGATCCGCACCCGGGACTTCGACTTCCGCCTCGACGGCCTCCTCGGCCGGGACATGCACGGCCGCACGGCCGGCATCATCGGCACCGGCAAGATCGGCGAGGCGTTCACCCGTATCGCCCATGGCTTCGGCATGAATCTGCTCGGCTGGGACGTCGCCGAGAACCCGGCCTGCGTCGAACTCGGCATGCGCTACGTCGACAAGGAACAGCTCCTCGCCGAGTCCGACCTGATCAGCCTGCACGTCCCGCTGCTGCCCGCGACCCACCACATCATCGGCAAGGGCGCCCTGGCCCGCATGAAGCACGACGCGATCCTGATCAACTCCAGCCGCGGCGGACTCATCGACACCGAGGCCCTGGTCGGGGAGTTGCGGGCGGGCCGGCTCCTGGGGGTCGGACTCGACGTGTACGAGGCGGAGGCCGGGCTCTTCTTCCTCGACAAGTCCCTGGAGGGAGTCGACGACGACACCCTGGCCCGGCTCGTCACCTTCCCGAACGTCCTCGTGACCTCGCACCAGGCGTACTACACCGAGGACGCCCTGGGCCAGATCATCGCGGCCACCGTCCAGAACGTCGACGACTACCTGGCCGGCCGCCGCAGTGAGAACGTGCTGGTGCCGGCGCCGCCCGGGCCCTGAGAACCTCACCGGGGCCCGGGCGTCCGGGGAACATCAGCCGCGTACCGGAAGCCCCGCAAGCAGCTCGCCCACGATCGTCGAACCGCGCAGCGTCAGCACCGACTCCGGGTGGAACTGCACCGAGGCGAAGCCGTCCCCGCGCAGCGCGTGCAGCTCCCCGGTCGCCGGGTCCAGGCTCGCCTCGATGCCGTGCGCCGCCAGCTCGGTGGCCGCCGCGTCGTCGCAGCGCGCCGTGAAGCTGTTGTAGAAGCCGACCGTCTCCGGGCGGCCGAACAGATCGATCCTGGTCTGCGCGCCCTGGTACGGGACGGTCTTGCGGACGATGTCCAGACCCAGTTCCGCCGCGATCAGCTCATGCCCCAGGCAGACCCCGAGCAGCCCGTGCCGGTGATCCCGTACGAGCTCCGCGGTCAGCGCGCGCAGCAGCCGCATCTTCGGGTCGGCGGCGTCACCCGGGTCCCCGGGGCCGGGGCCCAGCACGACGGGCCCCTCGTGCGCCCGGACGGCCTCGCGCAGCCCCGGCTCGTCGTAGCGGCGCACCGACACATCGAGACCCGAGGCACGCAGCAGATGCCCCAGCATCGAGGTGAAGGTGTCCTCGCCGTCGACCACCAGCGCATGACCGGACAACGTGCCGGTGCGCTCCTGCATCCGCAGCCAGAACGGTGCCAGCCCGTCCCGCCGGGCATCGAGCGCCGCCCGCACCCGGGGGTCGTCCGCCAGTCGCGGCCTCGCGTCCTCGGCCTTCGGCCGCCCCGGCCGCACCCCCAGCGCGGTCAGCACACCGGCCGCCTTGGCGTGGGTCTCGGCGACCTCGCTCTCCGCGTCGGAGTGGCGCACCAGCGTCGCCCCGACGGGCACCCGCAGCTCGCCCCGGGCCGAGATGTCGGCGGTGCGGATCAGGATCGGCGAGTCCAGCGTCTGCGTACCGTCGGGCCCCTGCCGCAGCAGGGCCAGCGCGCCCGCGTAGTAGCCGCGCCCGCCGGACTCGTACCGCTCGATGACCCGGCAGGCGTTCTGTACGGGGGAGCCGGTGACCGTCGCCGCGAACATCGTCTCCTTCAGGACCTCCCGCACATCCAGTGAGGAGCGGCCGCGCAACTCGTACTCCGTGTGCGCGAGATGGGCCATCTCCTTGAGCCGCGGCCCGATCACCACCCCGCCCATGTCGCCCACGGTGCACATCATCTTGAGCTCCTCGTCGACCACCATGGAGAGCTCCTCGGTCTCCTTGCGGTCGCCCAGGAAGGCCAGCAGGTTCTCGGCAGTGGGCCCCTCGGCGGGGTAGCGGTAGGTGCCGCTGATCGGATTCATCACGACCGTCCCGCCGGACATCCGCACATGCACCTCGGGGCTCGCGCCGACCAGCGTCCGCCCACCCGTCGCCCGCCGCCGCCCCGATGAGGAGGGTCCTTCGGACCCGCTGTCGCCTGTGTGCACGACGAACGTCCAGTACGCACCCCGCTCACCCGCCAGCAGCCGCCGGAACAACGCCAGCGCGTCCGCCCGGCCGAAGCCCGGGATCTCGCCCCGGAACGTCCGCCGGATGACGAAGTTCGCGCCCTCGCCCCGGCCGATCTCGTCCTCGATGACCCGCCGCACGGTGCCCGCGTACTCCTCGTCGGACACGTCGAACGCGCCGCCCTCGACCCGCACCGCGTGGGCGGGGAGCGCGTCCAGGGTGTCGTCGAGGGGCAGTTCGTACGTCTCGTCCGCGACCAGCACGGTCAGCGGTGTGCCGTCGTCGCGGACGTCGAAGCCGCGCTCGGCGATCTGCCGGAACGGCACCAGGGCCAGGGTGGGTTGTTCACCCACCGGGAGGTCGGCGAGCCGGTCCGCCTCGTGGACCCGGCCGATCAGCACCTCGACGGTGTCGTGGTCATGGCCGGGGGTGCGCCTGCGCAGCAGGGCGAAGGGCGGGCAGTCGTCGCCGAGGAGCCTCTGGACGATGGTGTGCGATGCGGTGTGCGATGCGGTGTGCGATGACATCTGCGGTGTTCCTTCCACTGGGATCAGCTGGGAGGAACGGCCCCTGGACACGGGAAAGGCCGCCCCTCGGGCGGCCTCTGCGTCGGTGTGTACGCGCGATCAGTGGGCCGCTGGATGAGCGGTCCACCACCAGTTACGGGTCGAGTGCGCGAACATGCCCGAACCATAACCCATGACGCACGCACGAAGGGGCCCGTTCCGCCCGACAGGCGCAACGGACCCCTTCGGATCAGGTCCGAGGATGATCAGACCAGCGTGTTGTAGATACCCCAGCCGCCGCCGACCTTCGCCATCGGAGCGAACGGCTTCGCCATGTCACCCGTGGACCGGTAGTACCAGAGCACGCCCGCGCTGTCCCGGGCGATCAGGTCCGGGATGCCGTCACGGTTCAGGTCGCTCGGTCCCAGGAGGTCCTTGAAGACTCCCCAGCCCTTGCCGACCTGGGTGCGCGCGGCGTACGGCACGGTCGGGCTGCCGGTGCCCTTGTAGAGCCACAGCACCCCGGCCGTGTCCCGGGCGACCAGGTCCGCCTTGCCGTCGCCGGTCAGGTCTCCGGTGGAGACCAGCGTGTTGTAGACACCCCAGCCGCCGCCGACCCGTGCCTTCGTCGCGAACGGCTTCGCCGGGTCGTCGGTGCCCTGGTAGAACCAGAGGACGTTGGAGGCGTCGCGGGCGATCAGATCGCCCTTGCCGTCACCGTTGAGATCGCGGGCGCCCCACATGCCGTTGTAGACACCCCAGCCGCCGCCGACCTTGAGGCGGGCCTTGAACGGCTGGTCCGGGTTGCCGCTGCCCTGGTAGTACCAGAGGTAGCCGCTCGTGTCACGGGTCACCATGTCGCCCGTGCCGTCGGCCCGCAGGGCCGTCATCGCGGTGATCATGTTGTAGCCCTGCCAGCCCGGACCCACCCGGAAACGGGCGTAGAACGGCGTCGTGGGGCTGCCGGTGCCCTGGTACTGCCAGAGCACACCGGCCGCGTCACGGCCCAGGATGTTGTAGCGGTTCGTCCCCGCGTCCGGCGCGACGCTCGTGCTCGTCTGGACGTCGCTCGCCTTCACCCACGCCATGCGGTGGTTGTAGCGGATCGGGAGGTAGCCGGTGGTGCCCACGACGTTCTTCTGGGCGGAGCCGAACCAGTCGTCGCCCTTCACCTCCGGGCCGGCCTTCACGTATGCCTGGCCGGCGGGGAGCGTGTACTTCGTCAGGTAGTCCGGGTTGTCCGTCGGGGCCTCCAGGCCCGCGGCGGTGTAGGCAGCGGTCTCCGGGTAGGAACGCCCGTAGATCCGGACCGTCACCCCGGCCTTGGCCTTCACCAGGCTGGGGGAGGAGGCGAGCGGCACGGTGTACTGGCCGCCGGGGTTGTAGAACCAGGCCTTCTTCCCGCCGTACCAGATCGCGGTCCAGTTGGTCTGTGCCTCGGCGACGACGTAGCTACTGCCCGCGCGAACCTTGTTGCTCCAGTTCGAACCCTCGCTCCAGAGAGCGGTGAAATAGGGGTCGCTCAGCGTGGTCGCGGTCGTTGACGGCGAGGTGTAGAGGTAGCCGAAGTTGACCGGCTGTGTGGTGACCGGCTTGGTGCCGACCGTCAGCTTCAGCTGGTTGGCCGTGGTGAACGGCGGCACCACACGAACGACCTGGCCCGCCTGGACGGGGCCGCCGGCGCCATCGGCGCCCGTCGGGGCGCCCATCAGGGCCATGAAGTGGTTCCAGTCCCAGAACGGTCCCGGGTCCCAGTGGGTTTGCGAGCTGTTCCGGTCGAGCTGTATGGGCACATCGTCGTGTCCGATGATGTGCTCGCGGTCCAGCGGAATGCCGTACTTGTCCGCCAGGAACTTCACCAGGGCCGCGGTGGACTCGTACTGCGACTCGCTGTACCAGCTGCCCTCCTGGATGGCGAAGCCCTCGTGCTCCACGCCGATGGTGTGCATGTTCAGGGTCCAGTTGCCCGCGTGCCACGCCAGGTCCTTGTTCTCGACGAGCTGGGTGACCAGACCGTCCGAGGCGCGGACGAGGTAGTTCGCGCTCACGGCCGAGTCCGGGCTCGTGAGCGTGTTGAGCGAGGTCGCGTAGTCGCCCTCGGTGTCGTGGATCACGATCTGCCGGATGTCGACGCCCTGCGCGGGCCGCACGGCGGGCGTGTAACTGCGCTTGCCCGTGCTCGACGTCTTCGAGGGAACGAAGTTGCAGTTCAGGCCCGACGGACATTCGGGCGTCGGGACCGCCGCGGTGCTCGCGAAGGTCGCGGCGAGCGGCACGTTCGACGGCTTGACCGGCTCGACCGAGGGGGCGGCCGGAAGCGTGACCACCTGGCCGTCCTGAGTGACGGCCTGCTCGCCGGTCCTGATCGACTCGAAGACCCGCTTCGCGAAGAGGTCGGCACCCTTCTTGTCCGGCGACTGGCTGAAGCGCGCCACGGCCGGATACCAGTGGGCAGCGTCGTCCGGCAGTGAGTCCGTCGCCTCGCGCTGGTACTCGGCGAGCAGTGCCGCGCCCGCGCGGATGCTCTCCTCGGTGTCGTTGCGGACCGTGTCCGTGCCGGAGTCGATGAGATCGGCGGCCTTGTCCAGGGTGTGCAGCCGCGGGTCCGAGGTGTCGACACTCTTCTTCGGCAGGCTGCGCAGCGCCTTGGCGGCGTCGAAGGTCTTCTCGATCTCCGGCCGGCCGGACATGTTCATGTGCGCCAGACGTTCCTTGTCGTCCGGCTGCTCCACGTCGTCGGGCGACACACTGGTCAGCCCCATCACGTTGTACGCGCCGCTGGTGCTCGGCTCGCCGTCGTGGCTCTCCCAGCGCGTCTGCCGGTACGAGACCGCCATCAGCACGCTCTGCGGTACGTCGAACTCGGACGCCGCGTCCGCGAACTGCTTCTGCAGCTCGGCGGAGGCCGGAACCGACTTCCCGTCGGTGGTCGCGGTGTCCTGCGAGGCCATGGCCAGAGTGCCGATGGTCGCGGTCGCGACGACCGCGGCGCCGACTCCGTACAACAAGCGTCTCTTCTTGAGGTCCCTGCGGTGATTCCGCTTCAAAGCCCCACCCCTGTAGTCCACTTGTTCAGTTCAGAAAGGTGTGACGCTAGCAGGCCCGATTGTGCTCCCCGTCACTGACCGTGCCGTGTGTCCGTCTCATCCGTTGGGCACCCGGAAGAACAGTGGGCGCGACCCCGTAATGTGGGAGCCGTGACCGTGAACGCCAATACCTCCGTCGCCGGTGGCAACACCTGGCGAGACCTTCCCGCGGCGCAGCAGCCCGAGTACCCCGACTCCGAGGCGCTGCGCGATGTACTCGCGGACCTCGCGTCGTATCCGCCGCTCGTCTTCGCCGGCGAGTGCGACCAGCTGCGTGCCCGCCTGGGAGCCGTCGCCAAGGGCGAGGCGTTCCTGCTTCAGGGCGGTGACTGCGCCGAGGCCTTCGACGCCGTGTCGGCCGAGCACATCCGCGCCAAGTTGAAGACTCTGCTCCAGATGAGCGCGGTCCTCACCTACGCGGCCTCCGTGCCCGTCGTCAAGGTCGGCCGGATCGCCGGGCAGTACTCCAAGCCGCGCTCCAAGCCGACCGAGACCCGCGACGGCGTGACGCTGCCGACCTACCGCGGCGACTCCGTCAACGGCTTCGCCTTCACCGAGGCCGAGCGCATCCCGGACCCGGAGCGGCTGAAGCGGATGTACCACGCATCCGCCTCCACGCTGAACCTCGTCCGCGCCTTCACCACCGGTGGTTACGCGGACCTGCGCCAGGTGCACGCCTGGAACCAGGACTTCGTGAAGTCGTCCCCGTCCGGCCAGCGCTACGAGGCCCTGGCCCGCGAGATCGACAACGCGCTGAACTTCATGAAGGCGTGCGGTACGGACCCGGCGGAGTTCAAGGCCGTCGAGTTCTACGCCTCGCACGAGGCCCTGCTGCTGGACTACGAGTCGGCGCTGACCCGAGTCGACTCGCGGACCGGCCAGCTGTACGACACCTCGGCCCACATGGTGTGGATCGGTGAGCGCACCCGCCAGATGGACGGCGCGCACATCGAGTTCGCCTCCAAGATCCGCAACCCCATCGGCATCAAGCTCGGCCCGACGTCCACCGTCGACGAGGCCCTCGGCTACATCGAGCGCCTCGACCCCGAGCGCGAGCCCGGCCGTCTTACCTTCGTCGTCCGGATGGGCGCCGACAAGGTCCGCGACAAGCTCCCGGAGCTGGTCGAGAAGGTCACCGCCTCCGGCGCGACCGTGGCCTGGGTGACCGACCCGATGCACGGCAACACCTTCGAGGCCGCGTCCGGCCACAAGACCCGTCGCTTCGACGACGTCCTGGACGAGGTCAAGGGCTTCTTCGAGGTGCACAAGGGCCTCGGCACGCACCCGGGCGGTATCCACGTCGAGCTCACCGGTGACGATGTCACCGAGTGCGTCGGGGGCGGCCACGAGATCTTCGTGGACGACCTCCACCAGCGCTACGAGACGGCCTGCGACCCGCGGCTCAACCGCAGCCAGTCGCTGGACCTCGCGTTCCTGGTCGCCGAGATGTACCGGGACCAGTAACCCGGACCGGCGGGCGTCACCGAACGCAACGCACGTACGACTGTGGGGCACGGATCCATGTGATCCGTGCCCCACAGGGCGTTCCGGGGCTTTTACCGGCCTTGAGCGCCGGGTAAGGTTAGGTTAGCCTCACCGATTATCGGGGCGGCACCCACGATCCATCCCGCCGGGAGGTGAACCGCATGTACGTCTGCTCGTGCTTCGGCGTTACGGAGCAGCAGGTCAGGAAGCATGCGGAAGACGGCGCCTGCACTCCCCGCCAGATAGCCTCCGCCTGCAAGGCGGGGACCGACTGCGGCAGCTGTGTCCGTACCATCCAGGCCATGCTCGGCCGCGGCTCCTGCCCGCGTCGCGACCTGCTCGACCAGAAGCTGACGCCCGGCACCGCGGACCGTGTCACGGCCGGCGCCGCTCCCGATGCCGATCAGCGCATCGCCCCCGGCGCCGGCCCCGTCTCCGTGCCGGTCGCTCTCCCCGACGCCGCCTGAGCCCGAGCCGATCCGGCCGTCCGCGCGGACGGCCCCACTTCCGTCAGCTGTCGGGCTGCTCGATCAGCTGGGCGATGTAGAGCGGCTCGCCGAGCTTCTCGACCAGTTCCAGCTGGGTGTCGAGATAGTCGATGTGGTGTTCCTCGTCCGCCAGGATCGACTCAAAGATATTTGCGGACGTGATGTCGCCCTTGGTGCGCATGAGCTCGATACCGCGCTTGAGGCGGTCGATCGCCTCCACCTCGACCTGGCGGTCCGCCTGGAACATCTCGGTGACCCTCTGGCCCACCCGCACGTGGAAGAGCCGCTGGTAGTTCGGCAGTCCATCCAGGAAGAGGATGCGGTCCGTAAGGATCTCGGCGTGCTTCATCTCGTCGAAGGACTCGGAGCGCGTGTACTTCGCGAGCTTCGTCCAGCCGAAGTTCTCCTGCATCTTTGCATGCAGGAAGTACTGGTTGATGGCAGTCAATTCGGCGGTCAGCTGTTCGTTCAGGAACTCGAGGACCTCGGGGTCGCCCTGCATCGCAGAGGCTCCTTCCAACCGGTGAACTGGGCAAGATGGCCGCATCCTCGCATCGCACCCGGTGGTCGTCCAGTAAGTGCATGCTTAGTAGGAGTTGCCCGAATCGCCTCTGCCCTGGTCATGACCACCCCTGCCTGTCTGTCACCATGGAGTCATGGGTCAGCCGGAAAGCCGGGAACACCGCGCATCAGAGCAGTCCGAGCTTCCGCCGGGACAGCGCCTGCAGCGTGGGTGGCCGGTTACCCACTACGGGCCGGTGCCCAAGTTCAAGCCCGACCGCTGGGAGTTCCGTGTCTTCGGCGCCACGGCCGACGGTGAGAAGCACTGCTGGAACCATCAGGAGTTCTCCGAGCTGCCGTTCTCCTCGGTCGTCGCCGATCTGCACTGCGTGACCAAGTTCAGCATGCTCGGCGCCGAGTGGGGCGGGGTTCTCGCCCGTGACGTCGTGGCGCTGGCGCCCCCGGCGCCGCAGGTCACCCATGTGATGGTCTGGGCCGAGTACGGCTTCAGCTCGAACCTCCGGCTCGACGACTTCACCTCCGAGCGGGCTCTGTTCGCCACCCACAAGGGCGGCGAACTGCTCACCGCCGAGCACGGGTTCCCGCTCCGGCTCGTCGTGCCGCACCTGTACGCCTGGAAGGGCCCCAAGTGGGTCCGGGGCATCGAGTACATGAGCGCCGACCGCCGCGGCTTCTGGGAGGAGCGCGGCTACCACAACATCGGCGACCCGTGGAAGGAACAGCGCTACTCCTACCAGGAGGAGCCCGGGGACGGCCCCGAGCTCTGATCCGGCTGTCCCTCCCTGTGCCACCTCAGTGGTGGTACCGGTGCACCACCGCGTGCCCCTTGCCGCGCCCGATCATCCACTTGTTCACCGGTGTGGTGACGACGAAGGCGACGGCGAGCGAGATCGCGAGGGCTCCCCAGAACAGGACGTCCGAGAGCGTGGCGTCCATGGCGCCCGGCCACAGGACGATCACCCCGTTGTCGATCAGTTCCATCACCGCGATGGAGAGCGTGTCGGCCGCGAGCGCGATCCGGAACGCCGTCCTGAAGTCGACGCCCGACCGCAGGACGGACCGCAGCGTCAGCGTGTAGCCGAAGAAGAACGCCAGGACGATCGCGAGGGCCATCGTGGGCATGTTGCCCCAGCCGAGCGCCGTGCCGATCACCATGCCGAGGATCTCGCCGATGGCGCATCCGGTGAGGCAGTGGAGCGTGGCACGCGCCGCCATCGACCAGCTCGCGCCGCCCGCGGCGTGATCGTCGGCGTGGCCGGAGTGGTGGGCGTGCTGTGCGTGGTCCTGCATCGTGAACCCCCAATGCCGAGGAGCGGTTCCTGCCGACAGCAAGAACCGTATACCCCCATGGGGTATTCCTCAACGGGTGCTCCGACCGGTCAGCCCAGGCCGCGCAGCTCCTTCAGCCGGGCCACGTCCGCCGCATGGCCCTCCTTGCCGCCCGGTGTCTCGATGACCAGCGGGACGCCTTCGGTGGCCGGGTGGGAGAACAGCTCCCGGAACGGCTCCTCGCCGATGTGGCCGGCCCCGATGTTCTCGTGCCGGTCCTTGTGGGCCCCGGCCACGTCCTTGGAGTCATTGGCGTGGATCAGCTTCAGCCGGCCCTCACCGACCGTCTCCACCAGCAGGTCCAGGGTCTCCTTCATGCCGGCCGGACCGGTCAGGTCGTGTCCCGCCGCGAAGATGTGGCAGGTGTCGAGGCAGACGCCGAGCTTCGGATGGGCGTCGAGCGCGTCGAAGTACGGGCCGAAGTCCCAGGTGCGGGAGCAGAGCGAGAACCCCTGTCCCGCGGTCGACTCCAGCAGCAGGAACGGGTCGTCGTCGTGCGTCAGCTCGTCCAGCAGCGGCCGCATGTGGGTGCGCACCTGCGCCAGCGCCTCCTGGCGCGGCCGGCCGTTGGTCGCCGAACCGGTGTGCACCACGACGCCCAGGGCGCCGATCTCGCGCGCCCGGCGCAGGGAGTGGCGCAGCGACTCCACGGACCGCTCCACGGTCGCCGGGGTGTGCGAGCCGAAGTTGATCAGATACGGGGCGTGGACGTACGCGGGTATGGACTCGGCGGCGCACTCGGTACGGAACAGCTCGTCCTGCACCGGGTTGCCGGCCGGGGTCGCCCAGCCGCGCGGATTGGCCACGAAGACCTGGACGGCCTCCGCGCCCATCTCGCGTGCGTAGGACAGGCCGACCTTGGAGAGGCCGCCGGCCACCGGGATGTGGCCACCGACTGGGTTGCGCATACGGATAGGTCCTGTCTGGAGTCCCGCTCGTCCGCGCGAACGCGGGCGGAGCGGCGGTCGGTGCGTGGTCGTGGGGCCCGTCCGGGGCCACCGGCCCTGCTCGGGACTCCGGAAAGGATCTAGAGTCCCTTGGTCTTGATGGTGATGGTGCTGCCCTCGGGGGCCTGGTCGCCGCCGTCGACGGACTGGCTCGCGATGGTGTCGCTGAAGGAGAGGAACGGGCGGTCGACCTTGACCTCGAAGCCCGCGTCCTCCAGCTCGCTGCGGGCGTCGTCGACGTCCTTGCCGGTGACGTCCGGGACGTCGATCATCTGCGGACCCTTGGAGACCGTCAGCGTGATGGTGTCACCCTCCGCCGCCTCGGCGCCCTCATCGAGCGACTGGCGGGCGACATTGCCCTCGTCCTCCGGGGAGTCGACCCGGCCGGGAGCTACGACGACCTCGAGACCGGCGTCCTCCAGCTCCGCCGTGGCGTCGTCGACCGACTGTCCGGTGACATCGGGGACGTCGACCGGGCTGCCCTTGGAGACCACGATCGCGACCGCGGAGTCCGGGTGGCGTTCGGCGCCCGCCTCGGGATCCGTACGCAGCACCTCGCCCGCGGCCACGTCGTCGTCGAACTCCTTGGTGATCATGCCTGGCGTCAGGCCCCGCTTCTCCAGCTGCCGTCTCGCCTCGGCGAGCGCGACGCCCTGGACGTCGGGCACCGTGACGATCTCGGGACCGCGCGAGACGACCAGCGACACCGAGTCGTTGCCCCGGATCCGGGCACCCTGCTTCGGGTCGCTGCTGATCACCGTGCCGCGGTCGACGGTGTCGCTGTAGGCCCGCCGTACGCCCTTCAGTTCCAGGCCGCTGTCCGAGAGCCGCTTCTCGGCCGCCTTCTGGCTCTGGCCCAGCAGTGAGGGGACCCTGGTGAACTGCCCTGAGTTGATGTACCAGACACCGCCGCCGACCCCCAGGACCAGCAGCACGGCGATGACCGCCGCGATGACACCGCGCGGCGGCCTCCGGCGGCCCGTCCCCGCGCGCCGGGACGGCGGCTGCGGGGGCGACTGCGGAGGCATCTCCAGCCGGCTCGTGTGGTGGGCGGTGCCCTGGCCCGGCGGCAGCACCCGCGGGATCACGCTCGTGCGGTCCTCCGTGCCGTCCCGCATCCCGGCCAGGGCCTGCGGCGGCACGGCGTCCAGCTGGGCGTCGGTGAGGCCGGAGCGGGCCCGGCGGGACTCGGCGAGCAGCGCCACCGCGTCGGACGGGCGGACTTCGGGGTCGCGGGCCGTGGCGCTCGCGACCAGCCCGTCGAGCTCGGCCGCGAGCCCCGGGACGACGGCCGAGGGGGCCGGGACGTCCTCGTTGAGGTGCTGGTAGATGACCTGGGCGGGGGAGTCCCCGGCGTGCGGCTTGGTGCCCGTCAGCATCTCGTACAGCACGACGCCGCACGCGTACACATCGACGCGGGTGTCCGCGGTGCCGTGCTCGATCTGTTCGGGGGCGAGATACGAGACCGTCCCCAGGATGCTCCCGGTGGTGTTCGTGACCGAGCCCACGGCCCGGACCAGGCCGAAGTCGGCGACCTTGACGCGGCCGTCGTCGCCTATCAGCACGTTCTCCGGCTTCATGTCGCGGTGGACGAAACCCGCCCGGTGCGCGGCGCCCAGAGCGGCGAGCACCGGCTCCAGGATGTCCAGCGCGGCCCGCGGCTGGAGGGCACCCCGCTCGCGCAGTACGTCGCGCAGCGTGCACCCCGCCACGTACTCCATCGCGAGGTAGACGTACTGCCCCTGGGCGCCCTGGTCGAAGACCGCGACCACGTTGGGGTGCGCGAGCCGGGCCACCGACTTGGCCTCGCGGATGAAGCGCTCGACGAACGAGGCGTCGGCCGCGAGGGCCGGGTGCATCACCTTGAGGGCGAGCACCCGGTCGAGCCGGGTGTCCATGGCCCGGTAGACCGTGGCCATGCCGCCCACGGCGATGCGGGCATCGACGCGGTAGCGGCCGTCGAGCAGCTGCCCGACGAGAGGGTCCTGGAGGGTCGTATCCACGCAGCCGAGTCTACGAGCCGCCGCAGACACGGCCGACTGGCCGGAGCGATCCCGGGGCCCAACTGCAGCCGAGCCGTGACAGGGACACGCGATCGGCGGCCGGGGAGCGGGCGTGGCCCGGGATCGGGACGTGTCGTGACAGGGACATGAGATCCACCACATGGCCCGCCCAGGCCCCGGAATCAGAACGCCGGCCGCTCCGGATCCAGCACGGCCCGGCCCGCCACGGGAGACGAGGCCTCGGCGAAGTGGCGGCGGGGAATCCGCCCCGCGCGGTACGCGAGCCGCCCGCCCTCCACCGCATGGCGCATCGCGGCGGCCATCAGCTCGGGCTCCTGGGCCCGGGTCACCGCGGACGCCAGCATCACGGCCGCACATCCCAGCTCCATGGCCAGCGCCGCGTCCGAAGCCGTCCCGGCGCCCGCGTCCAGGATCACCGGCACCCGCGCCCGGTCGACGATCAGCTGGAAGTTGTGCGGATTGCGGATGCCCAGGCCGGAACCGATCGGGGAGCCGAGCGGCATGACGGCCGCACACCCCACGTCCTCCAGCTTCCGGGCCAGCACCGGGTCGTCGTTCGTGTACGGCAGCACGGTGAAACCGTCGTCCACCAGCGTCTCCGCGGCGTCCAGCAGCTCGACCGGGTCCGGCAGCAGCGTGCGCTCGTCCGCCACCACCTCCAGCTTGACCCAGTCGGTGCCGAGCGCCTCGCGGGCGAGCCGGGCGGTGAGCACGGCCTCGCCCGCGGTGAAGCAGCCCGCCGTGTTCGGCAGCACGCGGATGGAGAGCCGCTCCAGCACGGAGAGCACGGAGCCCCGCACGGTCGGGTCGAGGCGGCGCATCGCGACGGTGGTCAGCTCGGTGCCCGAGGCGGTCAGGGACCGCTCCAGCACGTCGAGGCTGGGCGCGCCGCCCGTTCCCATGATCAGCCGGGAGCCGAAGACGGTGTCCCCGAGGGTGAAGAGGTCGTCGGACATGGTCAGCCTCCCTGGACCGCGGTGAGGACCTCGACCCGGTCGCCGTCGGCGAGTGCGGCCG
>NZ_JAELVH010000175.1 GCF_019399235.1 Streptomyces poriferorum | reverse complement strand
CGTGCTGCTCGTCGGCCATCACATGTCCTTCTGCGTCCACAGACGCGAATGCGTCACACCGGCGGGCGCCACCAGGCCGGTGCGGGAGGGACGCTGCGCGGGGACGGCGCCGAGTTCCACCGTCCGGCCGGCCCCGTTGTTCTGCGGGGACTGCGCGGGGTTCGTACCACCGCCCGGCCCCCGGGGCGCGCCGACTCCGCCGGCCGTTCCGTCGCCGCGCGGACGGCTTCCTTCCGCAGGACCGGCTGCCGGCAGACCGCCCTCGCCGCCCGGGTTCCCCGCACTGCCCGCACGGTCCGCGTCGTCCGCCCGCAGCAGTTCGGCGAGCCGCTTCAGCCCGCGGTGCGCGGCGGTGCGGACCGNATGCCACGTCCTCGGCGTCCGGGTCCCCCACGAGCGTTCGTATGTAGCCCAGCAGCCGCGGCTGCACAGCGCGGTACACAGTACGGAAGGCGTCCTCGTCCCCGTCCTGCGCCGCGAGCACCGCGGCAGTAAGCCCCGCGTCGTCCCCCAGCACTCCCTCAACCTGCCCTGCTGTCCCATATCGCAGCTGGTCACCACTGCCGCGCCACCCTGCGCGACTCAGCACGCTACGTCCTCGGCGGGCGTCACGTCCATGACTTGTACAACCCGCAACATTCTTCGGACACCGTGCGGTGTGACAGAAAACGCAGTCGCGGCGCTGAGATGAGTACGGGGTCGTCCTGCGGCCCCGCGGAAGACGACCGGGGCCTCTCCTGTGGGGGGTGGCGGCCCCGGTCGTCGTTCCATTTCCCGCTCCGACGCGGTTCGTGATGCGGCGTTACGTGGCGGCGCCGGCTCAGCCCCGCACCCGGGCCCGTCGTGAGGCCGCCGCCCTCAGTACCCGCTGGCCCTCCGTCGAGACATCCATCACCTGGCGCAGCCCGGCTCCCGTGGGGGCGCCGTCCCCGATCTCCGCGAGCATCTCCAGGATCCGGACCTGCCGGGCGGCCTCCCCCGACAGCAGCGGCCCCGCCCCGTCCTGATCGCCGGCCCGGCAGCGTGCCACCAGCTCCGTGGCGTCGGCGCGGGCGGTGTCGTGCCCGCGGTGGAGGTCCAGGGCCAGCACCGAGCAGGCGTCCGCCCAGGAGCGCAGCGCCTCGCCCGACCGGTCCGCGGGGGCCTCGCCGAGGAGCTTCGCGATGCGCCGGACGCTCTCCGGCGGACCGGGCAGCGCGTCCAGCGCCGTGCGCGCCTCGGCCAGCCGGTCCGGCCAGCCCCGCGGGTCGGCGCAGCCCGCCCAGAGCGGCCGCAGCGGATCCGGGTCGGCCGCCTCGGCGGGCTGCGGCAGGCACCGGTCGAGGCAGGCGGTCCCGCTCGCGGCGAGCCCCCGGGCATCAGCGGCGGCGATCAGTTCGAGCAGGCTCATCGGCGTCTCCCGTCGGCCTCCCCGTACCCGGATCGGACGCACGGGGACGTAGCGCGTCGTCTTATCGCGTACAGCGCCGAATGGCCGAAAAGCGTCACTCCAGCCGTCTGAATATCGCCGCCCGATGTCAGCCGGTCTGCTCCGCCGCCGGCATCGGGGCTACGGGAGCGGCCCGCGGCGCCGCCCGTTCGCCCTGCATCGCGGTCAGCCGGCGCACGAAGAGGATCGCCAGTACGGCGGCCACGACGTCGAGCACATCGCCTGCGACGACCAAGCCGAACGCGTCCAGGACCTCGTCCACCTCCTCGGCGGCGGCGTAGCGGCGCTCGGCCCATACGACGAACAGCCGCGAGCCGATGAGCCCCGCCCACCAGGCGTTCAGCAGCACACGTGAGGCCACCGGCCGGCCGGCCGGGGTACTCGCCGTCCAGATGCCGCTCGCGACGCGGTAGGGCAGGAAGAAGTTGGCGACGGGGACGAACCAGGCGCCGATCGCCCAGCCCGGCCTCATCGGCTGGGCGTGGGCGTCGAACACCTCGGCGTTGAGCCGTACGCGGCGGAACCAGATGAGGAAGACGACCGCGGCCGCCAGGAAGGTCATCACCTGGGGAGTGCCGGAGAACCGGTACAGCATGTCGGCCCGGTCCATGGCCGCCTCGTCGTACCTCAGGAAGTCGTCGGCGGTCCCCTCGGCGAACACCTGCCGCGCGTTGATGCCGGCGGCGATCGACACCACGTCCGCAGCCGCCACCGCCCCGAGCAGCACACACGCCGCCTTGCCGGTCCCGACCGGGGAACGCAGGGAATCCAGCGGCGCCGGGCCCGCCGGTGAGGCCATCAGCCCACCCGCCCGGGAGCGGCGGGTGGCGGCGCACACCGTGCACCGCCCGTCGGCCGTGCCGGCAGGTCTCGTACCGCAGAGTGAACAGAGCATGGAAAGGGAACCCCCCGGATTCGGACGTCTACGCATGGAGCGCGCGTCCCTCCCCGGACCACGCGGCCAGCGGAACCTAGCCCCCCGCGCGCCGCGCTGTCCACGGGTTCAGGCCCTCAGCCCTGGTCGATCTCCTTCGCCAGCGCCTTGAACCCGTCCCAGCTCAGCTGCGGTTTGCCCGGGTCCCACAGCTTCTGGGAGGTGGCCCGCAGCGGCATCCGGATGCCCTCGGCAACCTGCGCCGCGGTCTGGGCGTTCGGGAAATCGCCCCACACCGCGAACCGGCCGCCGAGGATCTGGTCCGAGTACTTCGCCGGGACGGGGCTCGTGCCGCGCAGCACGAGAGGCGTCCACTGTTCGTAGATGCGCTTGCCCGTGGGGTAGACGAAGGCGTTGGGCTGGCCGAGCACGTAATAGAGGAACTCGTCGTTGAGGTTCAGCATCTTGTACCCCTCACGCAGGTACTGCTCCGGCGGCCGGGCGCCGTACTCCTTGCCCGTCCAGTACTCGATCTCGATGTCCTTGTCGGCCCGGACGGTGCTGTCGCGGAAGAGGCCGTCGTTCCACGCCTTGGGCTTCATGCCGTGCGGCCGGACCACTGCCGCACGGTCGTTGAGCCAGCCGGTGGCGAGGTCCTCGATGCCGGCCTGCGCCCCGTACTTCTTCACGGCCGCGCGCTGGAGCTGCGGGTACGAGGCAGCGGGACTGCTCACCGTGAGCGCCTGGTACTCGTCGGCGCCCAGATGCCAGTAGGCGCCGCCGAACAGTTCGGTGTACTCGCCGAGGAGCTCGTCGACGAGCTTCGCCGCGCCCGGCTTCGAGATGTCGAGCGATCCCTTCGACGGCACGCCCGAGACGTTGAGCAGCTGGAGGTCGGGGTGGGCGGCCAGGACCGCGCCGAGGTGGCCCGGGGAGTCGATCTCGGGGACGACCTCGATGTGCAGCCGGCCGGCGAGGGCGACGATGCGCCGTACCTCGGCCTTGGTCAGGTGCTCGGGCGACACCACCTCGGGGTGGGTGTCGGACTCGATGCGGAAGGCCTGGTCGTCGGAGAAGTGCAGGCCGAGCTGGTTCAGCTTGAGGTCGGCCATCTCGCGCAGCCGGTCCTCGATCCAGCCGGCGCTGTAGTGCTTGCGCGCGATGTCCAGGTTGAGTCCGCGCTGCGGACGGTCGGGGCGGTCGCGCACCTCCCCCTCGGGCATGGCGCCGTCGGCTCGCACGGACTGCTTGAGGGTGCGGGTCCCGTAGAAGACCCCGGCCTGTGCCGGACCGCTGATCGTGACGCGTCCGTCGTGGGTCCGCAGGGTGTACGACTCGGGCCCGCCGCCGTCCTTCGGGTTCAGGGCCAGTTCCACATCCCCCGCACGGGCCGGGACCTCGCCCCGATAGCGGATCCTCAGCTCACCGGCGAGCAGCCTTCCTTCGTCGGCCAGCCCCTTGTCGCCCTTCTCGATCACCACGCCGCTGCTCTTGCCCGGCCGCCAGCCGGGACCGCGGGCCGGTCTGTGTTCCCGTACGGCGGGGATGGCGCGGGGTGTCTTCGAGAGCGGGTAGCTCCGGGTCGGGGACGGCTCGGGGGACGCGGACGGTGACGACGACGAGGGGGACGTCTCTGAGCCGTTGCGGTGTTCGGTGCCGGAGCTGTCGCAGGCGGCGACGGTGACGGTCGCCGCGGCGACCGCCGTCACGGCCATGAGGGCGCCGCATGAGGGTGCCATCGGTCAGAAACCTCCGGTTTCGGGGGGCAAGAGAGCAGAAGGGATAGAAAACAGGGCTGATGAGTGAGATAGCCGGGCATTCTCCTCGCCCATGTGTCCGTCAGGCATCGTGGAACCCTCCCGTCCGGGTGAAATTCGCGCATCTGTCGGACGGCCGTTGCCCCGCGTCGCTACCTTTGAGGCACATTCGTCTCTCCCTTCACCCTGCATCCACCTGGTCTCTCCGGTCCCTCCCCACTCCAGGTTCACAGATGCCGTTGATTCCAGGAGTCCACGCTGTCCAGGTCCAGCGAGTCCCACGCCGGCCTCCCCGCGCAGCCGCCCCCGTCCGCCCGGCAGACCGCCGTACCCGTACAGAGCTGCGGATCCGCGCCCGGCCGGGCCCCGTCCGGCCCCTGTGGCCTGGCGGGGTTGAACGCCGCGTCCGCCGCCGGGGCCGAGGCCGCGCTGCTGGAGTGTTTCGGCAGCCGCCGCTGGGCCAAGCGGCTGGCGGACCACCGCCCCTACCCGGACCTGGACGCGCTGCTCGCCGCCGCCGACGAGGCCTGTTACGACCTCTCCCCCACCGACCGCGCCGAGGCGCTGGCCGCCGAGGCCGCCCCCGGACTGCCCCCGGACGCGCCGCGCTCCGCCCATCTCGCGCTGGCCGCCGCGCACGCCGCCTACGAGTGCAGGTTCGGCCATGTGTTCGTGATCTGTCTGGACGGCTTCGGGCCCGCCGAGCACCCCGACCAGGTGCTGGCCGGCATCCGGGCCCGGCTGGGGCACGACCCCGAGCAGGAGCGGGTGGTGACGGCGGACGAGATGCGGCGACTCGCCCGGGGCCGCATCATCGAGCTGGTATCGAGTCAGTAACGGCTTGGCGGCGGGCTCCTGCGTGCGGATTCCCCGTCACGGGCGGGCAAGCAGGCCCGTAGGCGTCCGTCGGGCCGCGCCGCCGAACTGCCGCCGTCGCCCGAAGGGCGGCCGTGCGGCGACTGGTGCGTGCGACCGCAAGGCGCCGGAACGGTCTCGTAGCGGAGCTACCGGGGCGTTTCGGCGACGGCGCGATCGTGCGTGCCGGTCACCGCACGGCAGGCGGCCGTGCGGCGGCGCGACCTAGCCCGTCCGTGCCTGATTCATTGCCACTTTGATCACACCAGAGGCCCCCGCGCGATCGAACCGACAAACCGTCGCTACGATGGCCGGGGCCGGTGGACCGTACCCGGCCGGGTCAGACCGACAGTCAAGCCGGCCGACCCCAATCCCCGCTCCCGGAGGGTTCTTCCGTGCCGGCTGGAACGCTGTACCGCGGCCGGGAAGGCATGTGGTCCTGGGTGGCTCATCGAGTCACCGGTGTCCTCATTTTCTTCTTCCTGTTCGTACATGTCCTGGACACCGCTCTCGTCCGCGTCTCCCCCGAGGCATACGACGACGTCGTGTCCACGTACAAGACGCCGATCGTCGCGCTCCTCGAATACGGCCTGGTGGCCGCGATTCTCTTCCACGCGCTGAACGGTCTGCGCATCGTCGCCGTGGACTTCTGGGCCAAGGGCCCGCGCGTTCAGAAGCAGATGCTCTGGGCCGTGCTGGGTATCTGGATCGTGCTGATGGTCGGGGCCCTGTACCCCGTCCTCGGCCACGCCGTACGCGAAGTATTCGGGAGCTGAGGCCAATGTCCACCGAGACTTCCGCAATCGGCGACGTCGAAGGCTCCGCCCTCTACGACGTCGACAACCCCGCGCCCGTGATCGAGCCGCCGCGCAAGCGGACCGGCAAGACCCCCAAGGGTTCGCGCACCAACTTCGAGATGTACGCCTGGCTCTTCATGCGCCTGTCGGGCATCGTGCTGGTCGTCCTGGTCCTGGGCCACCTGCTGATCCAGCTGGTGCTGGACGGCGGCGTCTCCAAGATCGGCTTCGCCTTCGTGGCGGGCCGCTGGGCCTCGCCGTTCTGGCAGATGTGGGACCTGGCGATGCTGTGGCTCGCCATGCTGCACGGCGCCAACGGTCTCCGTACGGTCATCAACGACTACGCCGAACGGGACAACACCCGCTTCTGGCTGAAGATGCTCCTGTACACCGCCACGGTGTTCACCGTCCTGCTGGGCACGCTGGTGATCTTCACCTTCGACCCGAACATCCGCTAGGCGCCGGGCCCGAAGGACCAGAGGTAAACCATGCAGATCCACAAGTACGACACCGTCATCGTCGGCGCCGGCGGCGCCGGCATGCGCGCGGCCATCGAGTCGACCAAGCGCAGCCGCACCGCCGTGCTGACCAAGCTCTACCCCACCCGCTCCCACACGGGCGCGGCGCAGGGCGGCATGGCCGCCGCGCTCGCCAACGTGGAGGAGGACAACTGGGAGTGGCACACCTTCGACACGATCAAGGGCGGCGACTACCTGGTCGACCAGGACGCCGCCGAGATCCTGGCGAAGGAGGCCATCGACGCCGTTCTCGACCTGGAGAAGATGGGCCTGCCGTTCGGCCGTACGCCCGAGGGCAAGATCGACCAGCGCCGCTTCGGTGGTCACTCCCGCAACCACGGTGAGGCCCCGGTCCGCCGCGCCTGCTACTCGGGCGACCGCACCGGCCACATGATCCTCCAGACGCTTTACCAGAACTGCGTCAAGGAGGGCGTGGAGTTCTTCAACGAGTTCTACGTCCTGGACCAGCTGGTCGTCGAGGAGGACGGCGTCAAGAAGTCCGCCGGCGTCGTCGCCTACGAGCTGGCCACCGGCGAGATCCACGTCTTCCAGGCGAAGTCGGTCATTTACGCCTCGGGCGGCACCGGCAAGTTCTTCAAGGTGACGTCGAACGCGCACACCCTGACCGGTGACGGCCAGGCCGCCTGCTACCGCCGAGGTCTGCCGCTGGAGGACATGGAGTTCTTCCAGTTCCACCCGACGGGCATCTGGCGCATGGGCATCCTGCTGACGGAGGGCGCCCGCGGTGAGGGCGGCATCCTCCGCAACAAGGACGGCGAGCGCTTCATGGAGAAGTACGCGCCCGTCATGAAGGACCTCGCGTCCCGTGACGTCGTGTCCCGCTCCATCTACACCGAGATCCGTGAGGGCCGCGGCTGCGGTCCCGAGGGCGACCACGTCTACCTCGACCTCACGCACCTGCCGCCGGAGCAGCTGGACGCCAAGCTCCCGGACATCACCGAGTTCGCGCGTACGTACCTCGGCATCGAGCCCTACACGGACCCGATCCCGATCCAGCCGACCGCGCACTACGCCATGGGCGGCATCCCGACCAACGTCGAGGGCGAGGTGCTGGCCGACAACACCACCGTCGTCCCGGGCCTGTACGCCGCCGGCGAGGTCGCCTGTGTCTCCGTGCACGGCGCCAACCGCCTCGGTACGAACTCGCTGCTCGACATCAACGTCTTCGGACGCCGGTCGGGCATCGCCGCCGCCGAGTACTCCTCGAAGAACGACTTCCTCGAGCTTCCCGAGAACCCGGCGCAGATGGTCATCGACCAGGTCGAGCGGCTGCGCAACTCCACGGGCACCGAGCGCGTCTCGGCGATCCGCCTGGAGCTGCAGGAGTGCATGGACGCCAACGTGATGGTGTTCCGCACCGAGCAGACGATCAAGACCGCGGTCGACAAGATCGCCGAGCTGCGCAAGCGCTACCTCGACGTGTCGGTCCAGGACAAGGGCAGGCGGTTCAACACGGACCTGCTGGAGGCCATCGAGCTGGGCAACCTGCTCGACCTCGCCGAGGTCATGGCGACTTCGGCGCTGGCGCGCAAGGAGTCCCGCGGCGGTCACTACCGCGAGGACTACCCGAACCGCGACGACGTCAACTTCATGCGCCACACCATGGCGTACCGCGAGGTCGCCGACGACGGCACCGAGTCGATCCGGCTGGACTACAAGCCGGTCGTCCAGACCCGCTACCAGCCGATGGAGCGTAAGTACTGATGGCTACCCCCACCTTGGAAAAGGCCGACATGGCCCCCGAGCCCGAGGCCGGCTTCGCCGACTCGCCGTACATCACGGCGACCTTCCGTATCCGGCGGTTCAACCCCGAGGTCTCCGACGAGGCCCAGTGGCAGGACTTCCAGATCGAGATCGACCCGAAGGAGCGTGTCCTCGACGCCCTTCACAAGATCAAGTGGGAGACCGACGGCACGCTGACGTTCCGCCGCTCGTGCGCGCACGGCATCTGCGGTTCGGACGCCATGCGGATCAACGGCAAGAACCGGCTGGCCTGCAAGACGCTGATCAAGGACCTGAACCCGGAGAAGCCGATCACGATCGAGGCCATCAAGGGCCTCACGGTCCTCAAGGACCTCGTGGTCGACATGGACCCGTTCTTCCAGGCCTACCGCGACGTCATGCCCTTCCTCATCACCAAGGGGAACGAGCCGACCCGCGAGCGTCTGCAGTCCCCCGAGGACCGCGAGCGCTTCGACGACACCACCAAGTGCATCCTGTGCGCCGCGTGCACGTCCTCGTGCCCGGTGTTCTGGAACGACGGCCAGTACTTCGGCCCGGCGGCGATCGTCAACGCGCACCGCTTCATCTTCGACTCGCGCGACGAGGGCGGCGAGCAGCGCCTGGAGATCCTCAACGACCGTGACGGTGTGTGGCGTTGCCGCACCACGTTCAACTGCACGGACGCCTGCCCGCGTGGCATCGAGGTCACGAAGGCGATCCAGGAGGTCAAGCGCGCGCTGATCACGCGTCGCTTCTGACCCGCGGGATTCCCTGAGCGCGTCAGAGGCCCCGTCCCCCGCAGGAACACCGCGGGGGACGGGGCCTCTTGCCGTACCCCGGGCCGTTCAGTCCCAGCCCGCGCCGCCCTTGTGCTCCGCGACCACCATGATGCGACGCAGCATGTCGTTGAGCAGGACGCGTTCGTCCTTGGCCAGGACGCCCAGCAGGCGTTCCTCCTCGTCGCCGAGGAACTCCATCGCACCGGTCCAGGTGGAGCGGCCCTCCGCGGTCAGCTCCACGTCGACACGGCGCCGGTCGGCGGTGGAGGTCCTGCGGCGGACGAACCCGCGGCGCTCCAGCGCGTCCAGCCGGCCGGTGACGGAGGCGGGCGCGAGGTCGAGGTCGGCGGCGAGCTCCGAGGGGGCCGCCTTGCCGCCGCGGCCGGCCAGTTTGTGCAGGGTGTCGAACTCCTGCCGGTCCAGGTCGAAGTCGACCAGGGACTGCTCCCGCACCCGGCGCAGATGGACCCCGAGCTTCTTCATCCGGGTCACCGCGCCCTCGACATCGGGGTCGAGGTCCGGAAGTACCGGCTTCCACCGCTCCACGTGGCCGTCGGTCCAGTCGCGTTGCTGCATGGGTCACAGCTTACGCTGGGCACCTACATATTTCGGAAACTTATATTTCGTTGACGAATAGTTTGGTGACGAAATAGATTCCCGCTCATGTCTCACCCCTTACACACCCGTTCCTTCCGCCTGCTCTTCGTCGGTCGCAGCCTCTCGCTGATCGGTGACGCCGCGATTCCCGCCGCACTCAGCCTCGCCGTCTACCTGGCGACCGGCTCGACCGGCGACCTCGCGCTGGTGCTCGCCTGCGCGATGGTGCCCAAGCTGCTCCTGCTGCCCCTCGGCGGCGTGGTCGGCGACCGGTTCAACGCCCGCACGGTGGCGCTGACCACCGATCTCGTACGGTGCGTCACCCAGCTCTTCGTCGGCGCCGAACTGCTCTCCGGGACACCGGCGTTGTGGCAGATCGCGGTGGCCGAGGCGATCGGCGGAGCCGCCGGCGCCTTCTCCATGCCGACCGTCTCGCCGCTGATCCGCGGCACCGTGGCCGAGTCCGGACTGCTGCGGGCCAACGCCCTGATGGCCGTGGTCGGCAGCGCGGCCCGGATCGGCGGCCCGGCCGTCGCCGGGGCGCTGGTCCTCACCGCGGGGCCCGGCTGGGCCTTCGTCCTGGACGGCGCGACGTTCGCGGTGAGCGCCGCGCTCCTCGCCGCGATCGAGGTACGGCATGTCCCCATCCCGCGGCGTTCGCTGATCGGCGACCTCAAGGAGGGCTGGGGCGAGGTCCGGAGCCGCGACTGGTACTGGACCAGCCTGATCGCCCACGCCGCGTGGAACGGGGCGGCCGCCGTCCTGATGACGCTCGGCCCGGCACTCTTCCTCCGCGACCTGGGCGGCGAGGGCGCCTGGCTCGCCTTCCTCCAGACCGGCGCCGTGGGCCTGCTGGCAGGCTCGCTGGTGGCCGGCCGGGTCCGGCCCCGCCGCCCGGTCCTGACCGCCAACCTGGGAGGCGCGCTGTACGCCCTCCCGCTCTGCCTGCTGGCCGCACACGCGCCCGTCGGCGTGGCCGTCGTCGCGTACGGGGCGGCCATGGCCGGGCTGGGCTTCCTCAACCCGGTCTGGGAGACCGCCGTCCAGTCCGCCGTCCCCGCCCACGTGCTCGCCCGGGTGACCTCGTACGACTGGCTGCTCTCGCTCGGCGCGATGCCGCTGGGCTACGCCCTGGCCCCGCTGGCCGACTCCGCGTGGGGACCCGAAGTCCCGCTCGCCATAGCCGGGTTGCTGGTCGGGTCGGCCTGCCTGGCCACGGCGGCGGTACCGGGCGTACGGCGCTTCAAGGCGCCCGCCGAACCCGTCGAGGCGGTGACGCGGACCACCGGGACCCCCGCTTGAACATGTTCAAAGAGAGGTCTACAGTCCATGACAACAGCATTTGAACGCGTTCAAGGGAGGGTGGGGCATGGACCTCACTGTTGTCGCGTACGTCATCTACCTGCTCATCAGCGTGGCGCTCACCATCTGGGTCGCCCGCACGCTGAGCCGCAACGGCAAGGTGTTCCTCGCCGATGTGCTGCACGGGAACGAGAAGCTCGCCGACGCGGTCAACCACCTTCTGGTGGTGGGCTTCTACCTGGTCAACCTGGGATTCGTGACGCTCTACCTGAAGAACTCCGACGGCGTCGCCGACGCCCGTCAGCTCTTCGAGGCACTGTCGGTCAAGGTCGGCGTCGTCCTGCTGGTCCTCGGCGTCATGCACCTGGGCAACGTCTACGTACTCAACAAGATCCGCCGCCGCGGAATGATGGAGCGCGAGCAGACCCCGCCCGTCGCGCCGCAGGGCTGGACGGGACCGGGACCGTGGGCCGCGCCCGCCCCCAGGGCGTGAGGGCCGGTCATGAGGCACCGCACAGGTGGCGGGCGGTGGTCCGTCGAACGGCTCACCGTGCTCTACGACGCACAGTGCTCGCTCTGCGTCCATCTGCGCCAGTGGCTGATGAACCAGCGTCAACTGGTCCCGCTCGACCTCGTACCGGCGGACTCGGCCGAGGCGCACCGCCGCTTCCCCGGCCTCGACCACGCCGGGACCCTGGAGGAGATCACGGTGATCGGTGACCGGGGGCAGGTCTACCGCTCCACCTCCGCGTGGATCGTCTGCCTCTGGGCGCTGGCCGAGCACCGGCCGAAGGCCCACTGGCTGACCACCCCGGCCGGCCGGCCGTTCGCCCGGGCGACCGTCCTCGCCGCCGCCAAGTACCGCTCGCTGACGGCCGAGCCGTGCCGCGCGGACGGGGGCGGCGGCCAGGGTGGCGACGGGGACGGCACATGCCGGGTCCAGGGCCCCGGCCCGGCGACGTAGCCGGTCCGGATACCCTCGGGACCGTGGTGAAGGAAGAGAAGGACGTGAAGGAAGTCAAGGCTCCCAAGAGCGAGCAGACCCGCACACTCATCCTCGAGACCGCGCTCCGGCTCTTCCAGGAACGCGGATACGACAAGACGACGATGCGGGCCATCGCCCAGGAGGCCGGCGTCTCCGTAGGGAACGCGTACTACTACTTCTCGTCCAAGGAACACCTGGTCCAGGGCTTCTACGACCGGATTGCCGCCGAGCACGAGGCGGCGGTGCAGCCGGTGCTGGCCGGTGACAAGGACCTCGCGGTACGCATCCGCGGGGTCCTGCTCTGCTGGCTGGACGTGGCGGAGCCCTACCACCGCTTCGCCGCCCAGTTCTTCAAGAACGCCGCCGACCCCGAAAGCCCGCTCAGCCCCTTCTCGCGCGACTCGGTCTCCGCACGCGAGGCGGCGATCTCCATCCACGAGCGCTGCCTGGCGGGCTCCGGCACCAAGGTCGACCCCGAACTGGCCGATCTGCTGCCCCAGCTGATGTGGCTGAACCAGATGGGGCTGGTGCTGTACTGGGTCTACGACCGCACGGACGACGCCGAGCGCAGCCGCCGCCTCGTCGAGCGCATCGCCCCGATCGTCGCCCGGACCATCGCACTGTCCCGGTTCCGGGTGCTGCGGCCGCTGGTGCGTCAGGTCTACGAGGTGCTGGAGGAGTTCCTGCCGGGATCGACGGGCCGGGCACCGGGCAAGTAACGCGGGAACGGCCGAGCGGCCGCCCCGGGATCCCTCCCGGGGCGGCCGCTCGTTGTCGTGCTGTGACGCCCGTGCCGTGGTGCCGGATCAGATCCAGCCCAGTTCCCACAGCCGCCAGATGCCGGTGCCGTCGGAGAGGTACTGCGATCCGGAGACGTCGGGCTTGGCGACGACGTAGTCCTTCTTCTGCCACAGCGGCACGAGCGGCACGTCCTCGCCGACCAGCTTCTGGAGTTCCTTGAAGTCGGCCGAGGTGCGGCTGCGGTCGCTGAACTCCAGCGTGGCGCTGATCAGCTGGTCCATCTTCTTGCTGGTGTAGCCGTTGTGAAGGCTGTTCTCGCGGCCGACGAGCGGCTGGCTGAAGGTGTCGGGGTCCGGGTAGTCGGGGAGCCAGCCGACGGTGTACATGTCGTACTTACCGGCCGCGTACTCCTTCTGGAAGGTCTGCCACTCGACGGCCTTCACCGTGACCTTGAACAGCCCGTCCGCCTCCAGCTGGCGGCTGATCTCCGCCGTTTCCTTCTTGTACTCGTCGTCGTCGCGGTAGGCGAAGGTGACGGGCAGCGGCAGCTGTACGCCGGCCTCCTGCATCAGTTCCTTGGCCCGCTTGGCGCTCGGCGACGGGTAGGCGTCGAAGAAGGGGGTGCTGTGCCCGATGTAGCCCTGCGGAATCAGCGAGTAGAGCGGTTCGACGGTGCCCTTGTAGATGTCCGTCACCAGCGGCGCGCGGTCGATGAGCGCCGCGATGGCCTGGCGGACCTTCCTGTCGGCGAGCGGCGAGCCGTCGCGGACGTTGAAGACCAGGTTGCGGATCTCGGCGCTGTCGGCCTCCGTCACGTGCTGGTCGACGGCGCCCGGGTCCAGCTCGGCGAGCGTGGAAGACGGGAGCTGACGGTGCGTGACATCGACCTGGCCGGACTTCCAGGCCGCCAGCAGATCGTCCGACTGCTTGTAGTAGCGCACGGTCACCGGACCACCGGTGTTCTTGAGCGCGCCCTTGTACTTCGTGTTCGGCACGAGCACGGCGCTGACACCCGGCTCGTACGACTTCAGTACGTACGGCCCCGAACCCGTCACATGGCCGTCGTTGCGGAGCTTGTGCTCGGCGTAGGCGTCCTTCTCGACGATCGAACCCGCTCCGGTGGCGAGCTTCTGCGGGAAGGTCGCGTCACGCGAGGAGAGGTTGAAGGTGATGGTCCGGCCTTCGGTCACCACGTTCTTCAGGCTGGGGAAGAGGACCGAAGGACCGACGTCCGTCTTGATCTCCATCATCCGGTCGAAGGAGAACTTGACGTCCTCCGCGGTGATGTCCTTGCCGTCGGAGAAGGTCAGGTCGTCACGGAGCTTGCACTGGTACGTCTGCAGCTTTCCGCCGATGAACCCACAGCTCTCCGCGGCATCCGGCTCGGGGACGATCGCCCCGGACTTGAACGTCATCAGCGACTGGTAGATGTTGCTGTACATCGCCCACGAACCCGCGTCGTACGCGCCCGCCGGGTCGAGCGAGGTCACCTCGTCGGTCGTGCCGACCGTGACCGGATCACTATTCCCCTCGTCCGAGGGAAGCAACTGCCAGGCGACCACGCCTGCGATGACCAAAACCGCGAAAATCGCGAGAATCCGTAGCCGGATCGACCGCATTGCCGTGCTCTCCCTTACCAGCCCCACCTCGGCGTCGCGCTCAGATACGCAGATCACCGCACGTTCGCGCTCAGCCAATCACACGATTTTCACATCTGGAAGAGGAAATCAGAGCCTCATAGGCTTTTGTTCGTTAGTTGAAACCTTGGGCCGATACGTCGAATACAGAGGGTTCACGACCGGTCACCCGATCGCCTATTCGGGGTGCTCGACGGTGATTACGCGCGGCGGGACACGAGCTCGACGACGGTGATGTCGGAGGGGGCGCCGACCCGCACGGGCGGGCCCCAGGCGCCGGCGCCGCGCGTGACGTACAACTGGGTGTCGCCGTAGCGTTCGAGCCCGGCGACCGTGGGATTGGACAGTTCCGCGATGTAGTTGCCCGGCCAGAGCTGGCCGCCGTGGGTGTGGCCGGAGAGCTGGAGGTCCACGCCGTGCTCGACGGCCTCGTCGATGACGACGGGCTGATGGGCCATGAGAACGGCGGCGCGGGTACGGTCCCGGTCGCCGAGCGCCCGGCCGAAATCCGGGCCCTGCCCTTCGCTCTCGCCCGCGATGTCATTGACCCCGGCGAGATCGAAGCCGTCGATCTCGAC
>NZ_JAELVH010000174.1 GCF_019399235.1 Streptomyces poriferorum | reverse complement strand
TGGCCAACCCCGGCGCCCCCTCCGCGGCGGACGCGATCCCGGCGAAACAACCCCCCGCCGTCACGGACTTCTCCGAGGGCCCGGCGCAGAACGACAAACAGATGGCGGACGCCGAGGTCACCGAGGACCAGCTGGCCAAGGGAAACGAACCAGACTTCAACGAGGCGCTGTCGGCGAAGAAGACAGCCGAAACGGACTCCGCGAAGGCGCCCGCGAAGGGCCAGGCAGCCGAGAGCCAGCAACTCACCACCGCGAAGGCGGGCGCGGCGGCCTCCGGCGCCGCCGCCATGACGGCCCTCACGGCAACCCGCACGCAGGCCGGTCAGAAGGTGGACGGCGGCAAGGGCGAAACGAAGTCGAAGGACGAGAAGAAGCGCGCCGAGGTTACGGCCAGGCTCCAGAAGGTCTACGACGGCACGAAGAAGGAGGTCGAGACCACACTCTCCGACCTGGACAAGAAGGTCGACACGGCGTTCACGGCAGGCGAGAAGTCGGCCCGGGACGCGTTCACGGCGGACCACAAGCGCCGGATGAAGAAGTACAAGGACAAGCGCTACTCCGGCTGGACCGGCAAGGCCCGCTGGGTGAAGGACAAGTTCGCCGGCCTCCCCGAGGCGGCCAACGACCTCTACCAGGAGGCCCGCAAGCTCTACGTCGCCCAGATGCAGACGGTGATCTCCTCAGTCGCCGACCTCATCGGCACGGAACTGGGCAGGGCGAAGGCCCGCATCGCCGAGGGCCGCACCGAGCTCAAGGCCGAGGTCGACAAACTCCCCGCGGACCTGCGCCAGTTCGGTGAGGAGGCGGCGAAGGACTTCGCGGGCAAGTTCGACGATCTGGAAGCCACGGTCAACGAGAAGTCGGAGCAGTTGGTCCAGGACCTCGCGTCGAAGTACACGGCGGCCCTGAACAAGATCGACGAGGAGATCAAGAAGCTCCAGGAAGCCAACAAGGGCCTGATCGACAAGGCGAAGGACGCCATCGTCGGCGTCATCAAGACGATCAACGAGCTCAAGAACCTCCTCCTCGGCATCCTCGCCAAGGCCGCCGGCGCCATCATGAAGATCATCAAGGACCCCATCGGCTTCCTGGGCAACCTGGTACGCGCGGTCGGCGCAGGCCTCAACCTCTTCATCACGAACATCGCCGAGCACCTGAAGACGGGCGTCGTCTCCTGGCTGCTCGGCACCGCGGTGAAGGCGGGCCTGGAACTCCCCCAGAAGTTCGACATGAAGGGCATCATCCAGCTCATCGGCTCGCTGCTGGGCCTGACCTGGGACAACATCAAGGCCCGCGTCACCCGCAAGGGTGTCCCGGACGAGGCGATGGCGGCGGTCGAGACATCGGTCCCGGTCGCAAAGAGCATCGCGAGCGAAGGCCCGGCAGGCGCGGTCAAGGAAATCCAGGCAGAGGCCGGCGACCTCAAGGCCACGATCCTGGAGAAACTGACGAGCTATCTGATCCCGACGGTCATCATCGCGGGCATCACGTGGATCCTGTCCCTGCTCAACCCGGCCTCGGCGTTCATCCGCGCGGTCAAGGGAATCATCGACATCGTCACGTTCGTGGTGACGCAGGGCGCGCAGATAGCGGAGTTCGTCAACTCGGTACTGGACGCGGTGGTCGCCATAGCCAACGGCGGCCAGGCGGGCGTCCCGAAGATGGTCGAGGCGGCTCTGGCGGCAAGCGTGCCGCTGCTTATCGGGTTCCTGGTGTCGTTGCTGGGCATCGGAAGCCTGGCCAACAAAGTGAAGCAGGTCTTCCATGCGGTGGCACGTCCGGTGAACCGGGCGATCGACAAAATCGTCGACTTCATCGCAAAAAGGGGAAAGTCACTCTGGGGGAAATCCAAAAAGAAGGACGATACCAATGGAAAACCGAGTGGCCACACGAAGGAAACGTCAGGAAAAGAAGCCAAGAAGCGACGCGAGCTTCCAGCCGCAACTTCTCGGGCTCGCCAGATAGTCAAAGAAAGCGAAGAAAAGGGGGCATCCAAAAAGGCCCTTCTCGCTGCTCTCAATAGAATTCGCCACACGTACACATGGATTCAGGATTTCAGAGCACTAGGCACAAATCCCCCATTCTCCGTCCTTATCATAGCCAGCGAACACCGAGTATCCGATTACGACAATCGACTCCCTCAGCAGCTCCTGAGCCAAATCGAGTATGCATATACACAAGCAAAGGAATCGGTTGACTCACTGACAGAAACACGGAAAGACGGAAGGGTCCAAATCGCGCTCTCACGTAATGAATCCCTTAGGGAGGAGGAGGGGGCAGAATTCAAAAAGTTGCGTTACCTGGTAAACAAGAATGGGACGTTCGGTCGGAAGTACCAAAAGACCATGCGCCATGAATTGACAGACAGGAATGAGGCGGTAGAACTAGCGAGAAGCTATCTGGACGGCGGGCGTAGCGCCAGAGAACTCGAGGGAAGACTAAAAGCCCTGAAGGAGGAAACGCCGCCGAAATTGGATGACAAAGTCGAAATACGGACTGGGCACTTATGGGTTGCGAGCCAAGTAACAGAGGTCAACGAGAAGAAATTTCACTACACAGCACTGGAAGAGTACGGGAGGAGCGACTCCGGCCAGATGCCGATACAGAGTCAAAATTGGCGTGACTTCGATCCAGGGCGTCACTACAAGAAGGGTAACGCCTGGGAGAAGATCAAGAATGCAGACGAATGGAATAACTATCCCGACGCTCGCCAGACTTTGAACTACCGCCATCATAAGATTTTCAAGAATCCAACCGGCATGGAATGGCACCACATTCACGAACAGAGCCTGAATGGACCGAACTCGGTATCCAATCTCACACTCTCCACCGAAAAGCAGAATGCCACGTTTAACCACTGGTTCGGCGCAAAGATTTCCCAGGGGGTCAGCCGACGCGATCACCTGAGACGAATAGGGGCAAGCGCAGATCAGTGTCGCGAATGGGGTGATGAGTGCCTGCGCAGGAACGGCCTGAAGGTACAAACCGTGGACAAGGGGCGCGGCCCATATCAGATCCTGGTGGAAATATAATGCAAGTAGAATGCAAAATCATCCTGGAAGAACCCCTTACCTCGAATACTCGCGAGTTCATAATTGGCGAGGGAGCGTACCAGGCCGACTCGCCAGCAGAGTGGACATCTCCATCGCGCGAGACGACGGAAGAAATCGTAAGCGAACTCCACAGGATGGGTGTTAGATGTTCCATATACTATCGGTGCACACCGACGAATGCCGATCGATTGGAGGATACGGCCGCATATCTCCCAATGATTCACATCAACGAAGAGGACTGGTTCGAGCCCGAGGATACGGCAATCCTGATTGAGCCGATGACTTACTGCGTCCTGATGAGTGAGAATCTGATTAAGAAGACGATCACTCTCGTATCCGGTGTACAGTGGGAAATCTTCGATGAGGTCCCTGCCTTGCGTCGAATCGTGTCCGCACGCCGCCTGCCTGAACCCATCATTATTCCTGGAGCTTCTAAACGCACCCAGGGGGAAATGGGCATGTGGTATGTGGAGGGAGATGGCCGGGAAATCCTGAGCCAAAGGAATCTTGACTTCCTCAAGAAGCATGGAATTGCCTTTACCTCGGAATGCCTTGCTGACGGAATATTGTTGACTCGGCCAGCAGTACCTGTGTTCAGCGGCCAAGTAGTATCTTCCATCCTTGATAATGACGCGATGGGCCTCGACGGTTCCCCCTCATATCTGTTTATTGAGAATTCCTGACGAACTGCGCTGACACGCACGGGCAGTGAGCCTTTCCAACCTCACGTTGACGCGGGCACCCCCGGTGCGCCTTGTCGGCCCAGCATTGCGGTCGGCCCCGCTGAGCCGTCGACGATGCCGTGGGTACGGGCGGCCGTCAGGTCGCGAGCGAGAACGTGCAGGGCGGGCTGAGGGCTCCTGTAGTCCCTGGCGGGCGCAGGACGACAGCTACGGCACCTCGCCGCACTGTCGGAACGCCCGGATACATTCAGTCTGCGGCCGCCCCGACGCCTTGCGATGCACCGCATCTGATGCCGCCCGCTGATACACCAGGGGTTGCGGGACAGCCTTACTGACCTCGACAACATCACACCCGTTACCCGGGTGACGACGACGCCGACTCGTCCCAGGGTCCGCAGGTCCGCCTCGAAATCATGGGCCTGCGCACCTTGCTCCAACGCAGCCCGGACCATCCCGACGTGGGTGTCGTCCAGCTTGGGTGGGCGTCCGGTGGCTGCCCGTCGCCCCGCACCATCGGGCACCGGCCGAAGCGCCCGCATGAACTCGGTCGCTGCGGCGCGGCCACGGGACTTCTGGATGCATATCGAGGGCTCGGCACACGCGGTCAAGGTCGGTCCGGCCCGAACCGCTCGTCGTCCGGGCCGGGCGCGGCCAGCATGTGCTCCGCGCCGCCCTCGAGCATCTGGGCGATTTCCGCCGAGCGCGGGAGCATCGTCTTCTCGTACGCGCGCACCGCGTCGTCGACAGTCGCGGAGCCGACGAGCGCGAGCGCGAGTTCGCTGGCGTCGAGCATCGCGAGGTTGACGCCGACACCCAGCGGAGGCATGAGGTGCGCGGCGTCTCCGAGGAGTGCCACGCCCGGCGAGTGCTCCCAGGTGTGCGGTACCGGCAGGGCGAGGATCGGGCGATCGACGTAGGGGCCGTCGTTGTCGGTGATCATGCGGAGGGTGCGGGGCGACCACGCCGCGTACGCGTCGAGCAGGTGGGCGCGGATGGCCTCGGTGTCTTCGGGGCGGAGCCCCCTCGCCGCGATCCAGTCCATGGGGACGCGCTGCATGATGTAGACGCGCAGGTGGCCGCCGCTGTTCCGCTGCGCGAAGAGGCCACGCTCCCCGTCGGCGGCGTGCGCGCTGCCCTTCCCGACCAGTTCGGAGAGCTCGGGGTGCGCGTTCTCCATGTCGTCGAAGTGTGCTTCGAGGAAGCTGACCCCCGTGTAGCGCGGCGTTGCGGGCGACACCGCTCTGCGCACGCGCGAGAAGGCACCGTCCGCGCCGATCACGAGGTCGGTCTCGGCAGTGGTCCCGTCCGTGAACGTCAACATGCGGGGACCGCCGCCCGTCGGTTCGCTCACCGAATCGAGCGCGCGGCCCCACTGGACCGTCCCCGCGGCGAGTGAGCGCAGCAGCAGGTCACGCAGTTGTCCGCGGTCGATCTCGGGCTTGGTTGTTTCGCCCTCGTCCGGCACGTGGTGCGAGAGGAGATTGCCCGCCGGGTCCAGGTGGCGCATCTCCTGGCCGTCGAACCTGGCGAGCTCGAAGAACTCGTCCAGCAGGCCCGCTTCGCGGAGGGCGAGTTGGCCGTCGTCGTCATGCAGGTCGAGCGAGCCTCCCTGGTTCCGGGAGTCCGCATCCGGGTCTCGGTCGTACACGGTCACCGCGATGCCGTGCCGTTGCAGGATGCGGGCGCACGTGAGGCCCCCCGGGCCGGCGCCGATGATGCCGATGCGTGCGCTTGAGGGTGTCGGAGAGCTCACGGTTGATTCCTTTCACCGGTCGGGGCTCCGGTGACGCCGCGCCCCGGGCGCTGCGATGTCCGGCGCCGCGCCCTGATGGGCGGCAGCCCCTGCCGGAACCAGAAAAGCAGAACGAGTCAGAAACTGCAATCGTTCAAGTTTCTGCTTCAGTCCGGCTACCGGGTACAGTGATGGCATGCCCGATACCCCGTCCACTGGTCGCCGCGAGCGCAAGAAGGCCGCGACCAGGCAGGCCATCGCCGACGCCGCCCTGGAGCTCTTCCTGGAGCACGGATTCGACCGGGTGAGCGTCCGGGACGTCGCCGAGCGAGCCGATGTGTCGACGACGACGCTCTTCGCGCACTTCCCGGGCAAAGAGGCGCTGGTCTTCGACCGCGAAGCGCAAGTCGAGGCCTCATTGACCGCCGCCGTCCGCGAACGGCCCGAGGGTCAGGGCGTGGTCGAAGCGCTCCGCGCGCACGCGCTGGCGTCCTGGGTGCGGCTGGACTCGGATCCGCGTCGGGAGCGGTTCGCCGCACTCGTGCAGCAGACGCCCGCGCTGCGCGAGTACTGGGAGCGCATGTGGATGCGGCACGCGGGCGCGCTCAGCGCCGCGATCGCGGCGGAACTCGGCCGGGAACCCGACGATCTCGCCTGCTCGGCAATGGCTCGGTTCGTCCTGGAGGTACCGGCCCTGGCCACGACCCGGCACGATCCGCTCGCGTCCGTGGAGACCGTGTTCGATCTCCTCATCCACGGATGGCAGGCGTCGCAGCTCGGGTCAGGGGATGCGGCCGAGGACACTCGCGAGGCGTAGCGAAGTCGCGTGTCCTTGCCGGTCGATGTCGGGTGACGACGTCAGGGGACGATGTACTCACCCATGCATTCACCCATCGGACACCATCACCGGCAGCGACTTCAGGCCGTTGATGAAGTTCGATACCAGGCGGCGTGGTGGGGCCGCAGGCCGGAGCGGTCCGGCAGGGAGTACGCGGCACGCCTCCTCGTACAACGCACGCAGCTGCAGGCGCGCGAAGTGCGCGCCCAGGCAGACATGCGGGCCGTCGCCGAACGAGATGTGCGGGTTCGGGGAGCGGGAGAGGTCCAGGGCGAACGGGTCCGGGAAGACGCGTTCGTCGTGGTTGGCCGAGGCGTGGAAGACGACCACCTTCTCGCCGGCGCGGATGCGCGTGCCCGCCAGCTCCGTGTCCTGCTTGGCGGTGCGGCGGAACGTCAGGACCGGCGGGTGGCGGCGGAGCAGTTCGTCCACGGCCGTCGTGAACTCGGCCTCGCCGTTGCGCAGGCGGTCGAAGGCCTCGGGGTGCTCGGCAAGGAGGCTCAGGCCGCCGGGTGCGGCGCTGCGTACTGTGTCGTTGCCCGCCACCACCAGCAGGAAGAAGAACATCTCCAGCTCGGGCGCGGTCAGTTCGGGGTCGGTGGCGAGGGCCGTCATCACGTCGTCGGCGGGGTTCGCGCGCTTGTGGGCCGCCAAGACGTGCGCGTACTCGAACATGTCGCGCAGCGACGCCGGGGAGCGCGGGTTGACCGGCTTCCCGTCCGGGCCGAGTGCCGGCGTCCCTGCCTCGTCCGGGTCCTGGTAGCCGATGACGCGCCTGGTCCAGTGGAGGAGGAGCGCTCGGTCGGTGTCCGGTACGCCCAGGAGGTCGGTGAGGTTGAGCAGGGCGTAGTCGTCGGTGACCTGGGTGACCAGGTCGCAGGTGCCGTCGCCCGCCCGCGCCTCGTTGACGGCACCTGTGAGCAGGGCGCGGGCTCGTTCCCGTACCACCGTCTCGAAACGGTCCATGCGTTTCGGGGTGAAGGCGCGGCTGACGAGCGTGCGCAGCCGTCGGTGGTGCGGCGGGTCCTGGTTGAGCATCATGCGGCGGATGAACGGCAGGTCCGTGGGGTCGGGGTCGCGGATCTGGGTGGCGCCGAGGTACGAGGAGTACGTGGACGAGTCCTTCAGTACGCGGACGGCGTCCTGGTGCCGGGTGACCGCCCAGAAGCCGGGGCCCGCCGGCCAGCCCAGCACCTCCGGCTCCCGCTGCCAGGCCACCGGACGGTGGTCGCGCAGGCGGCGGTAGCGGTCGTGCGGGATGCCACGCGCGTACTGCCTCGGGTCGAAGACGTCCGGAGCGGGCGCCGGGGAGGCGGGGCCGCTCACACTTTCGCCTCGCCGTCCTCCGTGTCCGCCCGCAGGAAGTCCTCCACCACCCGGATCACGTCGAGCGGCGCCTCGTCCATCGCATAGTGGCCGCACGAGGGCAGCTCCGCCAGCTCGGCGCGCGGGAACCAGCGCATCCAGGTGGAGCGCTGCAGATCGGCGGAGAGGGCCGGGTCCAGCGCCCCCACCACGGCCAGCGCCGGTACGGGCGATCCGTCGATCCGGTCGTGGAAGTCCTCGCCCGCCCAGGAGTCCAGCCAGGCCCGGAACGCGTTCGCGTCGCTGCACTCGACCGAGCGACGCACCATGCGGTCCAGCCAGGCCGCCGGGCGCCGGCCTCCGGTGGTGACGTCGAGGATGGCCCTGCGGTTGTCCGGGTTCTGCGCCGCCCCGGCGAACAGCTCCCACTGCTCGGGCGGCAGCGGCAGGCCGGAGGCGGGAACCGGAGACACCCCGACGATTCTGCGCACCCGCTGCGGCGCGGCGGCCACCGTCCGCTGGATGACGGAGCCGCCCATCGAGTGGCCGATCAGCGAGAACCGGTCCCAGCCGAGCCGGTCGGCCAGCGCGAGCACGTCCGCGGCGCCCTCGGCCGTCGTGTACGAGCCGTCCGCGCCACTCGCCTCGCCGTATCCCCGCAGGTCCACCACGGCGTACTGGAACGAACCGGCGTCCAGGTCCGGCAGCACCGGGTCGTACGCGGAGCGGTCGGCGAGCCAGCCGTGCACCGCGATCACCTTGTGCGGGCCGTCGCCGTGCAGGGTATGAGGCAGAACAGACAGTGCGGTCACACCGGCTCCCGTCGCAGTGCGGCGGGGATCTGTCGGTCAACAGCCCGTCCGCTCGCCCACCGTGGCGGTATCCATCGGCCCGCGCAAGGGAACACGCGGGGCATTTCCCGGGCATCGGGCGAGAAGGTGTCCGTCCCCGGCCCTCACCCCTGAACCAGCCCCAGATACGGCCCGAACTCCGAGGCCAGCGTCAGGCGTCCCAGCTTCTGGTACTCCCGCTGGATGGCGTGGATGAGCGTCGTCATCGTCACCGCACCCCCCGTGTCCGCCGCCAGGTAGGCCGCCGTCACCGCGATCGAGCGGATGTTGCCGCCCGCCAGCTCGAAGTTCTCGGCGCAGAACGCGAGATCGAGGTCCGTGCCACGCGGGAGCAGCGGGCCGAGGCAGCGTTCCCAGAGCAGGAGGCGTTGTTCCGGGTCCGGGACCGGGAAGTCGACGACCAGGTCCAGGCGGCGGGTGAAGGCGTCGTCGAGGTTGGCGCGGAGGTTGGTGGCGAGGATGGCCAGGCCGTCGAAGGACTCCATGCGCTGGAGGAGGTAGGCGCTCTCCACGTTCGCGTAGCGGTCGTGCGCGTCCTTGACGTCCGACCGCTTGCCGAAGATCGCGTCCGCCTCGTCGAAGAGCAGGACGCCGTTCACTCCCGCCGCCTCGGTGAAGATGCGTTCCAGGTTCTTCTCGGTCTCGCCGACGTACTTGTCGATGACCGTGGCCAGGTCGACGGTGTAGAGGTCCAGGCCGAGGTCGGCCGCGATCACTTCCGCCGACATGGTCTTGCCCGTTCCGGAGTCGCCCGCGAACAGGGCCGATACGCCTCGGCCCCTGCCTCCTCCCGGGCGCATGCCCCACTCCCCCAGGACCCGGTCGCGGTGGCGGGCGCGGGCGGTGAGTTCGCGGAGCTGGGCGTGGGCGTCGGGCGGGAGGACCAGGTCGTGCCAGTTCACCGTGGGTTCGATGCGGCGGGCCAGGCGGTCGAGGCCCGCCGCGTTCTGGGCGCGGGCTCCCTGGCGTACGTGGCCGGGGGTGAGCGTCCCGCCGTCGAGCTGAGCCGTCTGGGCCGCGCTGCGGGCCGCGCCGGTGACCTGTTCCGGGGTGAGGAGGAAGGGGGCGAGGAGGTGGTCCGGGTCGACTGTCGCGGGGAGGGGTGCCGATGTCGTACGCCGGTACGCGTCGCTCCACAGGGCGCCGCGTGCCGACGGCTCCACCCTGGGGGCGTGCAGGAGCAGGGGCGGGACCGTCGACCACGAGGCGTCCCACGGCGCCCTGCCGACGATGACCGTGGGTACGGGCGTCGCCGTGAGGAGCCTGAGCAGGTGCGGGTGTTCGCGGGACAGCGCGTCCAGCGGGGCGCAGACCAGGCCCGCGTCGGTCAGCCGGGCCTCGCGGACCAGGGAACGTACCGCGTCGGCCGGTGCGGGGTCCTGCGCCAGGCGGGCCAGGTCCAGGCCCAGGACGCCACGGCCCGCGAGGGTGAGCGCCGACGCGGCAAGGGCCGTGCCCGCACCGCCCTGGTCCTCGCTCAGGTAGGCCAGGGGGAGACCGTCGGCGAGCACCCGGGCCAGGGGTGCGGGGTCGCCGACGCCCTCCACCGCGTGCCAGGGCGCCAGGAGCTCGGCGAGGCGCGGGTCCCGGGTGTCGTCGCCCAGCAGATGGGCGGTGACCCGGTCCGGGACGCGCAGCGCCCGGCTCAGGAACGGGCGGTCCAGGTCCTCGGCCAGGAGCAGCCCGGCATGGCGGAGCGGTGCGCGCGCGGCCAGCCGGCCACGGGCCACCGCATCGGCGGGTGACAGGCCGCACAGGCCGAGCGCCAGGCCGATGGACGGGCGGCGGCGGGTCACGTCGTCGTTGAGGTAGCCGTAGAACGCCTCGAAGCGCTCGTCCAGATCCGGTACGAGGGCGATGAGCAGGATCTCGATGTCGAGCGCGGTCAGCCCGAAGCCGGCCTCCAGGGAGGCGAGACGGGAGTCGCCGTCCGTTGCCGGGGCGGTATCCGTCCCGATCGGATCCGGGAAGCCCCGTGCACCCTCGACGTCCAGCAGCCTCGCGATGTTCTCGTCCGTGAGGTAGAGCCCGCGGAACGCGTCCTGCGGGTCGGGGTCCGTGGACCGCCGGGCCTCGACCGCGTGGCGGATGCGCTGCTCCACGCCCACCGCGCGGGCGAGGAGGTGGCGCAGGTTCAGGTCCTCGGCGGGGTGGTCCGGGGGTGTCATGCGGTGCTGTCCTCCGTACGGCCGTCCTGGGTGCGCCGGTTCTCGGTAATGCGGAGAGCGAGGCCCCGGCGCGACGCCACGGAGGCGGGTGCGGCGTCGGGTTCCGGACGTCCCGGGCGGCTTCCGTACACCGGAAGGCCGCCGCGTCCCGGCATCGGATCGCGTGCGGGTTCCGGGGCCGTGGGTACGTCCCCGAAGTGTGCCCGGAGCCCTTCCTCCCCCACCGGCGGACCTGCCGTGTACGTCGGAGAGGCTGTCACGGGGACGCTGACCACCAGGTCCAGCGAGGGTTTCAGCTCACCGCCCAGGGCGCTCCACACGTCCGCGAACGAGCGGTCCTCCGGCGGCGGGAGCGCGATCGACATCGGGACGGCCGCCCCGATCCCGGCGAGGGTCCCGGACAGGCGTTCCGGGGGCAGGGCCTCGTACGCCAGCAGGCAGGCGAGCAGGGAGGACAGCAGCCGGTGTTCGTCCTCCGGGCGCTTCGTCCATGCGGTGATCAGGTAGGACAGTTTGAAGTAGCGGGGCGGGCGGCGGCGCGCGACGACGGTTCCCCGCTCGTCGTACTCGTTGTGGAGTCCGCGCTCCCGCCGGCGCATGTCCTCGCGGATGTCGTAGAGGTAGAGGTTGACCATCGGTGCGTTCACCTTGGCCGCCCATTCCCGGGTCGGTGCGTCGAAGACCACTGCGATCTGGCCGCCTTCGAGCACCTCCGCCCGGATCAGGGAGCGCAGTACGTCGTCCACCTCATGGATCATCCGCGGATCGCCCCTCTCACGTCCGGCCCTTGAAGTCGGGTGGCTGCAGGTTGCGCTGGACCACGAGGACCGGTTTCTCCAGCCGGGGAAGGCGGCGGACCGCGGCCCGCAGGACGCGCGGGCCGAGGGTGTCCTTGCGGAGCACCAGCATCTGCACCTCGAACGTGCCGTCGCGGCCCACCCGCACCCCCGACCGGTCGGACGTGATGCCCAGGTTCCAGGTGAGGTTCACGGTCTCGCCGGGCGGGTAGTCCTTGCCGCGGGCCAGTACGGGCTGCCCCGGCCTGGCGACCTGCGGGGTGACGGTGAGGGAGGGCTTGAGCACGCGCAGCCGGTCCCTGTCCTGGTTGTCGGCCGTGCTGCGGTCCGGGACGGTGCCGCGCACGGTGGCGCGTACGTCCCCCGTGACGGCCGCGCGGTACGTCGCCGTCTGCGTCACCTCGATCCGGCCGCCCGCCGGGATGGTGCACGGCTCGGCTGCCGTGCAGCGGGTGAGGGCTTGCAGGCTGCGGTCTTCGGACGAGGACGGGGCCGGCCAGGTCGCGCCGATGACGACTCCCCTGGCTGTGTCCGGGCCGGCGTTGGTGACGGTGAAGTGGGCGCGGGCCGGGCGGGTGACGTACGTACGGTCCGGGCTGACGTCGACCTTGACGGCGACCGCCGACGAGGTCGGGAGCGGCCCGGGAGGTGACGGGGGCTCCGTCGGTGGCGGTGGTGGCAGCACCTCGAAACGTGCGGTGTCCGTGCCGGTGTTGCCCGCCGCGTCGGTGGCCGAGCAGGTGACCGTGGTCGTTCCGACGGGGAAGAAGGAACCGGATGCGGGGGTGCAGGTCACGGGGAGCGTGCCGTCCTGGGCGTCGGTCGCCGTCACCCGGTAGCGGATCCGTGCTCCGTCGTCGTTGTCGGGCCGGGCGATCCTGTCGTCCACTGTGACGACGGGGGCGGCGATGTCGTTCACGTCGATGCTGATCTGCTGCTGGAAGTCGGGATCGGCAGCCGCGGCCGGCCCGATCGTGTCGGTCCCCGGTGCCTGGGTGCCGAGCAGGAACTGCACGGTGCAGGTGAGGGTGGTGCCCTGGGGCGCGTCGTCCGACACGTCGATGTTCTCCGCGAAGTGAGCGGTCTCGCCGCTGGTCAGACGGCGGGTGGGCGGGTCGAGGGCGACGGTGAGGTGGGGGTCGCAGTCGTCGAGCCGGTAGCCGACGGAGGCGGGCAGGTTGTCGAAGCCGTCCATGATGGCCTGGGCGACCGCGTCGGGCTGGATCTCCTCCAGCAGACGACCCTGGGTCGCCTCGATGATGCGTGTCGCCTGCCCCGGTGTGGTGGGCGGGTCCTCGACGTAGTTCGGGTCACCCGCGTCCCCGTTGCCGTTCAGGCCGTCACCGATCGAGCTGTCCAGGTCGATGCCGATCACCCGGATGCCCTTGTCCTGAAGGGCGAAGATCGTGTCGTCGATGGTGTGGCCGTTGCTGGGCGCGTGGCTGGAGGCGTCCCCGATCAGCACGACGACCGGGTTGGCCCCCTCGCGGAAGACCGTCTTGCCACCGGCCCCGTCAGCGATCTGCCAGAGCCCGTTGATCCAGTCCTCGGAGGGGCCGCGGCTGCCGCCGCCCATGTCCGCCTCCAGCGCGTCGACGCCGTCCTGGGCCTTTCCGACGTCATCCGTCAGCTCCTGCAGCACCTTGAATCCGGCGCCCGGATCGACTTCCTGGTCGCCGAACGTGGCGACGGCGAAATGCGTGTCGGGCTGCTCGTCCAGGATCTTCTCGGAGATAGCGGGAAAGTTCTCCTGAACCTTCTGAATGGGTACGGGCATGCTCATCGTGCCGTCCACCAGCAGCACCACATCCGGCCTCGGCGGAATGGCCGGTGTACGCACCGTCTTGTCCACCCCCGTCGACCCGCCCGGGTCCAGCGCCTCGTGCAGGCTCGCCGGGGTGACCCATGGTTCGGGCGGCACAGGTACGGCCACGCCCGTACCGGCCGAGGCGGGCGCGAGACCGGCGGCCAGCAACATCAGTACGAGCGCCGCGGAACGCCGCACACCGGCATGTCCGCCCGCCCGTCTCGCCTGCTCGGTCGCCCGCACCGAATCACTCCCCCGCGCCCGTACCTCCGAAGAACAGCGCCGACACCATCCCGCAGGTGCCCGGACCACGCAGCGGGAGGCGAGTCACTTCCCCGGGAAGCCGGCGCTGCCCTTTGGGGCACGCCCGCACAACAGCAGACGCGGTCCGCACCGGGGCGCGGGCCGGGAAGGTGCGGCCGAAGACCGTGGGAGGGCCGGGTGAGGCCTCAGATCAGTCCCTGCCGCAAGGCGTACGCCACCGCGTGGGACCGGTTCCGCAGCTGGAGGCGGGTCATCACCGAATGCAGCACGTTCTTGATCGTGCGTTCGGAATAGGCGAGTTTCGTGGCGATGTCCGCGGTGTCGTACCCCTCGGCCACCAGGCGCAGCACATCCACCTCGCGTGCCGCGAGACCGGTGAAGTGCAGTCCGCGCGGCCCGAGCACCTGGCCCTGGAGCCGCCCCACTTCCGCGAGGAGCCTGCCGAGCAGGTCGGACGGCAGGTGGCCCTCGCCCCGAGCCACCGTCTCGATGACCTGCACCAGGTGTTCGGGCGTCGACTGCGCCCGCCTGATCACCCCGACGACCCCGCACTCCGCCGCACTCACCAGCTTCTGTTCGTCGATCTCCGTGGTGACCAGCACCGTGCGCGAGTCGCTGGTGCGCTGCACGTGGCGCAGCATCGTGAGCACGTCCTCGTCCACCGTGTCCACGACCATGACGACGACCTGGGGGGCGAAGTCGTCCTCGCCCCATTCCACCACGTTGACCTCGGGACGGGTCCTCAACTGGCTGGCCACTCCGGCCTGCGAGATCGGATCCTGGGCCCGTAACGCGACCGTGGTGCGTTCCATGCGTTCCATGCCGATGCTCCCCCTTGGGCAACAGCTGGAAGGCCACACCAAGCACACGCCTCGCAGCCGTTCTCGTCCGCCTCATTGGTCATGAGGCGGTCAGAAGATGCCCTTGTTTACTGAAAAGAAAACTAAAAGGGTGTCAGGGGCATGGGATCTGCCCGAAAGTGTTCCTTCGAGGCCGATGTCGGACGGCGCCGACGACTCTACGGTCCGCCATATGAGTCTCACGGCAAGTCTCGACGCATCGTCCGTCAGCGCCGCACCGGGCGAGGAGACGGCTGTCCCCCTACAGGTCCGGAACTCCGGCGCCACGGTCGAGGAGTACCGCTTCGAGGTGGTCGGTGCGTGCGCCTCATGGTCGGCGGTGGAGCCTGCGGTGCTGTCGCTGTATCCGGGCGACACCCGGACCGTCTCGCTCATGCTGCGCCCGCCCCGCGATGCGACCGTGCCGGCCGGCGAGACTCCCTTCGGGATCCGGGTGGTGCCCACCGGTGAGCAGGGCGAGACGGTGGTGCCCGAAGGCCGGGTGACGGTGCTGCCGTTCACGGCCACGACGGCCGAGCTGGTCCCGCGCAGCTCGCACGGCTCCCGCCGCGGGCGGCACCAGCTCGCTGTCGACAACCGGGGCAACACACCGGTCACCGTCCGGCTGGGCGCCCAGCCCGGGACCGAGCTCGCCCGCGTCGCGTTCGACGTGGCAGAACTCCAGGTGGCGCCCGGCCATGCGGAGTTCGGCAGACTGCGGGTCAGGCCCGCGAAGCGGATGTGGCGCGGCACGCCGGTGACGCATCCCTTCCAGGTCTTCGCCGCCACGCAGGTGACCGAGGGCGAGGAGCCGGTGGCGCCCGTGCTCGTGGACGGTTCCTACCAGCAGGAGCCGCTGCTGCCGCGCTGGCTGCCCCGGGCGCTCATCACGGCCGGACGCAGCAGCGCGTACCAGATCCCGGCCAGGGCGATCAGCAGGACGGCGGCCGTGATGAGCGCCCGG
>NZ_JAELVH010000173.1 GCF_019399235.1 Streptomyces poriferorum | reverse complement strand
GGACCCTTGGTCCCAGCGTTCAACGCTGGGACCAAGGGTCCTTTTTGTTTTTCCGAAGCGCGTCGGATGTCCGGCTGCGCAAGAATGTCTGTAGTACCCGATGACAGGAGCACCACCGATGTCCACCAACTCTCCCGACGATCGTTCGGAGCGCGAGCCGCGTCGCCGGGACGGCGGTGACCGGGGCGGCTTCAGCGGCGGTCGTGACGACCGATCAGGCGGCCAGCGTCGGGACAACGACCGCGGCGGCAACCGACGCGATGACAGCCGGCCCAACAGCAGTGGCGGCTTCCGCCGCGACGACAGCCGGCCCACCAGCGGGGGTGGCGGCGGGTTCCGTCGCGACGACCGTGACAACCGGGACCGTGCTCCGCGTCGCGATGACAGCCGTGGCGGCTCGTCCGGCGGTGGGTTCCGCCGTGACGATCGTGCTCCGCGTCGTGACGACAGTCGTGGTGGGTCGTCCGGTGGTGGTTTCCGTCGTGATGACAGTCGTGGTGGTTCCACGGGTGGTGGGTTCCGTCGTGATGATCGGGCTCCGCGTCGGGGCGTCGGGAGTCGTGACGACCGGCCGCGTGGGCCGCGTCGCGACGACGACAACCGCAGCGGCGGCTTCCGTCGTGACGACAGCCGTGGCGGCTCCTCCGGCGGTGGCTTCCGCCGTGACGACAGTCGTGGTGGTTCCACGGGTGGTGGGTTCCGTCGTGATGATCGGGCTCCGCGTCGGGACGATGACCGTGGTGGTCGTCCCAGTGGTGGCTTCGAGCGTCGTGACGACCGGCCGCGCGGGCCGCGCCGCGACGACGACAACCGCAGCGGCGGCTTCCGTCGTGACGACAGCCGAGGCGGCTCCTCCGGTGGCGGTTTCCGTCGCGATGACAGCCGTGGCGGCTCCTCCGGTGGTGGCTTCCGCCGTGACGACAGCCGTGGCGGCTCCTCCGGTGGCGGCTTCCGCGGGCAGCGGGACGATCGTGACCGGGGCGGTTACCGCGGGCGTGACGACCGTGGCGGGTACGAGCGGCGGGACGACCGGGACCGTGAGCCCATCAAGCGGCTTCCGATTCCCGACGAGGTCACCGGCCACGAGATCGACAAGGACGTCCGGCAGGAGCTGATGAGCCTGCCCAAGACCCTGGCCGAGGATGTCGCCAGGAACCTTGTCATGGTGGCCCGGCTCCTCGACGAGGACCCCGAGCAGGCGTACGCGTACTCGCGCATCGCTCTGCGGCTTGCCTCGCGTGTGGCGGCCGTGCGGGAGGCTGCCGGCTTCGCCGCCTACGCCACCCAGAAGTACGCCGAGGCACTGGCGGAGTTCCGGGCGTCCCGTCGGATGACCGGTTCCGTGGAGCTGTGGCCTGTCATGGCTGACTGCGAGCGTGGACTCGGCCGGCCCGAGCGGGCGATGGCCATGGCCGGTGAGCCCGAGGTGCAGAAGCTGGACAAGGCCGGTCAGGTCGAGATGCGTCTGGTGGCTGCCGGCGCCCGCAGGGACATGGGGCAGATCGACGCCGCCATCGTGACGCTGCAGAGCTCCGAGCTCGCCTCCAGCGCCGTTCACCCGTGGACGCCCCGCCTGCGCTATGCGTACGCGGACGCGCTGCTGGCGGCGGGGCGCGAGGACGAGGCGCGTGAGTGGTTCGGGAAGGCCCTGGAGGCCGACAAGGACGGCTCCACGGACGCATCGGACCGCCTTGCCGAGCTGGACGGTGTCGAGTTCGTCGACGCCCTCGGTGGCGACGATGACGATGCCGCCCCCGCCGGTGCCGAGGCGCCGGTCGTGGTCGATGCGGACGACGACATCGACGAGGACGACGAGGACGAGGATGACGACCTGGACGAGGGCGACGGTCCCGTCAAGGCGTAGCGCATGAGAGGAGGGCGGCACCCCACGGGTGCCGCCCTCCTCTGCGTTCGGGAGGGCTCAGCCGAGAGTCAGGCTGCGCAGAACCAGGCCCGTGGCCGGCTTGGGGCCGAAGGAGGTCGACTTGCGCGGCATGGTGACGCCCTGCCGGGCCAGGTCCCGTACCACCTCTTCGCGCACCGGGTGCATCAGCACCGCCGTGGAGCCGTGGCGCTCGGCCTGTTCGACCGCTGCCGCCGTGTCGTGGATGTAGGCGATGTGGGCGGGGTCGTCGGGGATCCGCCAGATGTGGTCGAGCAGGACGGAGTGCAGGACCGTCGCGTCGAGGGTGCGCCAGGCGGCCGGCCGGTCCGCGGGAACGGTCCGGGCCAGCAGGCCCTCGTCCGGGTGGTCGACCAGATGGAAGCCGCCGTCGCCCGCGAGCAGGAAGGCGTTGCCCTGGGCCGCCGCTTCGGCAAGGACGTCCAGGGCGTGGGGAAGTGGTCCCCCGACGGTGCGGACGCGGAACTGACCGCCCAATGAGTCGAGCGCGTCGGCGACAGGCAGGCCGTGCAGCAGCCGGTGGATGGAGCGGACCCGGAGCGGATAGCGGGCGGTGTCGACCAGAAGGACCAGGCCGAAGTCCCAGGGGCCGGGCACGGAGTGCTCCTGCTGGAGCCGGAGGTAGGTGGCCCAGCGGTGATGCCCGTCGGCGATCAGGGCCTGGCGGCCGGCCAGATCCGTTTCGATCTCCGCGCGGTCGGCGGGGTCGGTGATCGCCCAGAGCCGGTGGCTGTAGCCGTCCTCGGTGGTGGTGGCGAGCAGCGGCGGCCGGTGGACGGTCCGCTCGATGACGGCGGTCGTACCCGTGGCGTCGCCGTCGCTGCGGTAGGTCAGCAGCAGCGGTTCGAGATGCGCCGCGGTGGTTCGCATCAGTTCTGCGCGGTCCTCGACGACATGGGCCATCACGTCCTCGTGCGGGAGCACGATGCCGTCGGCGGGGTCCGAGAGGGCCAGCGCGCCGATGACGCCGCGCTGGAGGATGTCGCCGTCATGTTGCTCGTACACGTACAGCGCGGGCTCGGGGTCGGGGGCGAGGACCCCTTCGGCGAGCCAGCTGTTCAGGGTCGCGGCGGCCTGTTCGTGCCGGGCGGCCGCGGAGTCGGCCTGGGGCAGGATGAGCCGCACGATGTTGTGCGGATCCGCCGATTCCAGGTGGTGCAGCCCGTCGGGGCGCACGACGACGTCGTACGGGGGCGAGGTCACCGCGGCGAGACTGCCGACCTGTTCGGGGACGTAGCGCAGTCCACGGAACGGAATCAGACGCAGTCCCTGGTCCGCCGGGCCTCGTGTGTTCATTTCCGCATCGTATGCGCGGGTCGGGGATGCGCGATGATCGGGGGATACGCAGGCGATGAGGAGCGCGGAATATGAGTCGGGCGAGCAGGACCAGGCCGAGCGGGAGCAGTGCCGCGCTGAGCGAGGCGTACGACACAGCACTGCTCGATCTGGACGGTGTCGTGTACGCGGGCGGGCAGGCGATCGACCACGCCGTCGATGCTCTCGGTACCGCGCGGGACGGCGGGATGCATCTCGCGTACGTGACGAACAACGCGCTGCGGACGCCGGCCGCGGTGGCGGAGCATCTGACCGAGCTGGGGGTGCCCACCGAGTCCGCCGATGTGATCACGTCGGCACAGGCCGTGGCCCGGCTGGTCGCCGATCAGCTGCCGCCAGGGGCGCGGGTGCTGGTGATCGGGGGCGAGGGGCTGCGCGTCGCGCTGCGTGAACGGGGGCTGGAACCGGTCGAGTCGGCGGACGACGACCCCGTCGCGGTGGTGCAGGGGTACGGCGGGCCCGACCTGGCGTGGGGCCGGTTCGCCGAGGCCGCGTACGCGATCAACCGCGGGCTGCCGTGGTTCGCGTCCAACACGGACCTGACGATCCCGAGCGCCCGGGGGATCGCGCCGGGCAACGGGGCGGCGGTGGAGGTCGTACGGATCGCCACTGGGGCCGAGCCGCAGGTTGCGGGGAAGCCGCTGCCGCCGATGCACCGCGAGACGGTGCTGCGGACCGGGGCCGAGCGGCCGCTGGTGGTCGGGGACCGGCTGGACACGGACATCGAGGGGGCGTTCAACGGGGAAGTGGACTCCCTGCTCGTGCTCACCGGGGTGGCGGACGCGGCGCAGTTGCTGGCCGCCGGGCCGGAACACCGGCCGACGTACGTGGACGCGGACCTGCGCGGTCTGCTGACGGGGCAGCCCGAGGTGACGCGGACGGGCGCGACGCACGGCTGCGGCGGCTGGACGGCCTCGGTGCAGGGCGAAGGGCTGGCGCTGGAGGGCGACGGGGACGCGCTCGACGGTCTGCGGGCGCTGTGCGGGGCCGCGTGGTCGCACGCCGGGGACGGCTCGTGCGGCCTGGACGCGGGTAAGGCGCTGGCCCGGCTCGGACTGTAGAACGGGGTGGGGCGGCCAGGTCAGCCCGTACGTCCGACGGCCACGCCATTTGCCGTCGGGCCGCTCGCGGCCGGCCGCCCCTGGAAGACCGAGCTCATAGTTGGCTAGGCTAACCTAACCGCGTGTTGGTTGAGAGTCCTCCGAACCCGAGCCCGGGCCCGATAGCCGCGCCGGAGAGCGCCCCGCCCCCGAGACGCCATGCGGTACGTGCCGCAGGGCTCCTGGTGGCGGTGGCCGCCCTTGTGCTGGTCTGCCTCGCGAGTATCGCGATCGGTGCCAAGGGGCTGCCGCTCGCCGACGTCTGGCACGGCCTGTTCCACTACGCGGGGAGCGGCGACGACGTCCTCGTACGGAAGGTCCGGATTCCCCGGACCGTGCTGGGGCTCATCGTCGGCGCCGCCCTCGGGCTCGCGGGGGCCGTGATGCAGGCGCTGACCCGCAACCCGCTGGCCGAGCCCGGACTGCTCGGTGTCAACGCGGGTGCGTCGGCGGCGGTCGTCTCCGCCATCAGCTTCTTCGGTGTCACCTCGCTGACCGGGTACGTGTGGTTCGCCTTCGCCGGAGCCGCGATCGTCTCGGTCGCCGTGTACCTGCTCGGCGGCAGCCGGTCCGCCAATCCGGTAAGGCTCGCGCTGGCCGGGACGGCCGTCACCGCCGCGTTGTACGGCTACGTCAACGCCGTACAGCTGCTGGATTCGGCGGCGCTGGACCGGCTGCGGTTCTGGACCGTCGGTTCGCTGGCCTCCGCGAACATGGAGACCGTCGGCAAGGTGTGGCCGTTCATCGCACTCGGCGTGCTGCTCACGCTGCTCATCGCGCGGCCGCTCAACGCCCTGGAGATGGGCGACGACACCGCGCGGTCCCTCGGCGCCCATCTGACCCGGACCCGGGTCCTCGCGATGCTCGCCGTCACCCTGCTGTGCGGGGCCGCGACGGCCGCGTGCGGGCCGATCGTCTTCATCGGGCTGATGATCCCGCACCTGGTGCGCGCGATCACCGGACCCGACATGCGCTGGATCCTGCCGTACGCGGCCGTGCTCTCCCCGGTGCTCCTGCTCGGCGCAGACGTTGTCGGCCGGGTCGTCGCCCGTCCGTCCGAACTGCAGGTCGGCATCGTCACCGCGCTGCTCGGCGGGCCCGTCTTCATCCACCTCGTACGACGCAAGAGGATGTCCCAGCTGTGAAGGCCACCCAGGAGGAGACGGCGGGGACGAAGGGCACGGCACGGTCGGTGCGGGCCGTGCGGACGGCCGGCGGGTACTCGTTCCGGATGAACGTCCGGGCCTCCCTCGTCATCGTGCTGCTCGCCGCCCTGGCGGCGGGGACGGCTGTCGTCCTCATCGGCAGCGGCGACTTCTCGATGACACCGGGCGAGGTCGTCACCACGCTCTTCGGACACGGCACCTTCCAGCAGGAGTTCATCGTCACGGACCTGCGCCTGCCGCGGGTGCTGGTCGGACTCCTCGTCGGGGCGGCGCTCGGCGTCGGCGGCGCCGTGTTCCAGACCATCTCGCGCAACCCGCTCGGCAGCCCCGACGTGCTCGGCTTCGGCCAGGGCGCCACCGTCGGCGCGCTGACCGTGATCGTCCTCTTCCAGGGCGGGGCGGCAGCGGTCGCCGGCGGAGCGGTGGCCGGCGGCCTGCTGACCGGGGTCGCCGTCTACGTGCTGGCGTGGAAGCGCGGGGTGCACGGGTTCCGGCTCGTCCTGGTGGGGATCGGCGCCGCCGCCATGCTCACCGCCGCCACCCAGTACCTGATCACCAAGGCCAACCTGGTCGACGCGACCCGTGCCGTCGTCTGGATGACCGGATCGCTCGACGGCCGGGACTGGGCGCAGGTCTGGCCCCTGCTCGTGGTCTGCGGCGTACTGCTCCCGCTGGTGTTCGCACACGGGCCCGCGCTGCGGGTGATGGAGATGGGCGACGACGCCGCGTATGCGCTCGGCGTACGCGTCGAACGCACCCGGCTCGTCCTGATGGGCTCCGCCGTGCTGCTCGTCGCCGTTGCCACGGCCGCCGCGGGACCGATCGCCTTCGTCTCCCTCAGCGCCCCGCAGCTCGCCCGCCGGCTCACCCGCTCCACCGGCCCGAACCTGGTCGCGGCGACCTTCATGGGTGCGGCGCTGCTCCTCGTCGCCGACTGGGTCTCGATGGAGGCCTTCGGCGACCGGCAACTGCCCGTCGGCGTCGTCACCGGGGTCCTCGGAGGCTGCTATCTGCTGTGGCTCCTGGTGTCCGAGCGCAGGGCGGGCCGAATATGAAGACCCGCGCACGGGGCACGGAGCGGACGGCCGGCACCGGTCCCGCACCCCATTCCCTCACCGATCCGACCCACCTCCGGAGTACGACCATGCAGCGCCTCACCGCCGAATCGGTGACCCTCGGCTACGACCAGCGGGTCATCGCGGAGAACCTCTCGGTCGAGATCCCCGACCACTCGTTCACCGTGATCGTCGGCCCCAACGCCTGCGGGAAGTCGACATTGCTGCGGGCGCTCTCCCGGATGCTGAAGCCGGCCCGCGGCCGGGTGCTGCTGGACGGGGAGACGATCCACAGCCTGCCCGCGAAGAAGGTCGCCAGGACGCTGGGCCTGCTGCCCCAGTCCTCCATCGCACCGGAGGGCATCACGGTCGCGGATCTCGTCGCCCGGGGCCGCTACCCGCACCAGGGCCTGCTGCGGCAGTGGTCACCCGAGGACGAACGCATTGTCGAGGAATCGATGGCGTCGACCGGGATCGGAGCGCTGGGTGATCGCTATGTCGACGAATTGTCCGGCGGTCAGCGTCAGCGGGTCTGGATCGCGATGGCACTGGCGCAGCAGACGCCGCTGCTGCTGCTCGACGAGCCGACGACGTACCTCGACATCCAGCACCAGATCGACGTGCTCGACCTGTGCGCGGAACTGCACGAGACGCAGGGGCGCACCCTGGTGGCGGTCCTGCACGATCTGAACCATGCCGCGCGGTACGCCACCCACCTCATCGCCATGCGGGAGGGCGAGATCATCGCGGAGGGCGCGCCCGGGGAAATCGTCACCGCGGAGCTCGTGGAGCGGGTGTTCGGGCTCCGGTGCCAGGTGATCCCCGATCCGGAGACGGGGACGCCGCTGGTGATTCCCGCCGCGCGGAAGCGCGGTGCGCGCGTCGCGGGGGCGGTGCCGGTGGCCGGGGGCGCGTGACCTGCGGCCACGCCCCGTCCTCAAGCACCGGACGGGCCCCGTGCGGCCGCCCGGCCCGACGGGGCGGCTACAGCAGCGATCTCAGCTTCAGCAGGTCGCGGAAGCCCGCCTCCAGGCGGACCCGGCCCGAGCCCCATGCCTTGGCGAAGTTCAGCTCGCCGTCCACCATCGCCACGAGATCGTCCCCGGTCATCGCGAGCCGGATCTCCGCCTTCTCCCGGGGCGGTCCCTCGACCGTGTCCAGGACCCGGATCCGGCCGTCGGCGAGACGTCCGGTGAACGTCATGCCGAGGTCCTTGATGTGGCAGCTGAGCGAACGGTCCAGCGCCGCCGCGCCGCGCACATCGCCGTCGGCCCCCGCGAGGTTGTCGGAAAGTCTGTCGAGTGCGCTGCGGCACTCCTCCATGGTCGCCATCGTGACCGACGGTACCGCAGCCCTTCGAGGTAGCGTTTCCCGCATGAGCGACTCGATGCCGGAGCCCGACACGGCCGCCGGAACCGCGCCCGGGGAGATCCCGCAGGACGTGCCGCAGGAGCCGCCCCCCGCGGTGTCGCACGAGCCTGCCGGCCCGGCACCGCTCGGTGTCGTACGCACGCCCACGGGGAACGCCGACGTGGACGCGCACCTGGAGCGTCTGGCCGATGCGGACCACCTCCCGGCGGACGGACACATCGAGGTGTACGAGGATGTACACCGTGGCCTGCGCGAGGAGCTGACCGCACTCGACGCCAGGTCCGCACCCGTACCGACGCCCCCGTACGACAACCCGTCCAACAACAGGAGCTGAACCGAACGTGGCAGGAGTGGCCCGTCGCCGCCTCGACGCCGAGCTGGTACGCCGAAAGCTCGCCCGCTCACGCGAGCACGCGAGCCAGCTGATCGCCGCAGGACGGGTGACCGTCGGCGGCAACACAGCGACCAAACCGGCCACCCAGGTCGAGACGAGCGCCGCCGTCGTCGTCACCAAGGACGACAGCGACCCCGAGTACGTCTCGCGCGGCGGCCACAAGCTGGCGGGCGCCCTCGCCGCCTTCGTGCCCCTCGGGCTGAAGGTGGAGGGCCGGCGGGCCCTGGACGCCGGGGCGTCGACCGGTGGTTTCACCGATGTGCTGCTGCGCGCCGGAGCGTCCCGTGTCCTCGCCGTGGACGTCGGCTACGGGCAGCTCGCATGGTCGCTCCAGTCCGATGAACGCGTCACCGTCAAGGACCGTACAAACGTGCGGGAACTGACCCTCGAGGCGATCGACGGCGAGGCGGTGGACCTGGTGGTGGGTGATCTTTCGTTCATCCCGCTCGGTCTCGTGCTGCCCGCCCTGGCGCGCTGCGCCGCCCCCGACGCGGACCTGGTCCTGATGGTCAAGCCGCAGTTCGAGGTCGGCAAGGAGCGCCTCGGCAGCGGCGGTGTGGTGCGCAGCCCCGAGCTGCGCGCCGAAGCGGTACGGGAGGTGGCCCGCCGTGCGTGGGCGCTGGGCCTGGGGGTCCGGGGCGTGACGGCCAGCCCGTTGCCCGGACCGTCGGGGAACGTCGAGTACTTTCTGTGGCTGCGGGCCGGAGCACCGGAGCTGGATCCCGCAGATGTCGACCGTGCAGTGGCGGAGGGGCCTCGTTGACGACGAATGCGGCACGAACAGTATTTCTCTTGGCGCACACCGGCCGGCCGGCCGCGATCCGCAGTGCCGAGCTCGTCGTCCAGGGGCTGCTCCGCAGCGGCCTGGGTGTGCGGGTCCTGGCGATGGAAGCGGCCGACCTGCCGCTGCCGTCGTCCGTCGAGACCGTCACCGACGCCTCGCCCGAGGCGGTGAACGGGTGTGAGCTCCTGATCGTGCTCGGCGGCGACGGGACGCTGCTGCGGGGCGCGGAGCTCTCGCGCGCCTCGGGCGTCCCGATGCTCGGCGTCAACCTCGGGCGGGTCGGCTTCCTCGCCGAGGCCGAGCGCGACGATCTCGACAAGGTCGTCGACCGGGTCGTCACCCGGGCGTACACCGTCGAGGAGCGCATGACGATCGATGTCCTCGTGCACAGCAACGGCGACATCGTCCACACCGACTGGGCTCTCAACGAGGCGGCCGTGCAGAAGGTGTCGCCCGAGCGGATGCTGGAGGTCGTGCTGGAGATCGACGGCCGGCCGGTGACCGGGTTCGGCTGCGACGGCATCGTGTGCGCGACGCCGACCGGCTCGACCGCGTACGCCTTCTCGGCCGGCGGGCCCGTCGTCTGGCCCGAGGTCGAGGCGCTCCTGATGGTCCCGATCAGCGCCCACGCGCTGTTCGCCAAGCCGCTGGTGACCTCGCCGACCTCGGTGCTCGCCGTCGAGGTCCAGCCGCACACCCCGCACGGGGTCCTGTGGTGCGACGGGCGCAGAACCGTGGAACTGCCCGCAGGCGCCCGCGTCGAGGTGCGGCGCGGTGCCGTGCCCGTACGGCTCGCGCGGCTGCACCAGGCGTCGTTCACGGACCGGCTGGTGGCCAAGTTCGCGCTGCCGGTGTCGGGGTGGCGGGGCGCACCGCACTGACCCCGGCGGGTTCCCGTACCCGTGGATCCGGCGCCTCGACCGCGGCCCGTGTGCACGCGGGCCGGGAAACCTCGTATGGTCATGTGCGTGTTGGAGGAGATGCGGATACGGTCGCTCGGAGTCATCGACGACGCGGTGGTGGAGCTGTCACCCGGTTTCACCGCGGTGACCGGTGAGACCGGCGCGGGCAAGACCATGGTCGTCACCAGCCTGGGGCTGCTGCTCGGCGGACGCGCCGATCCCGCCCTGGTGCGGATCGGTGCCAAGGCCGCTGTCGTCGAGGGCCGGATCACGGTGGCCGAGGGCGACGCCGCGGCGTTGCGGGCCGAGGAGGCCGGGGCCGAGATCGAGGACGGTGCGCTGCTCATCAGCCGTACCGTTTCCGCGGAGGGGCGCTCCCGGGCCCATCTCGGCGGCAGATCCGTGCCGGTCGGAGTGCTGGCCGAACTCGCCGACGAACTCGTCGCCGTGCACGGCCAGACCGACCAGCAGGGGCTGCTCAAGCCGGCCCGGCAACGGCAGGCCCTGGACCGGTACGCGGGCGACGGCGTCGCCGTGCCCCACACCAAGTACGCGGCGGCCTACCGGCGGCTGCGCGAGGTCGCGGGTGAGCTCGACGAGCTGACCACGCGCGCCCGAGAGCGGGCCCAGGAAGCCGATCTGCTGCGCTTCGGGCTGAACGAGATCGCCGCGGTCGAACCGCTGCCCGGCGAGGACACCGAGCTCGCCGCCGAGGCGCAGCGCCTCGGACATGCCGACGCGCTCGCCTCCGCCGCCGCGCTCGCGCACACCGCGCTGGCGGGCAATCCCGAGGACCAGGAGGCCGTCGACGCGACCACCGTCGTCGCGGCCGCCCGGCAGGCCCTGGACGGGGTACGCGCCCACGATCCGGCGCTCGCCGCGCTCGCCGACCGGGTCGGTGAGATCTCCATCCTGCTCGCCGACGTCGCGGGCGAACTGTCCGGGTACGCGGACCAGCTGGACTCCGATCCGCTGCGGCTCGCCGCGGTCGAGGAGCGGCGGGCCGCGCTCACCGGTCTCACCCGCAAGTACGGCGTGGACATCGCCGCCGTCCTGGCCTGGGCCGAGGACGGGGTGGCCCGGCTGACCGAGCTGGAGGGCGACGACGACCGCATCGGCGAGCTGACCGCGGAGCGGGACGCGCTGCGCGCCGAACTCTCCGGCCTCGGCCAGGCGTTGACCGACGCCCGTACGGAGGCTGCCGCGCTCTTCGCCGAAGCGGTGACCGCGGAACTGGCCTCCCTCGCCATGCCGCACGCCCGCGTCTCCTTCGACATCCGGCAGACCGAGGCGGCGGACGAGGCCTCCGGCATCGAGATCGGCGGCCGCAACGTGGCCTACGGGCCGTCCGGCGCCGACGAGGTCGAACTCCTGCTGGCCCCGCACCCCGGCGCCCAGCCCCGCCCGATCGCCAAGGGCGCGTCGGGCGGTGAGCTGTCCCGGGTGATGCTCGCCGTCGAGGTGGTCTTCGCCGGCTCCGACCCCGTACCCACCTATCTCTTCGACGAGGTCGACGCGGGTGTCGGCGGCAAGGCGGCCGTCGAGGTCGGCCGCCGGCTCGCCAAGCTCGCCAGGTCGGCCCAGGTCGTGGTCGTCACCCACCTGCCCCAGGTGGCGGCGTTCGCCGACCGTCAGCTGCTGGTCGAGAAGACCGTGGACGGCTCGGTGACCAGGAGCGGTGTCACGGTCCTGGAGGGCGAGGACCGGGTACGGGAGCTGTCGCGGATGCTCGCGGGCCAGGAGGACTCCGAGACGGCCCGGGCGCACGCGGAGGAACTGCTGGCCACGGCGCGGGCGGACGGATAGGCGTTCCGCGTCACGACGCGGACCTGCGGGCTGGCGCTCCGTGTCATGACACGGGCCGGACGGGCTGGCGCTCCGTGTCATGGCGCGGGCCGGCGGGCTGGCGTTCCGCGTCATGGTGCGGGCCGGACGGACAGGCGCTCAGCACGGGCGGGATCCCGGCGTCCTGACTTCCACTGAATTCACCCGTGCGGGTGGTGCGCCGCGCCCGGTTTGTCGCGGTGCGCACCGGCGTACGGGTTCGGTCGTGCCGGAACGTGCGTACGGACTGGCATCCTTGGCGGTGTACGTACGGCCGCGGGTGAGGCCGTCACGCCCGAATCGGGAGCCCCGGGAGCCATTCAACGTGTCACAGCTGCGTACGGTCCAAGTGCTGGGCGGCGGCAGTGCGGGCAGCAGCGCCCATGTCGGATCGCTGGCTGCCGGACTTGTCGCGCGGGGCGTGCAGGTCACCGTCTGTGCTCCGGCCGGACTGGACCGTTCCTACGAATTCTCAGCCACGGGCGCCCGGTTCGCGCCCGTGCCGCGGCGCAGTGACCCCGCCGCCGTCGCCGCGCTGCGGGCCGCCTGCGCGGGTGCCGACGTCGTGCACGCGCACGGACTGCACGCTGCCGTGCGGGCCGCCCTGGCGCTCGGCGGCCGGCAGGTACCGCTGGTCGTCACCTGGCACACCAGGACCCACGCCGAGGGCGCGCGCCGCCGGCTGGTGCACCTGCTGGAGCGGAGAGCCGCCCGCGCGGCGTCGGTGGTGCTCGGCGCGTCGTCGGACCTGGTCGACCGGGCCCGGCGCCGGGGTGCGCGAGACGCCCGCCTCGCGCCCGTCGCCGTTCCCGTACCGCCGCTTCCCGAGCCGGCGCCCGACGGAAAGGTGCGCGCCGAACTCGGGGCGGTGGAGCGGCCCTTGATCATGGCGGTGGGCAGCCTCGTACCGCATCACGGGTACGGCACGCTGCTCGACGCGGCACGGATGTGGCGGCGGCTCGATCCCGTACCCCTGCTGGTCGTCGCGGGCGAAGGACGGGAGCGGGCCGCGCTGCGGCGTCGGATCAAGGCCGAGGACCTGCCCGTCTCGCTGATCGGCAGCCGCACCGACATTCCCGAACTCCTGGCCGCCGCCGACCTGGTCGTGATGTCCAGTCGCTGGGAGGCGCGGTCGCTGCTGGCCCAGGAGGCGTTGCGGATCGGTGTGCCGCTGGTCGCCACCGCGGTGGGCGGCGTACCCGAACTCGTGGGCGACGCGGCGGAACTCGTGCCGTACGCGAACGCGGAGGCGCTGGCCCGGGCCGTGGCGCGCCTGCTCGGCGATCCGGCGGAACGGGACCGGCTGGCGGCCGCCGGCCTCCGGCAGGCTGCGAGTTGGCCGACCGAGGACGACACGATCGCCCAAGTGCTCAGCGTGTACGACGAGTTGGCTCAGCCGCTGGCGGCTTCCCGTACTCGCTGAGGGTGCCGGTCACGTCGCGTGGCGGCGGGCGCGCAGAGCCAGGCTCAGCGCCAGGACGGCCTGTGGGTCGTCGAGATCGGTGCCGAGCAGTTCACCGATGCGGGCCAGCCGGTTGTACAGCGTCTGACGGTTCAGATGCAGCTCACGTGCCGTCTCCGCCTTGCGGCCCGCATGGGCCAGATAGGTCTCCAGCGTGGGCAGCAGCGGCACCCGGCCCTCCACCGGCCGCACGCCGAGCAGCACCGGCACGCCGACCGAGGACAGCTCCTCCAGCACCGCGCGCGCCAGCAGGGCCCAGTTGCCGGAGGGGGAGAGCTCCGGAGCCAGCCGCATAACCACCGGCAGCAGCGGCATCTCGCCCGGCCTGAAGCCCAGCACGCGGGCCTGCGCCGGCGCGTCCTCGGGGGCGATCCGGCCCTCCGCGAGATCGGTGAGGAAGTCGCCCCGGCCGCGCGCCGCGAGCTCCTCCTCCTGACGGGCCTGCATCAGCACCACCGCGAGAATGCCCGCCGCCCGCTCCGCCGCCATCCGGTGCACCGGCACCAACGGCCCGTCCACCGCCAGCAGGACCAGCCTGGCCCGTACCGAACCGGTCCCCGGACCGCCGCCCGGCACATCCACGAGCACCGCGCCGACGGGCGGCGACTCGCGGGCCGCACGGTCGCCGCGCATCCCGTCCCACACCTGCAGCGGATCGGCGGAGACCGGGCCCGACTCGGTGCCCGCCGCGTACAGCAGCTGGCCGTCCGCCGTCTCCAGGAAGACCGGATTGGCCGTGAAATCCGCCAGGATGCCGAGCACCTGGGGCACCCCGCCGCCACCGAGCAGCGCCTGGGTGCAGCGTCGGTGGACCTCCTCGGCCTGCTGGAGGAGCGCGTAGTGACCGTTGACGATCTCGGTGTGGATCTCCTCCGTCACCGTCACGAACGGCACCTCGCGGTGCAACTGGACCAGGGGCAGCCCGGCCGCGCGGGCGGCGTCCACGATCGACGACGGCAACCTGCTGAAGCGCGGACCGAGCTCCACCACGAGGGCGGCGATGCCGCGGTCGGCGAGCCGGCGGACGAAGGCGCGCTGCTCGGCGGGGCGGGTGCCGAGCCCCAGACCGGTGGTGAGGAGCAGCTCACCGCCCTTGAGTAGCGACGCGATGTTGGGGACCTCGCCCGCGTGCACCCAGCGCACGGTGCGGCCCAGCCGCTCGGCCCCGGTCACCACCTCGGGCAGTCCGCTGCGCAGCCCCGGCAGCTCGAGGGCACGCTGCACGGTGATGCCGCCTCGGGTCTCCACTGACTCTGGCCTCGCGCTTCACGTCGGTCGGACCGGGCGGCGGCACGGTCGCGGTCGCCCTGGTCAGGAAGGTACCGGCCCTGAGCTCCGGAGGCTTCGTCGGGGCGGTACGCCGTTGACAGGGCCGTCACCCGCTGCGATCTTGAGAATTCCGACACCGGGACGAGGGCGAGGAAGCATGGGCGACGAGGCGCCGGCCTACGGGGACCGGGCCGGTCACGGTTCTGGAGCGGGCCGCCCGGGCGGCCCGCCGCACGAGGACCCTCCGCCCGGCCCGCTCGTCGGCGCCGACTGGCTCGCCCGGCGGCTCGGGTCGCCGGGGCTGCTGGTCCTCGACGCCTCGGTCGGCGCGCACCGGGGGACCGCGGAGCGGATCGTGGGGGCGCGGCCGTTCGACCTCGACGGCGCGCTCTCCGACCACACGGGGCCGCTGCCGCACACCATGCCCGATGCCGGGCCGTTCACCGAGGAGCTGCGCTCCCTGGGCCTCCACGACGGCGACACGGTCGTGGTCTACGACGCGGTGGGCATCTACTCCAGCGCCCGGGCCTGGTGGATGCTCCGGGCGATGGGCTTCGACCGGGCCGCGGTGCTCGACGGGGGGCTGCCCGGCTGGGTGGCCGCCGGACTGCCGACGGAGAGCGGAGCGCCCGCGGCGCTCCCGGAGCGCGGTGACTTCACGGCTGTCCCGGGCGCGGGACTGCTCGTGGGCGCCGAGGAGGTGGCGGCCGCCCTCTCCGACCCGGCGTCCGCCGTATTCGACGCCCGGTCCCGGGAGCGCTTTCGCGGCAGTGCCCCCGAGCCGCGCGCGGGCCTGCGGGGCGGCCATATGCCGGGGGCGGTCAACCTGCCCTTCGGCGAGATCCAGCACGAGGGCCGGATGCGTCCGGCGGCGGAACTGCGGGCCGCGTTCACCGCTCTGGCGCAGGACCGGGAGCGGCTGCTCTTCAGCTGCGGATCGGGTGTCACCGCCTGTGTCCTGACGCTGGGCGCCACGCTGGCCGGGTACCGCGACCTGGCGGTGTACGACGGCTCCTGGAGTGAGTGGGGGCTGCCCTCGGGGAACCGCCCGGTCGTGACGGGCCCCGCGGCGGAGGCCTGCTGACGAAGGCACTGGGGCGTCGGTCGCGCACCGCACGCTGCCGGTGGACGACCCGCCGCAGTGGCCCCACGACGGCACCGCCGGCTCCTACCGGGCGGGCTCCGGCCTGCCGCGCAGCAGCCGCCCGCTGACCAGCACCACCCAGGCCCCGACGGTCAGCAGCCCGCCGGCGAGGAAGGTGCCCCGCACGCCGGCGAGCGGCAGGATCATTCCCCCGAGCGCGGCGCCGGCCGCGATACCGGCGTTGTACGAGCCCGAGTTCGCCGCTAGGGCCATGTCCGTGCGGCCCGGTGCGCAGTGCAGCATCGCGTTCTGGGTGGTCATGAACACCGGCCCGAGCGCACTGCCCATCAGCACCAGGAACACCACTGCCACCACCGGACGGGCACCGGCCGCGTACAGACCGAGCATGCCCACCGCCTGCGTGGCGACGGCAGCGGTCAGCGATGCCTGCGGAAAGCGGTCCAGGAGCGCTCCGGTGATGCTCACCCCGGCCAGACACGCGACACCGAAGGCCACGAGCAGGGCGCCGACCGCGCTCGGCGAGAACCCACTCACGCCTCCCAGGAACCTCACGACGTACGTGTATCCCGTGAACGCCCCGGTGGCGGACAGGACCACGGCCGCCAGCACCGTCGCGAACCGGCGGGCGTCGGGTCGGGTTCCGTAGGCGGCGTGTTCCTCTTCCGGACGCGATGTCGGAAGCAGAGCGGCGATCGTGACGAGAGAGACGAGCCCCGGACCCGCCAGGAGAGCGACCGGCACCTGCCAGCCGCTCTGACGGCCCATCCAGGTCCCGGCGGGAACACCGAGCACGAGAGCCAGCGAACCGGCGATGGAGAGCGCCCCGACCACTCGCCCGCGAACCGCGGGCGAGAACAGGCCCACCGCGGCCGGCCCCATCACGGCCCAGAACAGTGCCTGGGCGAGCGCGGTCAGCAGCCGCGCCGCGAGCAGCAGCCAGTACGAGTTCGTCAGCGCCGCGACCAGACTGGACACGACCAGCGCGGCCAGCAGTCCCGTGAGCACATGGCGTCGGGGCAGGGCCCGCACGGCGTGGGCGAGCGGCACGGACGAAACGGCCACCGTCACGCCGTAACCGGTGACCAGGAGACCGACAGCCGACAGGGACACCCGGAGGCTTTCGGAGATGAGTTCGAGGAGACCGATCGGCAGGTTCTCCGCCGTGTTGAAGGTGAACGCGGCCAGCATCAGGGCGATGAGCACCGCTGATCTGTGCCAGGGAGCCGGTCGCGTCGTGACCACACGGTCACTGCCCGGCCTCGCCCGTCGCTCCTGCTCCTCGGTACCGTCCACGGGAGTACCCCACCGGGCCGAACGGCTCCGCCGCAACCGAATTCAGCGTCCGGCCGGGAAGGCGGTGGCTCCGGGGGAGCTGTGCACTCACGGTCCGGCCGGGAAGGCGGTGGCTCCGGGGGAGCTGTGCACTCACCGTCCGGCCGGGAAAGCGGGGGCTCCCGGGGAGCTGTGCCGACCCGGCCGGATCCGCGGTGCCTCAGCCCACGTACGCCCCGCTCGCCGTCAGCCGCAGCGCCGTGTCGATCAGCGGCACGTGGCTGAACGCCTGCGGGAAGTTGCCCACCTGGCGCTGGAGCCGCGCGTCCCACTCCTCGGCCAGCAGGCCCAGGTCGTTGCGCAGGGACAGCAGACGCTCGAAGAGCTGGCGGGCCTCGTCGACCCGGCCGATCATCGCCAGGTCGTCCGCCAGCCAGAACGAGCACGCCAGGAACGCGCCCTCGTCGCCCTCCAGGCCGTCCACGCCCGCGTTCTCGCCCGAGGTGGGGTAGCGCAGCACGAAACCGTCCTCGGTGGACAGCTCGCGCTGGATCGCCTCGATGGTGCCGATGACCCGCTTGTCGTCGGGCGGCAGGAAGCCCATCTGCGGGATCAGCAGCAAGGAGGCGTCCAGCTCCTTCGACCCGTAGGACTGGGTGAAGGTGTTGCGCTCCTTGTCGTAGCCCCGCTCGCAGACGTCCCGGTGGATGTCGTCGCGCAGCTCGCGCCACTTCTCCAGCGGCCCGTCCGTGTCACCGGACTCGATCAGCTTGATCGTCCGGTCGACCGCGACCCAGGCCATCACCTTGGAGTGCACGAAGTGCCGGCGCGGACCGCGCACCTCCCAGATGCCCTCGTCCGGTTCGTCCCAGTGCTTCTCCAGATACTCGATCAGCTTGAGCTGGAGACCGGTCGCGTAGTCGTTGCGGGTCAGCCCCGTCATGTGTGCCAGGTGCAGGGCCTCGGTGACCTCGCCGTACACATCCAGCTGGAGCTGGCCCGCGGCGCCGTTGCCGACGCGGACCGGGCCGGAGTTCTCGTACCCGGGCAGCCACTCCAGCTCGGCCTCGCCCAGCTCACGCTCGCCCGCGATCCCGTACATGATCTGCAGGTTCTCGGGGTCGCCCGCCACGGCTCGCAGCAGCCACTCGCGCCAGGCGCGGGCCTCCTCGCGGTAGCCGGTGCGCAGCAGCGAGGAGAGGGTGATCGCGGCGTCGCGCAGCCAGGTGTAGCGGTAGTCCCAGTTGCGGGAACCGCCGATGTCCTCCGGCAGGGAGGTGGTCGGCGCGGCGACGATGCCGCCGGTCGGCGCGTACGTCAGGGCCTTCAGGGTGATCAGCGAGCGGACCACGGCCTCGCGGTAGGGGCCGTGGTACGTGCACTGATCCACCCAGTCGCGCCAGAAGTCCGAAGTGGCCTCCAGGGAGCCCTCCGGGTCCGGGAGCGCGGGCGGCTCGCGGTGCGAGGGCTGCCAGCTGATGGTGAACGCGATCCGGTCACCCGGGGCCACGGTGAAGTCCGAGTACGTCGTCAGGTTCTCGCCGTACGTCTCCGCGGGGGTGTCGTACCAGACCGAGTCGGGGCCCGCGACGGCGACCGTACGGCCGTCCACCTTGTGCACCCACGGGGTGACACGCCCGTAGCTGAACCGCATCCGCAGCTCCGAGCGCATCGGCACCCGGCCGCTGATTCCCTCCACGATCCGGATCAGCTGGGGCGCGCCGTCGCGCGGCGGCATGAAGTCGGTCACTCTGACCGTGCCGCGCGGCGTGTCCCATTCCGATTCCAGGATCAGTGAGTCCCCGCGATAGCGGCGACGGTCCGCCGACGGCGGTTCCGTGCCCTCCGCGCGGGCCGGTCCCAGGCGCCAGAAGCCGTGCTCCTCGGTGCCCAGCAGTCCCGCGAAGACGGCGTGTGAATCGAAGCGGGGAAGGCACAGCCAGTCGGCCGTGCCGTCCCGGCAGACCAGGGCGGCGGTCTGCATGTCTCCGATGAGTGCGTAATCCTCGATGCGCCCGGCCACGTGCATCTCCAGTCGAACGGCCATGTCGCCCCGTAGGGCGCTTACTGCGGGTAAAGAGGTCGTTGCAGGGGGTTGATGTGGGGGAACCTGCGAGCTCATACCTCGCCCGGAGCGAGTGTCCGAGCAGGATACGACGCACCCGGGTGATCCGCGCGACGCACTTGACAACAGAGGTGAGCCGAACGAGTGGGGTGTGAGGGACGTGCGGGGATCGCGTGACCCAGCTGTGCCGGGAGTGGCCGGAAGCAGGCTCCCCGCGTCGCTGTTACCCTGGTAGCCCGTGGACGGTGGTCGTCAGCGAGAGCAGACGAGGCCCCCGAACCGCAGCGACGGCACCTCCGGATTCTCCGGACGGGAACGCCGGTACGCACCTCACGATCGCGACCACGGGAGCCCCCTTTGGCTATGCAGCCCACATCCACGACGACCAAGCACATCTTCGTCACCGGGGGTGTCGCCTCTTCCCTCGGCAAGGGTCTGACTGCCTCCAGCCTCGGTGCCCTGCTCAAGGCGCGCGGCCTTCGGGTCACCATGCAGAAGCTCGACCCGTACCTTAACGTCGACCCGGGCACGATGAACCCGTTCCAGCACGGCGAGGTGTTCGTCACCAACGACGGCGCCGAGACCGACCTGGACATCGGCCACTACGAGCGCTTCCTGGACGTGGACCTCGACGGTTCCGCCAACGTCACCACCGGCCAGGTCTACTCGACGGTCATCGCCAAGGAGCGGCGCGGCGAGTACCTCGGTGACACCGTGCAGGTCATCCCGCACATCACCAACGAGATCAAGCACCGAATCCGCCGCATGGCCACCGACGACGTCGACGTCGTCATCACCGAGGTCGGCGGCACGGTCGGCGACATCGAGTCGCTGCCGTTCCTGGAGACCGTCCGCCAGGTCCGCCACGAGGTGGGCCGGGACAACGTCTTCGTCGTGCACATCTCGCTGCTGCCCTACATCGGCCCGTCCGGCGAGCTCAAGACCAAGCCCACCCAGCACTCGGTCGCCGCCCTGCGCAACATCGGTATCCAGCCGGACGCCATCGTGCTCCGTGCCGACCGTGACGTCCCGACCGCCATCAAGCGCAAGATCTCGCTGATGTGCGACGTCGACGAGGCCGCCGTGGTGGCCTGCCCCGACGCCAAGTCGATCTACGACATCCCCAAGGTGCTGCACTCCGAGGGTCTGGACGCCTACGTCGTGCGCAAGCTCGACCTGCCGTTCCGCGACGTCGACTGGACCACCTGGGGCGATCTGCTGGACCGCGTCCACAACCCCGACCACGAGGTCACCGTCGCCCTGGTCGGCAAGTACATCGACCTGCCCGACGCCTACCTCTCGGTCACCGAGGCCATCCGGGCCGGCGGCTTCGCCAACAAGGCCCGCGTCAAGGTCAAGTGGGTCGCCTCCGACGACTGCAAGACCCCGGCCGGTGCCAAGAAGCAGCTCGGCGACGTCGACGCCGTCTGCATCCCCGGCGGCTTCGGTGAGCGCGGTGTCATCGGCAAGGTCGGTGCCATCCAGTACGCCCGCGAGAACAAGGTGCCGCTCCTCGGCCTCTGCCTGGGCCTCCAGTGCATCGTGATCGAGGCGGCGCGCAACCTCGCCGAGATCCCCGACGCCAACTCCACCGAGTTCGACGCCGCCACCGCCCACCCGGTCATCTCGACGATGGAGGAGCAGCTGGCTTACGTCGAGGGCGCGGGCGACCTGGGCGGCACCATGCGCCTGGGCCTGTACCCGGCGAAGCTCGCCGAGGGCTCGCTGGTCCGTGAGGCCTACGACGACCAGCCGTACGTGGACGAGCGCCACCGTCACCGCTACGAGGTCAACAACTCCTACCGGGCCGAGCTGGAGAAGAAGGCCGGTCTGGTCTTCTCCGGCACCTCCCCGGACAACAAGCTCGTCGAGTACGTCGAGTACCCGCGCGAGGTCCACCCCTACCTGGTCGCCACCCAGGCGCACCCGGAGCTGCGCTCCCGCCCGACCCGCCCGCACCCGCTCTTCGCGGGCCTGGTGAAGGCGGCCGTCGCACGCAAGACGGGCGCCAAGCCGGTTAAGTAGCGGCATCCCCGCAGGCGTTACGGTTGACCGGGGTACGCATCCTTCGAGGACGCGTACCCCGGTCACTGTTTTTTGTGGGAGGACGTAGATGGGTTTCCAGGACACGCCCGAGGAATGGCCGGTCACCGCGACCGAGACTCCGTTCCGGGGCAACAAGACCAGCGTCCGCACCGACGACGTCGAGATGCCCGACGGCACGATCGCGCGCCGCGACTACCAGGTCCACCCCGGCTCGGTCGCCGTGCTCGCGCTCGACGACGAGGACCGCGTCCTCGTGCTGCGCCAGTACCGGCACCCGGTGCGCCACAAGCTGTGGGAGATTCCGGCCGGGCTCCTCGACGTCCCCGGCGAGAACCCGCTGCACGCCGCGCAGCGCGAGCTCTACGAGGAGGCGTACGTCAAGGCCGAGGACTGGCGGGTGCTGACCGACGTCTACACGACGCCCGGCGGCTGCGACGAAGCCGTACGCATCTTCCTCGCCCGGAACATCTCCGAGGCGGACGGGGAGCGCTTCGCCGTCTCCGAGGAGGAGGCCGACATGGAGCAGGCCCGGGTGCCGCTCCGGGAGCTGGTGCGGGGTGCCCTCGCCGGGGACCTGCACAACAACTGCCTCGTGGTGGGGGCGCTCGCGCTCGCGGCGGTGCTCGCGGGCGACGGGGCCGACTCGCTGCGTCCCGCGGAGGCGCCCTGGCCCGCCCGGCCGTTCGAGGCCTGAGGGCCTGTGAGGGCCTGTGCAGGCTTGAGGGCCTGACGGTGTGACGGCTTTAGGGCTTGACGGCCTGACGGGAACGTCGGGGGCGGGCCCTGGCGCGCTTCCCGGTACCTCTTGGCGTTCCCCCGGTCGGAAAAAATGCTGATCCGATCGGGGGACCTCCCCGCCGCGCTCCACCCGAATCGCCCACCCGCCTGAACTACGCTCGGAACGCCCTGACCGGAGTCCCGGCGGGCGACGCGTGCAGCGAAGTGGAGCGTGGCCCGTGACGGATCAGGCGGTGGACACCAGCGGCCCGGCCGAGGCAGCGGGGACCGAGGAGCCGGCCGCCGTCGAACCACCCCGATTCTTCGGCCGTGAGCGCGAGTTGAAGGAACTGCGGGCCGATATCGAACGGGCCGGACTGGACACCATGGCCGGTCGCAAGAGCGGCCGGGCCCGGGTCCTGCTGATCGCCGGGCGCCCGGGATCAGGCCGTACCGCACTGGCGGACGAACTCGCCCGCAGACTGCTCGCCGCGGGCGACTACCCCGACGGGATGATCCGCGTCCGGCTCACCGAGCCCGGCGGCAGCGCCGTCCCCGCCGAACGCGCCGCGCGCGAACTCCTGCGCGGGCTCGGCGTGGCCGGGCCGCCCGGCGCGGACGCGGACGAACTGTCCGAGATGGTCCGCGAGGCGCTCGCCGTACGCCGTGTGCTGCTGCTGCTCGACGACGCCCCCGACGCCGAACAGGTCGACCCGCTGCTGCCGGACAACCCGGACTGTCTCGTCATCGCCACCGCGCAGGGCCCGCTGACGGGGATCCCCGGCGTCCGGCCCTGCACCCTCGGCGGCCTGGACCCGGGCTCCGCCGTCGAACTGCTCGCCGCGGCGATCGGGCAGGTCAGGATCACCGTCGACCCGCTGACGGCCGAGACGCTGGCGGAGGAGTGCGGCGGGCAGCCCGCCGCACTCGTCATGATCGGGGGATGGCTGGCCACCCGTCCGACGGCCTCGGTCGCCGATGTCACCAAACAGCTGCGGGACCTGCCGGACGACACCGAGCAGTCCGCCGGGGCCCGCCCGCTGGCCCGTGCCTTCCGTCTGGTCCACGACTCCTTGCCGCCGACCGCCGCCCGGATACTGCGTCTGCTCTCCCTCGCCCCGGCCGGTCTCGCCGACGCCCACACCGCCTCGGCGCTCGCCGGCTGTTCCGTCTCGGCCGCCCGGACCACCCTCGACGACTTCGTGCGCCTGGGGCTGCTGCGCAGCGACGGGGCCGAGCAGCCGCAGTACGAGGTGCCGGGCTGCCTCGCGGCGCTGCTGCGGGCGCTGCTGGAGGACCGGGACCGCCCGGCCGAGATCCAGCTCGCGCAGGCCCGGATGCTGGAGCGCACCGTGCGCCTGCTCCAGTCCTGCCGCGCGGTCACCGAACCGGAGGGCTCCCCGTCCCGGCGCAAGCTCGCCGGGCTGCCGCGCTCCCTGCGGTTCCCCGGCCCCGAGGCGGCGGCCGCCTGGCTGCGGATCCGCAGGCCCGCACTGATCGCCTCCGCCCGGATCGCCGTCGAGGACGGCGAACTCGACACCCTGGCAAGGCGGTTGGTGGCCGCACTGGTACGGGCGCTGGCCGTGCACGAAGGCACCGAGGCGGCCGCGCCCGAGCTCTACGGGCTGCACGGCCTGGTGCTGGCGGTGGCGGAGCGGCGCGATCTGCCGCGGGAGCGGGCGGCCGCCCTCCTCAACCTCGCCGATCTGGACGCCGGCACCGGCCGTACCCGCGAGGCGCTGGCCCGCTACCGGGCGGCGCTGGACGCCGGACGGGCCGCGAAGGATCCGTACGCCACCGGCCGCGCCATGGAATCCGTGGGCGGCGCCTATGCGGAGCTGGGCGACTTCCACCGGGCCTCCGACTGGTACGGCCGGGCGCTCGCCCAGCGCCTCACCCAGGGCGAGCGTGCCGACGAGGCGAGGCTCTACGGGCGCCTCGGCACCGTCCACACCTATGCGGGGCGGTACGGCGAGGCGCTGCGGAACTGGCGGGCGGCGGCCGCCGGCTACCGCAGGCTCGGCGATCTGCCCGCCCATGCGCGGGCGCTCAGCGAGGTCGGCCGGGTCCAGGAGTACGCGGGCCGTCCGCAGGAGTCGCTGCAGACCTGCCGGGAGGCCGTGGAGTGGGCGCGGCAGGCCAAGGACCTGCGGCTGCAGGCCGCGCTGGAGATCCGGCTGGCCGACACCCTCGACCGCCTCGGAGACCCCGCAGCTGCGGGCCTGCACAGGGGTGCGGCCGAGAGATTGCTGGGCGAGGAGAGCGCAGCCTACGAAATCCGTAGTGCGACGACAGAAAATTAATGCTTTGTAAGGCTAGACAGCGAGAAGCCCTTCATTAGACTGGCTCTGCCGCGGGTGTTCGCGGTGTCTCCATTTACGCTGTGTCTATCCGGGTATGTATAGCTATGCCCGGATAACCCTCTGAGCCAAGGACCGTGATCGACGTGAAGGTCGGCATCCCCCGCGAAGTCAAGAACAACGAGTTCCGCGTGGCGATCACGCCTGCCGGTGTGCACGAGCTCGTCCGTCACGGCCACCAGGTCGTCGTCGAGGAGAACGCCGGGGCCGGCTCCTCCATCACGGACGAGGAGTACGTCGCCGCCGGGGCGCAGATCCTGCCCACCGCCGACGAGGTCTGGGCCACCGCGGACCTGCTGCTGAAGGTCAAGGAGCCGGTCGCCGAGGAGTACCACCGCCTCCGCAAGGACCAGACCCTCTTCACGTACCTGCACCTCGCCGCCTCCCGGGCGTGCACGGACGCGCTGCTGGAGTCCGGCACCACCGCCATCGCCTACGAGACCGTCGAGACCGGGAACCGCGCGCTGCCGCTGCTCGCCCCGATGTCCGAGGTCGCGGGCCGGCTGGCCCCGCAGGTCGGCGCGTACCACCTGATGCGTTCGGTCGGCGGCCGGGGCGTGCTGCCCGGCGGCGTCCCGGGCACCGCGGCCGGCAAGGCCGTCGTCATCGGCGGCGGTGTCTCCGGCTGGAACGCCACGCAGATCGCCGTCGGTCTCGGCTTCCACGTCACGCTGCTCGACAGGGACATCAACAAGCTCCGCGAGGCCGACAAGATCTTCGGCACCAAGGTGCAGACCGTCGTCTCCAACGCCTTCGAGCTGGAGAAGGCCGTCATCGAGGCCGACCTCGTCGTCGGTGCCGTGCTGATCCCCGGAGCGAAGGCCCCGAAGCTGGTCACCAACGAGCTCGTCGCCAAGATGAAGCCCGGAAGTGTACTTGTCGACATTGCAATTGATCAGGGTGGTTGCTTCGAGGACTCGCACCCGACGACGCATGCCGAGCCGACCTTCATGGTTCACGACTCGGTCTTCTACTGCGTCGCGAACATGCCGGGCGCGGTCCCGAACACCTCGACGTACGCCCTCACCAACGCGACGCTGCCCTACATCGTGGAGCTCGCGAACCGTGGCTGGGTCGAGGCGCTGCGCCGTGACGCCGCGCTCGCCAAGGGTCTCAACACCCATGACGGGCAGGTCGTTTACCGCGAGGTGGCCGAGGCGCACGGCCTCGACCACGTCGAACTGAGCACGCTTCTCGGCTGACGGGTCAACACCCTTCGTCAACCTCACGCGTCCGGCCGGACCTTGCCGAGCAAGGTCCGGCCGGACGCATGCCGGGCCTCCCCGGGGCCGCGCGCAACTCGTCTCGAACGTAACCCTTTAACCGATTCGTGCACCCGCGAAAAGTACGCCCGGGGGGCTGCGCGCCCTTGACAGCGGGGTGTTCGATTGCCGACACAACGGGCCGGGTCCGGCGGATTGTGTTGCTGCGGACCGGTGACACGCCATAGAGTCGCCAATCGTCGGCATGGTGCCACGCTGACCTATCGATAAGTTTCCTGGTCACGTCCAAGGAGGTAAGACGACTTGTGAATGAGTCGACATTTACTCCCGGGGGTGTTCATCCAGGGATGCCGGCGCGGGGCCAGAGCCCGAACGGGCTGGAGGCTGTCGGCTCCGTCGCTGTCCGCACCTTCGCCACCCACCAGCACATGACGACAGCCCCCCAGATGATGGACGGCCTACACGTGAACGCCATGGCCGGCAACGAGAGTGGCCGGGACACCGCCCACTTCGCCGACTTCGACGAAGCGCCCCAGGGGCACTTCTACGACCCAGACGCCGAGTACGAGCCCGATCCGGAGTACGCGGCCACCCTTGCGCCCGACGCCGCCCGGCAGCGCCGCGAGCGGATCGGCCCGACCGGTCGGCCCCTGCCCTACTTCCCGATCCCGGGCCCGCTGACCGATCACGGCCCCGCGAAGATCATCGCGATGTGCAACCAGAAGGGCGGCGTCGGCAAGACCACGTCGACCATCAACCTGGGAGCCGCGCTCGCGGAGTACGGCCGGCGCGTCCTGCTCGTCGACTTCGACCCGCAGGGAGCCCTCTCCGTCGGCCTCGGCGTCAACCCGATGGAGCTCGACCTCACCGTCTACAACCTGCTCATGGAGCGGGGCATGGCGGCCGACGAGGTCCTCCTGAAGACCGCCGTGCCCAACATGGATCTGCTGCCGAGCAACATCGACCTGTCGGCCGCCGAGGTCCAGCTGGTCAGCGAGGTCGCCCGCGAGTCCACGCTGCAGCGCGCCCTGAAGCCGCTGATGGCCGACTACGACTACATCGTGATCGACTGTCAGCCCTCGCTCGGCCTGCTCACCGTGAACGCGCTGACCGCCGCGCACAAGGTGATAGTGCCGCTCGAGTGCGAGTTCTTCGCGCTGCGCGGAGTGGCCCTGCTCACCGAGACCATCGAGAAGGTCCAGGAGCGGCTCAACCCGGACCTGGAGCTCGACGGCATCCTCGCCACCATGTACGACTCCCGTACGGTGCACAGCCGCGAGGTCCTCGCGCGCGTCGTCGAGGCCTTCGACGATCACGTCTACCACACGGTCATCGGGCGCACGGTCCGCTTCCCTGAGACCACGGTCGCCGGCGAGCCCATCACCACGTACGCCTCCAACTCGGTCGGTGCCGCCGCCTATCGCCAGCTCGCCAGGGAGGTGCTCGCCCGGTGTCACGCCGAGTGAGTCTGCCCGGGGCCGACGAACTGTTCCGTACCACCGGGGGGATGGGGCTGCAGTCCTCGTCCCCCGCGGAGCGGCGGCGCAAGGCGAACGGCGAGAACCGGGTACCGGCTCCGGCCGACGAGGCGGATTCCGGGGACGGCACGCCGGGGGAGGCCTCCGAAGCCTCCGAGGGCGCGGCTCCCTCGTCGCGGGAGGAGCACTCCGCGGCGGACACCGACGCCGGCGGCTCGCGCAGCCGCGGCGGCGAGAACGACCGCGTCGCGGTGGCCGCACAGGCAGGCCGCCGCCCGCAGCCGCCGTCCGCGCAGGAACCAGTGCCCGCCCCCGTCGTCCAGCAGCAGCGCAGACGAGGCGGCGGACGCGGCGCGAACCGGCGGCCCAGCGGCCGGGAGCGCCACGACGAGAAGATCACGGTCTACGTCTCCGCCGAAGAGCTGATGGACCTCGAACACGCGCGGCTCGTGCTGCGCGGCGAGCACGGCCTCGCCGTCGACCGCGGGCGGATCGTCCGTGAGGCCGTCGCCGTGGTGCTCGCGGACCTGGAGTCACGGGGCGACGCGAGCATCCTCGTCCGGCGGCTGCGCGGCCGCTGAGCGGTGCGGCGCCGGTAGCCTGCCCGCAGGGCGGCCGCCGGCCGAGCGGTGCGGCCCGTACCCTTACGGGCCGCCGCCCGCCGCCCGTGTCCCGTCGCACCCTGGATCTCCATGCCGACACCCGACCAGCCCGCCCGGCCCGCGGCCCAGGGGGCGGCGGGAGGCACGGGCGGGCTGGTCGGGTGT
>NZ_JAELVH010000172.1 GCF_019399235.1 Streptomyces poriferorum | reverse complement strand
GGGGGGGCGTGCGACCTGGGGTAAGCGGTGGTCAGCCGTTCAGCGCGGGAATGATCTCGGATCCGTAGGCGTCGATGGTCGCCTCGCGGGCGTCGTGCATGTTGTAGACGGCGAACTGGTCGACGCCGAGGTCGCGCAGGGCCCTGAGCTTCTCGATGTGCGCCTCGGGCGGGCCGAGCAGGCAGAAGCGGTCCACGATCTCGTCCGGGACGAAGGTGGTGTCGGGGTTCCCCGCGCGGCCGTGGTGGCTGTAGTCGTATCCCGAGCGTCCGGCGATGTACGCGGTCAGCGCCTCGGGGACGAGGCCGGAGTGCTCGCCGTAGCGGGAGACCAGGTCGGCCACGTGGTTGCCTACCATGCCGCCGAACCAGCGGCACTGCTCGCGGGCGTGGTCGAGGTCGTCGCCCACGTAGGCGGGCGCGGCGACGCAGATGGTGACGGAGTCCGGGTCGCGGCCGGCTTCCGCGGCAGCGTCCCGTACGGCCTTGATCATCCATTCGGTGAGGAAGGGATCGGCGAGCTGGAGGATGAAGCCGTCGGCCTTCTGCCCGGCGAGCGCGAGGGCCTTGGGGCCGTACGCGCCCATCCAGACGGGCAGCCGGCCGTCCTTGACCCAAGGGATCTGCACCGGCTGTCCGTCGACGAGTGCCTCGCGTCCCTCGGCGAGGTCGCGGATGACGTCGATGGCCTCGCCGAGCCGGGCCAGGGTGTTGGGGCTGCGCCCGGCGACGCGCATCGCCGAGTCGCCGCGGCCGATGCCGCAGACCGTGCGGTTGCCGTACATGTCGTTGAGGGTGGCAAAGGTGGAGGCGGTCACCTCCCAGGTGCGGGTACCCGGGTTCGTGACCATGGGGCCGACGACGAGGCGTTCGGTGTGTTCGAGAATGCGGCTGTAGATGACGAAGGGCTCCTGCCAGAGCACCGCCGAATCGAAGGTCCAGCCGTACCGGAAGCCGTTGCGTTCGGCGCGGCGCATCAGGCCGACGACGGCCGAGGCGGGCGGGTCCGTCTGCAGAACGAGTCCGAAGTCCATGCCAGGTGCTCCTAGTTGAGGTACTGACAGGTGGCGCGGGGGGTGTACATGCCGTGACCGGCGCGGCCGGTGTACGTGCGGCGGTCGATGACGACCTCGCCGCGCGAGAGCACCGTTTCGACCTGGCCGGTGAGCTGCCTGCCCTCGTACGCCGAGTAGTCGACGTTCATGTGATGGGTCTCGGCCGAGATGGTCTGCCGGGCCGCCGGGTCGTAGATGACGATGTCGGCGTCGGCCCCGGGCGCGATGGTGCCCTTCTTCGGGTAGAGGCCGAACATCCGGGCCGGGGAGGCGCACGCGATCTCGATCCAGCGGCGGCGCGAGATATGGCCGTCGACGACCGCCTGGTGCAGGAGGTCCATCCGGTTCTCGACGCCCGGCATCCCGTTGGGGATCTTCGAGAAGTCTCCGCGGCCCATCTCCTTCTGGCCGGAGAAGCAGAAGGGGCAGTGGTCGGTGGAGACGACCTGGAGTTCGTTGTTCCGCAGCCCCCGCCACAGCGCGTCCTGATGCTCCTTGGGCCGCAGCGGCGTGGAGCAGACGTACTTGGCGCCCTCGAAGTCCGGCTCGGCGAGGTTGTCCGTGGAGAGGAAGAGGTACTGCGGGCACGTCTCGCCGAAGACGGGCAGTCCCCTGTGGCGGGCGGCGGCGATCTCGGCGAGGGCCTCGTCGGCGGAGACGTGAACGACGTACAGCGGCGAGCCGGCGACGCGGGCGAGCTGGATGGCGCGGTGCGTGGCCTCGGCCTCCAGCGCCACCTTGCGTACGTCCCCGTGGTAGCGCGGATCGGTGCGGCCGGCGGCGAGCGCCTGCTCGACGAGGACGTCGATGGCGATACCGTTCTCGGCGTGCATCATGATCAGGCCGCCGTTGGACTCGGCCCGTTGCATGGCGCGGAGGATCTGCCCGTCGTCGCTGTAGAAGACGCCGGGGTAGGCCATGAAGAGCTTGAACGAGGTGACGCCCTCCGCGACCAGCAGGTCCATCTCCTTGAGCGACGACTCGTTCACGTCGGCGAGGATCATGTGGAACGCGTAGTCGATGGCGCAGTTGCCGTCCGCCTTGGCGTACCAGGCGTCGAGTCCTTCGCGCAGGGAGCGCCCCACGGACTGGATGGCGAAGTCGACGATCGTGGTGGTGCCGCCCCAGGCCGCGGCGCGGGTGCCGGTCTCGAAGGTGTCCGCCGCGTAGGTGCCGCCGAACGGCATCTCCATGTGCGTGTGCGCGTCGACACCGCCCGGGATGACGTACTTCCCGGTGGCGTCGATGGTCCGGTCGGCGGTCCAGCCTGCTGCGGCTTCGGTGCCGTGCGCGGCGAGCGCCGCGATGCGGCCGCCCTCGACGAGCACGTCGGCGTGGATCTCGTCGGACGCGGTGACGACGAGGCCGCCGTGGATGACGGTGCGGCTCATGTACCCCTCCTCACTGTGGCGGAACGGGTCTACGCACGTAGACAAGGTGCGTGATGAAGAACGTAGAAGTGGGTTACCCACTGTGGCAATACCGCTGCCGCTAACCGCTGAAGACGTTTCTGTTTCACCTGTCCGGCACTCGACCGGCCCAGTCCGCGGACCGTTCCGCCGTCCGGGTGGGGCGCACCCCGCGTCGTATACACGCGCGCTCCGCCGTGTGGAACCGGCCCGGCCCGTACGGGCGAGTGCGGCGGGCCCTTGCGGGGGAACTTCGGGCGACGGGACGCCGCGGTCCGGCCGGGGCCCGGGCCGCCGTCTAGCTTCGCTCCATGATCAGAAACGGAATCATCGTCACGGCGGTGCTCTGCGCGTCCCTCGCCGCCGCACCCCTGAGCGCCACCGCCGCCTCCGACGGGTGGCAGCGGGTCGGCTCCGGGCTCCAGGGCGGGGTGAGCGGCATCGCGCTCGTCGAGGGTGCGCCCACGGGCCCCGGTCTGGCCGACGCCGTCGTCGTCCGGGACAACAGGGGAGACCGGGAGAGCCGGCTGGCGACCGTACGCCTGCGGCCCGGCGACGCGCCCGTCGTGACGGAACTCCCCTGGCTCGGCGTGCTGCCCGCGGACCTGGAGGCCCTCGACGCGGTGCCTGGCCGCCCCGGCCACTACGTCGCCCTCGCCGGCCGGGGCGAGGCGTACCACGTGGTCGTCGCGGACGGCCGGGCGACGGCCGAGGACAGTCCCGTCGCCCTGCCCGGCCGGCAGGACGGCGACAACTACGAGAGCTTCGCGCTGCACCGCGACCGGTCGGGACGGACCTTCGCCGTGTGGGCGACGCGGGGCAGCGGTGCGCAGCAGGCCGTCGTGCACGCCGCTTCGGTACGCGTCGGGCCGAACGGTCTCTCCTTCGGCACGGTCTCGGCGCGGCAGGAGTTCGCCGTGCCGTTCCCGGACCAGGACGAGGTACGCCACATCAGCGACCTGAAGGTGCTCGACGACGGCACCGTACTGGTGTCGTCGGCCTCGGACCCCAACGTGAACGACGGGCCGTTCGCCTCCGCCGTCTACGACGCCGGCCGGCTCACCGTGAACCGGGCCAACGACGCGGTACTGCGGATGAAGCCCCGGCACGCCCTCACTCCGCTCAGTCTCTTCACCCGGCAGGACAACCGGAAGATCGAGGCCATCGCCTTCCTGCCCGGACGGCTCGGCCTGTGGGGCACCGACGACGAGAACTTCGGCGGTTCCGTGACGTTCGAGCGCGTCGGTTAGCCGGGGCGCCCCGCCGGGCGCGGGGGTGCGGTGTCCGGCCGGGCACCGCACCCCCGTCCTCACCCGGCCGAGCGCAGCGCCTCGGCGAGGATTCCCGCGCCCTCCTCCGCCTCCGGGATGGAGAGCGAGAGGGGCGGCGCGATGCGCAGCACGCTGGTGTCGTGGCCACCGCCCTTGCCGATGAGCAGGCCGCCCTCCCGCGCCGCTTCGAGCACGGCCGCGGCCGCTTCGGGGTTCGCCTCGTCCGTGCCCGGCTTCACCAGCTCGATGCCGATCATGAGGCCGCGCCCGCGCACTTCCCTCACACACTCCGAGGCCGCGCCGATCGCGCGCAGGCGCTCGATGAGCAGCCCGCCGACGCGTCGGGCGTTGCCCTGGAGGTCGTGTTCGAGGAGGTACGAGAGGTTGGCGAGGCCGGCCGCCATCGTGACCGGGGAACCGCCGAACGTCGAAATGGAGTTGGCGTCCAGGCAGTTCATGACGTCCGCCCGGGCGACGACACCGCCGATCGACATGCCGTTGCCGATGCCCTTGGCGAACGTGAGAATGTCCGGCGGCCCGTTGCGGCCGTGCGCCTGCCAGCCCCAGAAGTGTTCGCCGGAGCGCCCCCAGCCGGTCTGCACCTCGTCGGAGATCCACAGGATGCCGTGGCGGTTGAGGACTTCACGGAACGCCGCGTACAGGCCGTCGGGCGGTGAGGTGAACCCGCCCACGCCCTGGATGGGTTCGGCGATCAGCGCGGCGGGCGCCCGGGTGTGGCCGAGCAGGTCCTCCAGGTCCGCGACACAGGCGGCGATGAACTCCCCGTCGCCCAGGTGCGCGTACGGTCCGCGGGTGCGGACACCCCCGTGCACGTACAGGGTCTGGAGTGGCGACAGACTCGTCGGCGACCAGGCGTTGTTGCCGGTGATGGAGACGGCGGAGAAGGACCGGCCGTGGTAGCTGTTGCGCATCGCCAGGATCTGGTTCGACCTGCGGTACGTGGTGGCGAGCAGCAGGGCCGTGTCATTGGCCTCGGTGCCGGAGGTCGTGAAGAAGACCCGGGCGTCCGGGATGCCGGAGAGCGTGACGATGCGCTCGGCGAGTTCGACCATCGGACGGTTCAGATAGAGCGTGGAGGAGTGGATGATCCGCCCGGCCTGCTCGCTGACCGCCTTGGTGACCTCGGGCAGCGCGTGGGCGGTCATCGTGGTGAGGATGCCGCCGAAGAAGTCGAGGTAGCGGTTGCCGTCGGCGTCCCAGACATGACGGCCCTCACCGTGGGTGATCTCCAGCGGGTGCCGGTAGTAGAGCGCCAGCCACTCGGGGCTGACGGCGAGGTGACGGTTGTACAGACCGCTCACGGCTCCACCAGTCCCTCGTACGCGTCGGGGCGGCGGTCCCGGTAGAAGGCCCACTGCTGACGGACCTCCTCGATCAGGCCGAAGTCCAGGTCCCGGACGAGGAGTTCCTCTGCCTTGTCGCTGGCGACCTCACCGACGAATTGACCCCGCGGGTCGACGAAGTAGCTGGTTCCGTAGAAGTCGTTGTCGCCGTACTCCTCCTGGCCGACACGGTTGATCGCGGCGATGAAGTACTCGTTGGCGACGGCGGACGCGGGCTGTTCAAGCTGCCAGAGGTAGCTGGAGAGGCCGCGCGAGGTCGCTGACGGGTTGTAAACCAACTGGGCTCCGTTGAGACCCAGTTGCCGCCACCCCTCGGGGAAGTGCCGGTCGTAGCAGATGTAGACGCCGACCTTGCCGACGGCCGTGTCGAAGACCGGCCAGCCGGCGTTCCCGGGCTTGAAGTAGTACTTCTCCCAGAATCCCTTGACCTGTGGGATGTGGTGCTTGCGGTACTTGCCGAGGTACGAGCCGTCGGCGTCGATCACGGCTGCGGTGTTGTAGTAGAAGCCGGACTGCTCGACCTCGAAGACCGGGACGACGATCACCATGCCGGTCTCGCGTGCCAGTTCCCGCATCCGCTGCACGGTCGGACCGTCGGGCACGGCCTCCGCCCAGCGGTAGTGCTCGGGCTCCTGCACCTGGCAGAAGTAGGGGGCGTTGAACACCTCCTGGAACCCGATGATCTTCGCCCCCTGCCGGGCGGCCTCGCGAGCGTGTTCCTCATGCTTGGCGATCATGGATTCGGTGTCGCCGGTCCAGGTCGCCTGGACGAGTGCGGCGCGTACGACGTGGGACATGAGCTGCTCCTTCGACGCGGCGTCAGAGAGCCTCTTCGCGTTTCTACGCCCGTAGACACGTGCGTAGGGGAGAACGTAAGCCCCGTCACACGGCGGGGCAAGACCATCGCCGTGAACCGGCGGAGTCGATCACGTTTCACACCCGTGCGGTCCAGTGCCCGGGGTGGGCCGGATGGCCCTGGGCGTCGCGGGCCGGACGAGACCTTGCGGGCACGGCCTCAGGGCTGTCCGGCGGATCAGGGACCGTGACCCCGGCCATGATCCGCCGGACAGCCCTGAGACCTTTCGTTTGGATCAGACCGGATCAGGGAGCGGGGTCCGGTGCGCGCGACTGCAAGTGCGGAGGAGGGAGTCGCTGCGGAGCATGGGCGACCGACGGCAACGCCGGAGGGGGCCCCGGGTCGAGCGAAGCCGAGACCTGGGGGGAGCGTGTGCCGAGACCTGGGGGGAGCGTGTGCCGGGGCCAGCGAGCCCGGCATGATCCCAACGAGAGGCCCTAAGCGATACCCGCGATGCGCAGGGCGTGCTCGACGTCCCGCTCCCGCGCCCCGGACACCGTACGGGCCGCCGCGAGCAGGTGCGGTACGAGGCGGCGCGGGTCACTCTCCGCGATCCTGGCCGCGTCCTGCGGTGTCCGTACGCGGACGAAGGCACCGAGCAGCGCCTGCGCCTGGGGGCCGCGCCCGGCCCGGTCCAGGGCGATCACGGCATCGGCGATCTCCGCGGGCGGCCGCGCCACGCCCTGGCGCAGCAGGTGTCCGCAGTCCTCCGGGCGCCCCGCGCCGGCCAGCGCGTCCACCGCGGCCGCCAGCTCGGCCGGGGGCAGCGAGGACACCTCCCACAGCAGGGTCGACCAGTCCGCGCCGAGCCCCGCCCGGTGGAGTTCGACGGCGAGGACCGGCAACATTTCGGCGGGCCGGCCCGCCGCCTCGCAGAGCACGCCGTGGGCCTCGCCGCTGAGCCCCTCCGTCCGGAGCCGGACCAGGGTCGCGACCGTGGCCCGGGCCGACCGCAGCGCGGCCTGGTCCTGAGCCGCCGGGGCATGCCCCGGCGGGGCGCCCTCCGTGCGGAGAGCGCCGCCGAAGCGGGCGCCGCGCGGCAGGGCGGCCGCCACGGGCGGGACCGGCAGGACGGGGGCAGCGGCCACGGGCTCCTCCTCGACGTCCAGCCCGGCGAAACGCGCGCCCCGCGGCCTCCTGCGGGACGGCCCGCCCGCGCGCACCGGCGACGGTCCGGGGGTATCGCGTACGGCCTCCTCCGGGGCGTCGCCCACGGCCATGGGCCGCTGTGGTGGGGCCGCGGCCGGGGGCACCGGTGCGCCGGGGACGGGTTCACCTTCCGCACGGAACCGGTCCGACAGCGCCGCGACCGCCGCCAGTCTTCTGCGCAGCTCCGTACAGCGGGCCGACGCCCGGGCGTGGTCGTCGCGGGCCCAGGCGACCGCCTCCGCGCCCGCCCCACCCGTCTCGCCACCCGCACGGGCCGCGCTCAGCCTCCCGGCCGCGTTCGCCTGTTCCCGCAGCATCAGCTCCAGGCGCTCCACGAGCTGCCGCTGCCCGCCGGGGCGGCGGTCATGGGCGGCGGCGGAGGCCGCGTAGAGCTCGGCCGCGCGCACCGAGGCGCGCTCCGCGAACGCGGCACCACGCACGGTGGCGAGGTCCGCGAAGAGCGACTCCATGACGTCCCAGGGCGGGATCTCGGCACCCGCCAGACAGGCCCGCATCCCCTCGGGGTCACGTCGGCAGAAGACCCCGTACCAACCCCGCGCGGGATCGAGCAGCGCCGCCACCCCTCGCAGGTGGTGCGCGAACTCCCCTATGGACACAGCATGCTGATGCACCGTCATCGTCGCCCTCGGCCGCCGTCGGCTGGAACCTTCCAGTCCGCAGGCATTCGACCGCAGCCGTGTTACGGGACGACTACACGCACTTTTCGCCCAAGGTCCTTCAGGAGCGCGACAGTTGGCGGGTGCGCCCCCTCGGCGCGCCGGCTGCGGGCTCAGAAGGTGATGGCGATCCCGGTCTGCGGCCGCTTGCCGAGCCGGACGATCATCGCCGGGTAGTCGAGCAGCCAGTACTTCCAGGTGTACTTGCGGGCGATGGCCTTGCGCACACCGGTCGTACCCTTCTCGTCGAGCAGCCTGCCGGTCCCCTCGGCGCTCGGGGCGCCCTCCGCGATCCGGCCGCGCACATCGCAGACGGTGACGCGGACGCGGCTGTCGTTGCGCAGCCGCTTGACCTTCCATGAATCGCTCTTGGTCCAGACGACCAGCTCGTCCCCGTCGGCCGCGGCCCACACCGGGGTGGCGACGGGGGTGCCGTTCTTCCGGTAAGTGGTCAGGCTGACGTACTCGCTGCGGGCGAAGTCCTGGAGGCTCATGCCCCAACCCTACTCAGGGACTTCGCCCTTCGCCCCGTTACCCGGCGAGTGGAATGATCTCCGGCTCCGGGGCGCACCGCAGGAGGAGTTCATCCATGGACATGCCGAGCGCCCCGGCGAGTGCCGCGACGGTGAAGAACGCCGGAGTCGGCGCACGGCCGGTCTCGATCTTGCGCAGCGTCTCGGCCGAGATTCCGGCACATCCTGCGATGTCGGCCATGCTGCGGCGACCGCGCGCCTCACGGAGCAGCCGGCCGAGCCGTTCGCCGCGCAGGCGCTCTTCGGGGGTGAGAGGAGTTCGAACCATGCCGTCATTCTAATACCGATCTGACCGGTATAGTAATTGGCATGGTGCAGCTCAAGACAGACACATCCATCGAAGCCATGCGCAAGGCCGGCCGGGTCGTGGCGCAGTTGCTGACGGCCGCGCGCGAAGCGGCGGCCGTCGGCGTCTCACTCCGCGAACTCGACGAAGTGGCCCACGAGGTCCTGCGCGAGGCCAGCGCCGGATCGCCGTTCCTGAACTACCGGCCGCATTTCGCGCCGACCCCGTTCCCCGGCGTGATCTGCGCCTCCGTGAACGACGCGATCGTGCACGGCATCCCGAACGATCTGCGGCTGCGTGACGGCGATCTGGTGAGCATCGACGCGGGCGCGACGCTCGACGGCTGGTGCGGGGACTCGGCGATCAGCTTCATCGTCGGCCGCCCCCGGCCCGCGGACACCCGCCTCGTCGAAACGGCCTTCGAGGCGCTGGAAGCGGGCATCGCGGCGGCCGTCGTCGGCAACCGGATCGGTGACATCGCGCACGCGATCGGCACGGTCTGCCGCACGGCCGGCTACGGCATCCCGGACGGATTCGGCGGCCACGGCATCGGCCGGTCCATGCACGAGGACCCGGGCGTCCCCAACGAGGGACGGCCCGGCCGCGGAATGCCGCTGCGGCACGGCATGGTGCTGGCCATCGAACCGATGCTGATTGGCAGCGGTCGGGACGAGTACCATCCGGACCGGGACGGCTGGACCCTGCGTACGAACGACGGCAGCCGGGCCGCGCACGCCGAGCACACGGTGGCCATCACGAACGACGGTCCCCGGATCCTGACGGCCCTCTGACGGCCTCCGGCCGGGAGGGCCCGGTGCCCGTCAGTTGTTCCTCAGGAACTCCTTGGCGAGGCCTTCCCCGGCGGTCACCGCCGCGCCGTGGCTCTCGATCGGCGAGACGACGGAGTCCTTGAACAGGATGTACGTGACGCCGGACCCCACGCCGCCGGCCTTCGGGTCCGGATCGATCCCCAGCGCCTCGGCGGTGGCGTAGGAGGCCTCGCCGATGATCCCTGCGGGCCCGGTGTCGCCGACGACGGCGTACTCCACCTTTCCCGCGTGGACGACGGCGACGACACCTCCGCCCTTGATCCCCGAGCTGCCGAAGTCCCAGAGGGAGCTGCGGCTCGGCACCACGACGTACGGGAGTTCCTCCGCGTTCAGCGGCCGGTCCCCGGAGGTGTGGAACGCGGTGTCGCCCTGGAACCACGGGTCGGTGTCCACGTTGCAGGCCTCGGTCACCTGGCCGTCGCAGTCGATGTCCAGGTCGGCCTTCCAGAACACTGCTCCGTTCATGCCGCACACCGGCACGGAGGGCGAGGCACTTTCGTCGGTGCGGTAGGAGCCGTTCGAGACCGGCTTGCACGCGGCGACCTTGGCCAGCAACTCGGCCGCGCCGACGGCACCTTCGCCGGCATCGGCGGGAGCAGGGTCAGCAGCGGGAGCAGGGTCTGCGGCGGGGCGGGGGGCGGTACGGGCCGGACCGGTGTCGGACGCCGGGCGGGCATAGGCGGCGGGAGTGAGGTTCACCGGAACCGGACGTGCTCTCGGCACCGGCGTGAACACGTCGGACCGCAGGACCGAACCGCCCTGGGCGGCGGGCGTCAGGGATCCGGCCGCGAGCAGGGCGGCGCCGGAGACCGTGGCGAGGGCAAGCGTTCGCTTACGCACCGTGGGGGTGCCCTTCTGTGAGGAGTCTTTCCCTTGCTGAGATCAGCCCAGACGCCCCCCGGCATGCCCCCGTCGAGGCTGCGGGGCCGGTCCGGCGCGCATCTCCCCGCGCCCGACCTACCCCGCCCGTACGACTACTGACAAACCGTCACGCCATTATCGGGACGGCCTCACCACCATGGCCGAGCCGCCGCCGCGCCGCTCCGTCTCGGCCGCTGCCAGCCACCGCCCGTCCGGCAGCCGCTGTACGCCCGTCGCCGCCCCGATCTCCGGGTTGGGCTTGAACACGTGCCCCAGAGCCTCCAGCCGGGCCCGGACCGGGCTGTTCCACAGCCCCGGTTCCAGCTCCGTGGCCGCCGCGTTGCGCTGGCTGGCGCGGGGCGCCGCGATGGCGTCCACCAGCGGCAGACCCCGGTCGACCGTGCCGATGAGCGACTGGAGCACCGTGGTGATGATCGTGGCTCCGCCCGGCGACCCCAGGGCCAGCACCGGCTTCCCGTGCTTCAGCACGATGGTCGGGGAAATCGAGGACCGCGGCCGCTTGCCCGGACCCGGCAGGTTCGGGTCATGGACGGCCGGGTCGGCCGGTGCGAACGAGAAGTCCGTCAGCTCGTTGTTGAGCAGGAATCCGCGCCCCGGCACCGTGATGCCGCTGCCGCCGGTCTGCTCGATCGTCAGGGTGTACGCGACGACGTTGCCCCACTTGTCGGCGGTCGTGAGGTGCGTGGTGTTCTCGCCCTCGTACGTCGTCGGCGCGGCCGTCTCCGTACCGGCGCAGTCACCGGGATGGCGCGGGTCGCCCGGGGCGAGCGGGCTGGTGAGCACCGCGTCGTCCTTGATCAGGCACTCCCGCGAGTCGGCGAAGCGCTGGCTGAGGAGTTCCTTCGTCGGCACGTCCTCGAACGCCGGGTCGCCGACCCAGCGCCCGCGGTCCGCGAAGGCGATACGGCTCGCCTCGATGTACCGGTGCAGGTACTGCGCCTGGCTCGCCTTCGAAAGGTCGGTGGACTCAAGGATGTTGAGGGCCTCGCCCACCGTCGTCCCACCGGAGGACGACGGCGCCATGCCGTAGACGTCGAGCCCTCGGTAGCCCGTCTTCGTGGGTGCCTGCCGCAGCGCCCGGTAGGAGCGCAGGTCCTTCGCGGTCAGGTCGCCCGGACGTACCACCCGGGCCGACGCGGGATCCACAGGCGGATTGCGTACGGTCCGCACGATGTCGTCGGCCAGCTTGCCCCGGTACAGCGCGTCGACCCCCTTGCGGCCGACCTCCTCGTACGTGCGCGCCAGGTCGGGGTTCTTGAAGACCGCACCGACCTCGGGGAGCGCGCCGCCCGGCAGGAAGAGCTTCCGGGTGGCGGGGAAGTCGGCGAACCTGGCCCGGTTGCCCTCGGTCTGCGAGCGGAACGTGCCGTCGACGACGAACCCGTCGCGGGCCAGCTTCTCGGCCGGTTTCAGGACCTGCCGGAGCGATTTGCTCCCCCAGGCGTCGAGAGCGGCGTCCCAGGTCGCGGGAGTGCCGGGGGTTCCGACGCCGAGGCCGCTGGTGACGGCGGACTCGAACGCGATGGGCTTGCCGTTCTCCAGGAAGAGCGAGGAGTCCGCGCTGCGCGGCGCGGTCTCACGGCCGTCGATCGTCTCCACCGTGCGGGTGCGGGCGTCGTAGTGCACGAAGTAGCCGCCCCCGCCCAGTCCCGCCGAGTACGGTTCGGTCACCCCGAGCGCCGCCGCGGTCGCGACGGCCGCGTCCACCGCGTTGCCACCCTTGCGGAGCACCTCGATGCCCGCGGCCGTCGCATCGGCGTCGACACTGGAGACCGCTCCCCCGTATCCGGCCGCCACGGGTGACTTCACAGGCGGTGGGACCGGTGGCGCGGAGGAGGACGGGGCGGCCGCGCCGACCGTCACCACAACGGCGAGAACACCTGACAACGACACATTCCGCGCAACGGAACGCCTCATGCGCACCTCCAGTGAAGGATTGTCCGCGCAGGGTAGCGCCGCTCCGGCAGCCCCGTCAGGACCGCCTCGAACTTGAGGCCGAATGCCCGCTAACATGCCCGCCCATGACTGACGACGTACGCAACATCGTGCTGGGCGTGATAGCCGCCGGCCTCAGCGCCGCACTCGGCTGGCTCGCGCGCACCTGTATCTGGCGCCGCAAGCTCCGCCGCAAGCAGGCGTTCTTCGGTCTGCCGGGCAACTCGGAGTGCCTGCTCGTCGTCAACCGCGACGCGGGTGGTGACGGCGCCGTCCACCGGCACGACGTCTTCGCCCTGCTGGAGCTCTCCGCACTGATCAAGGACTGCTCGGCGCATGCCCAGATCCTGGCGCACGACGTCGCACAGCAAGGGTTCGGTGAACGGACCGAGTTCTGCGTCGGCGGCCCCGTCTCCAACCGCCGGATGGCCGCGCACCTGCACTCGCTGCTGCCCGGCGTGAAGATCAACGCGGACGCCGAGCCCGGCCCGGACCGCAACGCCTTCCAGATCGGCTCGGAACGCTACCGGGTGGAGAAGGGCGTGGCCGAGTACGTGATCCTGGCCCGGCTGACAGCCGGTCAGGAAGTGCGTCCCGTCTTCCTGTTCTGTGGCCAGCAGGCCATCACCAATCAGGCGGCGTCGCGCTATCTGGCCCGCAACTACGAGCGTCTCGCCCGTAAGCACGGCAACAACACCTTCTGCCTGCTGCTGAAGGTGGTCAACTCGCAGGCGTACGGCCCCGATGTGGTCGAGCTGGTCGGCGACGTGACCCGTGCGGCCCAGGCCCCGGCACCGGCGCCCCGGACCTCGCACCGCGCCTCGGGCTGAGGGCCGCAGGCGGCTTGATCTTTGACCTGTGGGGTGTCGACGTGGAGTCGTTGACTTCTTCGTTCGTCGCCATGTGTGGTCCGGTTCGCCGACTGTGTGCACGCCATAGCGTGCAGTGGGTTGGTTGCTTCTGCGACCGGGTAGCCGGGCTGAGCGGTCCTCAGTGGTCGCGGAGCAGGCTGCCCGCCCCCTCGATCCGCTCGGTGAACCCGTTGTCCCGCAGCGCCATCCACCAGGTGGCAGCGTTGATGGCGATGACGGGCAGACCGAGCCACCGTTCGGCCTCGTCGGCGAGCCGCACCATCGACAGGTTGGTGCCGCACTGGACGATGGCGTCGACGCCGGGCAGAGCGGCGAGGGAGGTCAACGCCTCTCGCAGTTCGTCCTCCGCGACATGGGCGATGGACACCGCGGTGGGGCAGCGCAGCCCCGTGATACCGGCGACCTCGAAGCCGAGTTCGGTGAAGAAGCGCCGCACGTTCTCGTCGCCGACCGGCTGGTAGGGAGTCACCACCGCGATGCGGCGGGCACCGTAGAGGTGCAGGGCCCGTTCGCACGCCTGGGCTCCGGTGGCCACTTCCAGGCCAGTGATGTCGTGGATCTGCTTGATGAACTCCCGGTTGCCCTCGACCCCTCCCCAGAAGGTCTCCGCGGACATGCCCATCACCATGTAGTCCGGCTCGCAGGTCAGGACTCGTTCACAGGCTCCGCCGATCTCGGCGCGGATCTGGTCCAGGAGGCGTTCCATACCGGCGTCGCCGTCCATGTCCTGGTCACGGATGTGAATGCGGGAGAAGTGGGCCGTCACGCCGGGCACGGTCATCCGGTAGAAGTCGGGCTCGACAATGGTGTTGGTGCTCGGCGCGATCACACCGAACTTGCGGCGCCAGCCGAGGGCGTCGGTCATGAGGTCACCGTCCGGGTGTCGGGGGTGGAGGGGGGCG